>DAIQNV010000094.1:0-10632 GCA_036788215.1 Phycisphaerales bacterium | reverse complement strand
TCGTTGGTGAGCGATGAGGCTTGGAGAGGGGGGAGGCGCTGCGCTTGGGGCAGCCCCCTCCGGCTTTGCGGGCCACCTCCCCCGCCCCACCCTCGGTAACGGGGGAGGATCAGGAAAAGGGGAGGCGCTGCGCTGGGGAGGAGAACAAAGGCAGAGGAAGCGCTGCGCTTTGTTGTTCTTTACCCCCTCCGTCATCGCTGCGCGATGCCACCTCCCCCGCCCCACCCTTCGGCGACGGGGGAGGAGATCGGAGGCGCGGCCGGCCTGGACAGCCGTCCCACCGGTGAGTTGGGTTGCGGTGCTCGTCGGCGGACCGTTAGCCCCAGCTCTTGGAGCTCCAGCCTTCGCCGCTTTCTTTTCTGCGTTTGGCCCAGCGGCGGAGTTTGGCTCGTTCGCGCCACGCGGGGGCTTGCCAGGCTGTCAGCATGAGGGCGAGGCCCAGGGCGATGATGATGGCGGCGAGGGCGGCGGTGGGGCCCGGGCCTTCGGCTCTTGCGAAGAGGCGGACGGTCCAGACGGCGAGGCCCAGTTGGCCCGCGAAGAGGACGCCCCGCCACTTGAGGCGGACGCCCACATAGATCGCGAGGGCGGAGCCGGCGAGGAGGCCCGCGAACCAGAGGAGGGGCTCTCCGATGGGGGTGCCCAGTGCAGCGCCGAGCTCGAGCAGGGCGAGGCCCACGATCAATTGGGTGGCGGCCTGCCAGCGGGCGAGGGAGGCGATGCGGGCGCGGATGGGGGTGGCGCGTTGGGCGCAGATGAAGCTGAGGAGGCCCGGGGCGATGGCGCCCAGGAGGAGGCCGGCGCCCCAGGCGCTGAGGCCGGAACCCTGGCCTATGGGGCCTCCGAAGAGGGCATCGGGCAGGACGGCGGCCCAGACGACCGAGCCCACGAGGGTGGCGAGGCAGGCGACGCCCAGGACCATGCGCGCATCTCTTGGGCGGCCCCGGGCGGCGCCGACGCGGACGCTCTCGCGCTCTTCTTCCCAGTCGAGGCTGAGGCCCAGACCGATGAGGGCGACGCCGAAGGCGAGGACCATGAGGCCCGGGGCGGCGCCGATCGCTTCGGCGAGGGAGAGCCAGCCTGTGAAGGCGAAGGCGACCGCGGCGAGGGTGAAGGCGCTGGATCGGGCGGCCCAGCGGGCGATGAGGGCGGCGATGAGTCCGGCGAGGGAGACGGCGGCGAGCTGGGCGTCGGTGGGTCCCAGGACCGCGTGGCCCCCGATGAGGCCCGAGAGCCAGCGCATGGTGCTGGCGGGGAGGGCGGGTTGTCCGCCGAGTCCGAGGGCGCGGTCGACGGTGAGCCAGGCGGCGGCGGGGGCGCAGAGGAGGGCGGCCCAGAGGAGGGCGGAGCCGATGCGTTGTTCCTGGCGGCGGACGAGTCGGACGCCCAGGGCGATGAGGCCCAGGGCGAGGGTCCAGACGAGGGCGAGGGCGGGGAGGGAGCCTGCGAAGGGGCCGGAGAGGCCCAGGCCAGCCACGAGGCCCAGGACGATGAGGGTGCCCCCGGTCTGGAGGGCGGCGGCGGTCCAGGTGGCTCTGCGCGCATCCGCGACCCAGGGGCTCTCGGCGCGTTCCATCGCGTTGAGCCTGCTGAGCATCTGGCCCGCGGCTTCGGGGCTGATGAGGCCCAGGCGGAGCCACTCGCGGGTGGCGTCGATGGTGCGGCGGACCTGGGCGTCGAAGCGGCGGACGAGGACGGAAGGGCGGGCGAGGACGCCCTCGCGGCGCAGCGAGCGGCGGAGGTCGGCGGCCATTTCCTCGGCGGAGGCGTAGCGCTTGGCGGGCTCGCGCTCGAGGGCGGCGAGGCAGATGCGCTGGAGGTCGGCGGGTGTGTCGGGGCGGAACTGCTCCGGGAGGGGGGGGTCGGAGTGCTTCATCTGCTCGACGAGGATGGCGGGGGCGAGATCGTCGGGCCAGGGGGTCTGGTCGGTGAGCAATTCGAAGAGGAGGACGCCCAGGCTGAAGACATCGGTCGCGGGGGCGACGGGGGCCCCGGTTTCGAAGGCTTCGGGGGGGGCGTAGCCCGGGGTGCCTCCTGGGCCGGCGAGGCCCATGGGCCCGTCGCGCTCGGAGCGGGCCAGGCCAAAGTCGACGATGGTGGGCTCGCCCCGTCGGTCGACGAGGATGTTGTCGGGCTTGAGATCGCCATGGACGACGCCCTCGTGGTGGGCGGCGGCGATGGCGTCGACGACCTTCAGGAAAAGGGCGAGGCGGTGGCGCCGGTCCTGGTCGCGCCAGGCGGCGCGGAGGTCGACGCCATCGGCCCACTCCATGACGAGGTAGGGGATGTCGCCCTGGATGGAGACATCGAGCACCTTGCAGAGGTGGCGGTGGTCGAGGCGGCTCATGGAGCGGGCCTCGTTGACCAGGCGGTGGTGCAGGCGGAGGGTGGGGTCGAGGCGGGGGGAGGGGTCGCGGACGCGGAGGAGCTTGACCGCGACGCGCCGGCCGGTGCCGGCTTCGCGGGCGCTGAAGACGCGGCTCATGCCCCCGGCGCCGGCGAGGTGCTCGATGCGGTAGCGGTCCTTGACGGCGCGCTCGGCTTCGGCGAGGAGGTCGGCCTGGGTCTCGGCGGAGGCGTAGCCCGAGCCCGGGGTGCGCAGGATCGGGCGGGCGACGTGTTGGTCGCCCGGGGGCTCGATGCCCTGGTCGGAACTGTCGGCGGCCCAGCTCAGTTCAGCCCCCTGTCGTCGTCGATCCCCCCGAGATGATCCAGCGTACCCCATCGACCCCCCGGGGCCCCAGCGGAATCCGGGGGCGGGGATGAGATGGAAGCGCGGGGGAGCCCTCCGGGCTACGCGGGTGGGGTGGGGGTTTGTGGACCTTGGGCAGAGTTGGGTCGTTTACCGAGGGAAGGGGACCGGGTATCAGAGCTGTTTCTCCCGCTCCGTAGCGCCCTCCGGGCGCACACGCGCTCTTGTACGGCCGCGCCGGATGGAATCCGGCGGGCCTGAAGGGACTCACGCCGCTACGCCTGAGGCATAGCTGCTCTAGAGCCCGTAGATGGCTCGGTATTTGCTCTCGAGGTGGCGGAGGAGGGGTTCGGGGCTCAGGGGCTTGCCGGTGGCTCGTTGGCAGAGTTCGCTGGCGGTGTAGCGGCGGCCGTGCTGGTGGATGTGCTCGCGGTTCCAGTCGAGGACGGGGGCGAAGTCTCCGGCTGCGAGTCTGGTGTCAAGGTCGGGGTGGGCCTCGTTGATGGTTTCCCAGAACTGGGCGCTGTAGAGATTGCCCAGGGTGTAGGTGGGGAAGTAGCCGATGAGACCGAAGCTCCAGTGGACATCCTGGAGGCATCCCCGGGTGTCGTCGGGGACCTCTTGGCCCAGGAGTTTCTCGAAGCGCTCGTTCCAGACGCCCGGGAGGTCCTTGACCGCGAGGTCGCCCTTGATGAGGGCGCGCTCGATGCCGAAGCGGAGCATGACGTGGAGGTTGTAGGTGGCTTCGTCCGCTTCGACGCGGATGAAGGATCGCTCGACGGTGTTGCAGGCGCGGTAGAGGGCTTCGGCGTCGAACTCGGCGTGGACGTTGCCGAAGAGTTGGTCGACGATGGGCTTGGCCCAGCGCCAGAAGGGGCGGGAGCGGCCCAGGAGGTTCTCCCACATGCGGCTCTGGCTTTCGTGGATGCCCAGGCTGACGGAGTCGGCGAGGGGGGTTCCGTACCAGGGGGAGCGCTCGCCATCGGGGCCGAGCTTGGGGAGGCCCTGCTCATAAAGGCCGTGGCCGCACTCGTGCATGGTTCCATAGAGGGCGTCGGTGAAGCTGTCGGTTCTGTATCGGGTGGTGAGTCGTGTGTCGCCCGGTGCGATGCCTGAGCAGAAGGGGTGTGTGGTGACGTCGAGTCGTCCGGCGGGCATGTCGAAGCCCAGGGCCTCGATGACGCGGAGGCCGAGCTTGTGCTGGGCGGCTTCCGGGACGTTGACCTTGCAGGGGGACTCGTCGGGGGGTGTGCCGTTGTCGAGGAGGTCGGCGACGAGGGTCGTGAGGCGGTCGGCGAGTGGGTTGAAGACCGCCTCGATGTCGGCGGCGCGGGCGTCGGGCTCGTATTCGTCCAGCAGGGCGTCGTAGAGCTCTCCGCCTGCGGGGGCGCCGTAGCACTCGGCCTTCTGGCGGGTGAGGGTCATCATCTTCTCGAGCCAGGGCTGGAAGGCCTTGAAGTCGTTCTTCTTGCGGGCGGACTTCCAGGCTTCCTGGGCGCGGCTGCCGGTTTCGGCGAGTTCGCTGACGAGGGTTCCGGGGAGTTTGCTGGCCTTGTCGAAGTCGCGCCGGGCCTCACGGATCATGGCGGCGATGCGGTCGTCTTCGTTCGCTTGCGCGGAGCCTTCGGCGGCGGCGAGGAGTTCGGCGGCGCGGGGGCTGGTCTTGCGCTCGTGGATGAGGGTGCTGAGGAGGGCGGACTCCTCGGCGCGGTAGCCGGCGCCCTTCTGGGGCATGTAGGTTTCCTGGTCCCAGCTGACGAGCTGCGCGATGCTGCTGAGCTTCTGGATCTCGAGGAGGTGGTCGCGCAGGGAGGCGATGGGCTCACTGAAGGCGGGGGCGGAGGTGGCGTTGGTCACTTGTGGTCCTTTCGAGGGCGGAGCGTGATCAGCGGGCGGCGTGCTGGAGGGCGATGAGGGCGTACGAGGTGATGAGCACCTTGTTGTCTTCCATCCAACGGGGAGAGCGGACCGCGAAGCTCCCGTCGTCCTCCTGGAGTTCGGCGAGCTTGGCGATGAGGGCCTCGCGCCAGCGGACGGAGCGGGTCTGGCCCGGAGGGGCGGCGAGTTCGAGTTCGCTCTCGCCCCAGGCGTCGAGGGCGCGGCCCAGCGTGAGGTACATGTAGTAGAGGCCCTGGTCGCCCAGGCCCGGGTTTTCGTCGAGGGTGAAGTGCTCGCGGATCCAGCCCAGGGCGGCTTCGATCCTCGGGTCGTCGGCGGTGAGGTCGGCGTAGATGAGGCTTTTGAAGCCGGCGTAGGTGATGCTTCCGTAGGCGCGGAGACGGACCGCTTCGCGCCCGTCGGCGAGGGTCTCGACCAGGGTGCCGGCCTGGCTCTGGCCCTGGAACTCGTCGACGCTTTCGGTGTTGGGGACGGTGGCGTAGACGAAGCCGCCCTGGCGGCTGCCCTCGGCGTAGTCGCGCTCGTTGATCTCCCCGTGCATCTGGGTGCGCCGGAGGAAGACGAGGGCGCGCTGGACCGCGGGGTCCTCGGAGCTGACGCCGGCGTCCTGGAAGGCCTGGAGGAAGAACTGGGTGTTGCTCATGTCTGGGCGACCGTTGTTGCCATAGCCCACGCCTCCGTAGAAGGGGTGGGACTCGTCGATGGGCTCACGCCAATCGGGCGCTTCGGGCATGGTCTCGCTCTGGTGGTCGTAGGCCCCCCACTGCACGCGGCGGAGGAGACCGATGCCTCCCTGGATGGCGGAGGCGGCTTCGGGCTCATAGACCATGCTGAGCATGCTGATGGAGATGGCGGTGTTGTACGAGGGGAGGACGCGGTCGTAGATCCCGCCATCGGGCTGGCGGTGGCTGAGGACGAAGTCGATGCCCCGGCGGACGTCGGGGTCGCGGGCGTCGATCCTGGGGTCGAGCAGCATGCCTGTGAGGGCGAGGGAGCTGATGGCGGGGAAGGTGGGGCCCCTTGGGTTGACCGCCCAGCCTCCGGTTTCGGGGTCCTGCTGCGAGCGGAGGTACTCGATCGCCTTGTCGACCGTTCGTCGGGCGAGTTGACGCGTGTCGGGATCGAGGGCCCGGGCGGGGGCGACGCACAGGCTGATGGCGAGGAGGGCCAGAGCGACGATGTTCGTCTGGGTCTTCATGGGGCATCATTGGCCAAGCCCGGCGCCCGCGTCTCCGCGGGGGCCGGGTGGTTGTGTCGGTCAGCGCCGGCGGCGGGCGGCGAAGAGTCCGCCGAGGCCCAGCATGGCGACCGCGCCCGGGGCGGGCACGGGGGTGCCCAGGACGCTTTCGAGGTAGAGCGAGGCGTGGTGGAGCTTCTGCATGGGGGTGGCGCCGTCGGGAGAGAGGATGATGTGGACGGTGTCGCTGGCGGCGATGCCGGAGGCGTCGGTCGAGAGGACGAACTCGAGGACCATCAGGACGCCCGAGGGGCGGGCGGCGACGTCGTAGGAGAGGTCGATATCGAGGGTGCCGGAGGGGGAGACGTTTGAGACGAGCTCGAAGGCGCCCATCGCGTTGGTGCTGACGAGGCTGGAGCCATGGCTGACGAAGATCTCCTCGGAGGCGTCGAGGGCGACGAGGTTCGGGACGGTTCCCGGGGTGGGCATCATGGGCGGGGCGATCCACTTCTTCGCGCCGACGAGCTCGATCATGATGTTGTGGCCCGCGAGGGCGGAGCCCGCGAAGACATCGAAGCCCGGCAGGTCGGCGGAGGAGGCGTTGATGGCGGGGCTTGGGTTGTAGGACCAATGCCCATGGATCGCGTTGTAGTAGGGGCGGACGACGCCCCCTCCGTCGTCGACGCCGGCGGAGTTGTAGCCCTGGGTGACGATCTGGTCGTTGATGACCTTGATCTCGAGCCGGCGTCCGTCGTGGGCGTGGGCGGTGCAGGCGGCGGCGAGGAGAGCGGTGATGGCGATGGAACGGTGCATGGCGTGTGTTTCCCTGTCTGTGTTCTGCGTGTGCTGTCGCGCCCGCGTGGTGTTCAGTGGACCTTGGCGGGCATGAAGCTGTTTTGGTTTCGGTCTTGGTAGACCCCCTCGAAGGCGCGGGTTTCCGCGTGTCCGTCGAGGAAGCCGTAGTTGGATTCGGCGGTCGGCGAGGCGTGCTCGCCGCCGTGGGCGTTGGTCTGGATCTCCGCGGCGGCCTTTCCCGCGGTGGTGCCCGGTATGGGGCTCCACCAGAGGGCGGGGTGGACATGGTCGGAGACGGCGCCGCGTCCCTCGTAGGCCCTGATGACGAAGTGTGCGGTCTCGACGGGGAAGGGGACCGCGTCGATGGTGGCGGTTCCCCTCGGGTTGTCGGGGCTGAGCTCGTAGTTGATGGCGTAGCTGGTGGCTCGGAGGGTGGGTGGCGTGGCGCTGTCCTCGTAGGGCTCCTCGAAGTGGACGCTGGTGTCCGCCGGGGAGCGGAGGAGGAAGGTCTCGTCGTAATCGCGGAGGACGTCGGTCCAGGAGCCGCTGTGGGTGGTGCCCAGCATGCGTCCGTCGTGGTCGACGATGTAGGACCAGTGGGCGGTCTGCAGGCTGCGGAGGTTGACGAGGCAGGCGACGCGTCGGGCCGCGTTCCTGCCCGCGCCGAGGGCGGGGAGCAGGATCGCGATGAGCAGCGCGACGATGGCGATGACTACCAGCAGCTCGATGAGCGTGAACGCGCGGCGCAAGGGCACCACCTCTCGAAGGGTGTCGAGGACGAAGTCGGGGCGCGGAGATCCGGGGAGAGGGGGCTCAGGCCCAGGGCGGCGGGGGCGCGGGCGTGAGCGTGCGTGACGCGGGCATGGCGTCGACCGCCCAGACGCGGGGGCCGACGATGGCGAGCGGGCGGGCGATCGTGCAGGCGGTGTCGTCGTGCGCGATGGCGACGAGGGCGCTGATGGCGAGGGCGATCTTCTGCTGGAGTTCGCGGGACTCGCTGTTGTCGGTCTTGCGCGGGGCCTGGCTGGCGACGGGGGTGGCGTCGGCACAGGCGAGCGCCGTGCCCTCGGGGCAGAGGGCGCAGGCGGGGTCGGGCGTGCAGTCGCAGAGGCGCTGTCCGCACTTGGACCAGACCGCGACCTGGCGCGAGGCGCCCCCGATCATGCCCAGGGGGAGCCAGGCGAGCTGGGAGAGCAGGAAGGGCGCGAGCATCGCGAACGCTGCGAAGGAGCGCACGAACCGACGCCGATCTCTGCGGACGCGGAGCATCGCGAGAAAGGTACACCGACGCTCGCCGCGTCGCCAGAGCACCGGCGGGTATTTCGATCATTCGGTCCGCTGCGAGTGTGCGATGATGACGGAGGCCCCCGCGACGGAGGCGGTGCCGATGCGCAGGACGTGCGGGCCCAGCGCGAGGAGCGTGGCGCCCGCGGCGCGGGCGTGGGCGATCTCGTCGGTGGTCCACCCGCCTTCGGGGCCCACGACGAGGCGGATCGTCGGGGCGCCCGCGAGCATCGATGGGTCAAAGGGGTCGCCCGAGGCGTCGGCGACGAGGACGCGGGCGGCAGGGTCGGTCCAAGCGACATTGGCTTCGACGGGCTCGCCGATCTCCATGGTCCAGGCGCGCCCGCACTGCTTGAGGCTTTCGCGGCAGACTCGCTCGAGTCGCTCGGCGCGATTTGGGGTGAGTTCGCGGGCGGTGAGGGCGCTCTCGACCGGGACCCAGGCGGCGGCGCCGAGCTGGCTGAGTTCGTCGACCATCGCTTCGAGTCGGTCGCCCTTCGGGGCTGCGGACCAGACCTCGAGGCGGGGCGTGACCGGTGGCTCGGAGTGGACGGCTTCGATACGGACGATCAGGCGGGTCTCGCGGCGTTCGCTGATGGCGTGGGCGACCTCACCGGGTGCGCGTCGGCCTGCGCCGTCCATGAGCTCGACGGGCTCGCCCGGGCGGAGGCGTTTGACGCGGACCGCGTGCTGGGCCTCCTCGCCCTCGACCGCGAGGTCGGCCCCCGGGGGGAGGGAGGCGAGCGTGCGGGGATCGATGAGGATGCGGTGCATGTGGTGGGCCTGGGAGAAGGTACCACCCTATCTGAGGTTGCGGGTCGTTATGGTCGATTTGGCCCATGCCCGGAACGGGGGCCCGGTGCTTGCCCTGATTGGGGTGGCGACGGTGCGGTTTGGAACGGTTCTTGGGTCCAGAGGCCCGAGAAGCTTGAGTGGATACCGCGCCGTACCGATGATCTCGTGGAGATGCCTCAACGCGGATCCTCCAACGCGCGGCCGGAGATCGACTTCGACCGCAGGATCGAGCAGCTCCTCACGGCCGTGGACAAGGCGGTGTCGCGGGTTGACAGCCGTGCGAACCGGACCGCGAGCTATGCGGAGCGCCGGGAGACGGCGGAGGACGCGCAGGTGCGTGCGGAGCGGGGCGATGAGCCCGCGCCGGTGCCTACGGAGACCTCTGTCGCGAGCGTGGGCGGGGAGCCCGACGAGCCTGTGGTCGCGGCGGCGCCCGCGCAGGAGGCGGCCTGGCTGGAGGACGAGGACGACGACTGGGGCGAGACCCCGGCTGCGGCGAGCCTCGATGCCGATCGGCTGGCGCGCGATCTCGAGCACGCGATGCGGGGGCAGACGAGCGGGGAGTCGGGCGAGTTCAGCGCGATGACCTCGCAGGACGCCGGGGCACCGCCGATCGATGTGCCTCAGCCCGAGCCGGCGGCGCCTGTGGGTGCAGACGCGGATATGGATGCGGATATGGGGGGCGGGGCGGAGGCCGGGGTGCTCTCCGACGAGGAGATCGCGGCGCTGACCGGGAGACCGGTCGCGGATGCGGAGGACGGGGCGGCGGAGGCGGTCGACGAGGGCGATGTGACGGGTGAGCTCGACGCGGACCCGTTCGCGGGGCTTGAGGGCGCGGGGCTTGAGGGCGCGCCGCCCGAGCGCACGCCTGAGGAGCTTGCGGCGCTGCAGGCGGAGCTGTCGTCGGCGATCCGCGAGATCGACAGTGAGGCGCGGCGCGAGCTGCCGGATCTGCCGCCTTCGCGGTTCGGCGAGGAGGCGGGCGCGATCGACCAGGACGTGCCTGAGGCTGAGCCGGTCGCGGAGACGGCGATCGACGGGGCGACTGGGGAGCCTGAACGCGCTGAGGAACCGTTGCCCGAGCCGGTCGCGGAGATCGAGGCGGCCCGTGAGGCGGCGCCCGAGCCTGAGCCGGAACCTGAACCCGAGCCCGAGCCCGAGGCGTCGGTCGAAGCGGAGCTGGCGGCGGCGGTCGCGAGCGCCTCGGAGGAACTTGGCGGGGAGGGGGAGCCCGGGGGCATCGACGATCTGGACCAACAGCTTGCGCGGATGGCGAGCGAGGGGCTCGACGGGGTCATCCACGCGGCGGACGAGGACCACGACGGGCTCGATGGGTTCATGGATGATGCGCCTCTGCCTCCCGAGCCCGCGCCCGTTGATGAGCACGAGACGCTGCCCCCGCCGGCGGCGGGGATGCGCCCGCCTCCGCCTCGTCCTGCGGCGCAGCCCGCGGCGGTGAAGCCCGCATCGAAGGCATCAGGCAAGGGCAAGGGGGCCCAGGCGAAGCCTGCGCGGGCGGACGGGCTGCCGCCCCGGTGGCCCGAGATCCCGGCGAGGCCCGACTGGCCCGAGGTGAAGAGCAAGTGGCGTCCCTTGATCGTCGCGTGGCGGTACGCGCGGTGGGTCGTGCCGCCGGTGGCGGTGTGGGCGTGGGCGTGGGCGGTGGTGCTGTCGCAGCGGGGCTGGACGCTGGCCCGCCCGACGATGATCAGGCTGCTGGAGAAGGCGAACAAGCCCTTGGAGAAGCTGGACCCGAAGGTGCGGAGCCTCGTGGGGTGGGTGGGTGCGTACACCGCGTTTTTGGCGGCGTGTTTGTGGGGGTTCGTGCTGTTCGTGCGGGAGCCGACGATCCCGGTGGCGGAGCGGGACCCCGTGACGCTGACGACGCCCGGGGAGGGCGGGACGAGTGTGGCTTCGGTGGGGACGGACTGAGCGTCAGAACTCCGCCTGCTTGGGCGCTCTCGGAAAAGGTATCACATCGCGGATGTTC
>DAIQNV010000093.1:0-10781 GCA_036788215.1 Phycisphaerales bacterium | reverse complement strand
AGCAACCTCGAGCCCATCCTCGTCGAGTGGGAGAACTTCGCGCGCACCCTTGACCCCGGCGCCGACCTCACCGTCCTCGAGCTCCGCGACGACGCCGGAACGATCCTGCGGTCCGTCGCCCGCGACATGAAGCAACACCAAAGCCCCGAGCAGCAGGCGAGCAAGTCAGTAGGCGCCGCCGGCGCCGGAGGCGACGCCAGCGACGCCCTCGACGAAGGCTCCACCCTCCACGGGGAGGAGCGCGCGGGCCAGGGCTTCCACATCACCGATGTCGTCGCCGAGTACCGCGCCGTCCGCGCCAGCGTGCTCCGACTCTGGACCCGGCATCTCCCGAACTGGAACCAGGACGACCTCGACGACATCATCCGCTTCAACGAGGCACTCGATCAATCGCTCCGCAACGCGGTCGAAAGCTACAGCGAGCGCGTCGAACGCTCCCGCCGCATGTTCCTGGGCATCCTCAGCCACGACCTGCGCAACCCGCTCGCCTGCATCAGGATCGCCACCCACCTGCTCTCGAGGAAAGAAGGCCACGCCCCCGCCGTCGATGAAGTCTCGATGATCGACGCCAGCACCGAGACCATGCAGCACCTCATCACCGACCTGACCGACTACGCCCTCAGCGGCCTGGGCCAGGAGATGCCCCTGAACCGCGAGCCCATCGACCTGACACTCCTCTGCCGCGAGGTCGTCGCCTCCTACCGCACCACCCACCCGGGCCGCACCCTGCGACTGCACGCCGACCCCGCCATCACCGGCGTCTGGGACGCCGCCCGCATGCGCCAGCTCGTCTCCAACCTCGTGGGCAACGCCCTCGACCATGGCTCCACCGACGGGCCGGTCGACCTGTCCGTACTGATGGAAGAATCGCCACAGCACAACGCCGCAGCCGTCCTCACCGTACATAACGAAGGACCGCCGATCCCGCCGAAGGCCTTGTCAACCATATTCGATCCACTCAAGAGCCACGTGACCCGGGACGCGGCGGCCCGCCGGAACCAGCACAACATCGGGCTGGGCCTCTACATCGTCCGCGAGATCGTCCTCGCCAAGGGCGGAACGGTGGAGGTCAACTCGACCGCCGAGGAGGGCACCACCTTCACCGTCCGCATCCCCCGCGTCCCCACCCCGTCCGCCGACACCCACCCCGAAGCCCACTCCGCACGCTGACGCCGCCGAGCCGGCGCCACCCTTCCGCGTACGCCCTCCGAACCACGACCCCTCCACGCCCCGCGAACACACCGCCAGCCCCACACGCCCACGGCTCTCATGCACGACGCATGGCCCCTGCCCATCGACCCCCTCTGCCCAACCCGCCCCCTAGGAATCCTACCCTAGACCAAACAAATCTCTCATTTATCCAAACGAACACCTTGCACCGATGCTCCCGCCGCCCGATACTGGAGGGCATGAGCGAGCACACCGACACCGACCGCCCCGCCCCCGCCATCCGCCCCGAGCAGGTCCCCTCCCTCCTCCATGACCTCCTCGACGGCGCCATCTCCCTCCCCCGCCTCGCCGCCTTCCACGACGTCCCCATCACCGCCCTCCTCGACTGGCTCGAGGACCCCGAGACCGAGGCCCTCCTGTCCCGCATGGCCCGCGCCGCCGAGCGACGCGAAGAACTCCTCGCCCCCCACGCCCGCCAGGTCGCCACCGCCGCCCTCACCGAGCTCGCCGACCATCCAGCGAACACCCCCGCCGAGCGGGACTCCCGGCGCAAGGCGGCCCAGGCCCTGCTCATCCGTTCCAAACCACACCGGCTCAAAACACCCATTTCCGCCCAACCAGGGCGGTCTTTTGAAACTGTTCCGGAAACCTGCGAACACTGTCGCAAGTACGCCCGGATGCACACCGACGCGGAAACCGTCAAAAAACCCGGAGATATCGGCACTCCAACCTATTCGAACAAAAATGTCGTCCGTTTTCGGACAAGAACTGGAAAACGCTTCCCGGAACTGTTACGCTCTGACGCGTCCGGTGTATCGGACTCGCCTGGGTGGCGGGTCGCACACCAGTCAGTCGCACCGGGCACAAGAGCACACGGCTTTCAGAGCCAAGGGAGACCACAGAGATGAAGATCACCACCAGCGCTATCGCCATCGCCGCCATCACCGCCGCCGCCGCCGGGCAGGTCGAGCTCGCCGTCAACGGCGACTTCGAGGCGGGCGACACCTCGGGTTGGCAGTACTTCCCGACCGGCGACTCGACCTTCGACGTGTCCGGCGACGCCTTCGCCGGCTCGTTCGCGGGCGAGCTGTCCAACGTCGCGACCGGCTCGGCCGCGATCATCAAGCAGGCCAACGTGGGCATCGGCCAGGTCGGCGCCAACGAGCAGGTCACCATCTCGTTCTGGGCCAAGGGCTTCAACGAGGCCGGCGGCGTGAACTTCGCCGAGTTCTTCAGCGAGCTCGACGGCGGCGGCACCTCGAAGAGCGAGATCCTGGGCGGCGCCCCCCTGTTCGCGGGCTCCGACTGGACCTTCTACAGCTTCGTCACCACCACCGGCGCCGACGTGTCGGGTGGCGTGACCCTGCAGTTCACCGCCACCACCGGCGCCAACATCGGCAGCACCTCGCGGCTGTTCATCGACAACGTCTCGATCGACATCGTCCCCACCCCGGGTGCCTTCGCGGCCCTCGGCCTGGGCGGCCTGGTCGCGGCGCGTCGTCGCCGGTAATCGCGGGTTGCACAACCTGATCCCACACCGGACGCCCGCGAAAGCGGGCGTCCGCTCTTTTCTACCCCCCCACCGCGTACGCCCGCAGGTCCGCGAGCGACACCAACTCCAGCGCCCGCTCCCCCGTCGCCTCCAGCACCACCAGCGGCGCCGCCCCCGCCTCCAGCGCCTCCCCCCACCGCGCCGCGCACAGGCACCACCGGTCCCCCGGGTTCAACCCCGGAAACCCCCACTCGGGGTGGGGTGTCGAGAGGTCGTTCCCCCGGCTCTTGGTGAAGGCGAGGAAGTCCTCGGTCATCACGCAGCAGACCGCGTGCAGCCCCGTGTCCTCCGGCCCGCAGCGGCACAGCCCGTCGCGGTAGAACCCGGTGAGGGGATCGGTCGAGCAGGCGATGAGGGGGCCTCCGAGGACGTTGCGGGGGCGGGCGTCGGCGCGGGGGGGTGTGGCGATCATGGGGCATTGTTCGCCCCCGGCGCGTACGGGGCGGCGCGTCGGTAGCCTCGCGGGGTGAGCGGTGCGGACGCAGGTTCATCGGGGCGACGCGGGCAGCGGGGCAAGTCGCTGGCCTTCGTTGCTCTGTGGGCGCTGCCCATCGCGGTGCTCGCCGGGCTGACGACGGGTCGGCTGGCGGGGGCACCCGGCGATCCCGTGACGAATTCACCGGCGCAGGACCCCGGGGCGCTGGCGCGGTACGGGGACTTCTTTCATTTCTGGTGGGCGGCGCGGGCGTTTGGCGCCGGGGCGAGCCCCTACGACGCAGCGGGCGAGTACCTGTATCCCCCGCTGCTCGCGGTCGCGATGGCTCCCTTTGCAGAAGCGTCGATGCGGGCGGGGGCGATCGCGTGGACCTGGCTGAGCGCGGGGGGGATGGTGTTCGCGTTCGGCGTGATCGCCTGGGGGGTGTCGAAGAGGCTCGGGGTGCGCCGGGACATCGCGTTTGTGCCGGCGGTGGCGGGGCTGACGGTGCTGGCGTGCGTGGAATTGGTCCGCTCGCAATTGCGGTGGGTGCAGACGGACGGGGTGGTGCTCGCGGCACTGGCGGTGGCGCTGGCGACCGTCGGGGGTGGAAGGTGGCGAGGCGGGGTGTGCGGGGCGGCGATCGGGCTCGCGATCAATGTGAAGTTCCAGGCGCTGGTGCTCTTGCCCTGGCTGGCGTGGCGGAGGCGGTGGGTGGAGTTCTGGTCGGCGCTGCTGGTCGGTGCAGCGCTGCTGCTGGCGGGCGTGCCCGGGCACGGGTGGGAGGCGGGGCTGTCGTACGCGGTGCGGGGGTTCGGGGAGCTGGCCGGCGTGGTCGGGATCGCGGGCGGGAGCGCGGCGCACCCGGTGGAGTGGCACGGGTCGGTGTCGGCGCTGAGCGGGGCGGTGCGGGTGTTCGGCGATGTCGGTTGGCTGGTCGCGCTCGGGGTCGGCGCGGGCGCGGGGCTGCTGGTCGTGGCTATGGGGCGCGGGCTCGGGGGGCGGTGGAATGGGCGGGTGGAGGGCGATCCTCGGCGGCTGCTGGTGGTGGAGTTCGCGGTGCTCATGCTCGGCATGCTCGCGGTGAGCCCGCAGTCGATGAGCCGGCACTTTCTGTTGATCGCGCCGGCGGTCGCGGTCGCTTGGGCGGTGGTGCTCGGGGGCGGGCGGGTGGCGGCGCGGGTGGTGGCGGGGCTGGGGTTGGTGGTGTTGGTTGGGGGGGTGTATCTGCCGCCGGGAGGGGTCGAGGTGATTGCGGAGGCTGTCGATCAGTGGCAGCGCGTTGGTGGGATGGGGTGGTGTGCGCTGGCGGGGGCGGTGCTGGTGATGGGGGCGGTGGGGTTGGAGGGGCGGGGGGAGTTACGTTCACCCTGATCTTCGATTCGCGAAGGTCAGGCGTCGGGGGGGGGACGGCGAGGGTGGCGGTGGGATCGCCCTGACGTTCGACTGCCGATGTTGGGCTGAAATGTCGCGGGTCGTTGCTAGGGCGTGTCGGGTCGGCGGTCTCGGGGCCACGTTGCCGGGACGGAGTTTGGCCGTCGGTCCGAACTGTCGGCCTGGCGGTGATCGCGCGGCCACAGGCCGCTGGCGAGGGCGTGGTGGTTGGCGGGCCAGCCCTGGCTCACCCATGTGCGGTGGTCGCGGTGGGCTCCTCCGAGGGCGCCGCCCATGGTGAGCGTGTCGTGGTCGTCGGCGAGGGATCGTGAGAGATCGCGCTTCTGCTCGTAGGTGAGCACGGACACGACCGACGCTTCGGCATCGGTTGCGATGACGCCCTGGATGAGCAGGAGCAGTTCATCGATGGAGCGGTAGCTCTGGTAGGGCGAGATGGCGACGCGTTGGGCGTCGAGCTCGAGGAAGTTGCCGTGTTCGTCGATACCGCCGCGGTACTTGACATAGGGGTAGGCGGCTTCGATCTTGTCGCGCAGCGGGAGTCGGGGGGGCACCTGGTCGAAGGGGCCGTCGAACCATGAGTTGTCCGCGATGTTGCGGGCGGCGACGCCGACGAGGATGAGGCGGTCGTGCTCGTCCTTCCAGAAGACCATGCGTGACTTGCGCCCGATGAGGAGTCTGTCCCCGGCTTCGGGCAGGGGGACGAGGCGTTCGGGGCGGGGGGCTTCGGGCGCGACGGCGTAGAAGAACCCGCTTTCTGCCGGGTTCCAGAGGAGGGCGAGCGTCCACCCGGACTCATCGAGCAGGCCGGTGACCCATTCGTCGTCGCCGCGGGTGGTGTCGCGTCCCATGGAGAGCGGATCGAGGGCGAGTCGGACGCGTCGCGTAGTGCCGTTGAACTCGACCTCGAACTCGCCTTCGGCGACGGTGCGGCAGACGAGCCCGTCCTTCTGCGTAAATGTGCGGTGCTGCAGGGCCCGCTGATTGTCGCGGTCGAAGTACCCGATGTGGACGATGCCTTCCTCGGCGTCGGTGAAGCGGATGTTGCCGCTGACGCGGCGGTGCCCGAGGTCGAACTCGTAGTAGTAGTATCGTTCACTCGGGTAGACGATGGCCTCGGCGGGCATAACGTTGAGGATCGCCCGGAAGATGGCCTCGGGGTCCTCGAAGGCGGCGGTGTGGTCGCTTTCGGTGCCCGAGTCGGCGTGGTGGGCGGCGCGGGACTCCGTGGCGTCGATTCCTAGCCAGCGTTCGAGTTGATGCTGATGGAAGACAATGTTTTCGATCGGCGTGCCGGGGTTGGCGAACGTCGCGGCGGAGGCAACGATGACTGCGAGATTGATCACGAGGCTACCTCTCTAGGGTGCATGCAAACCGCCCGGCGGAGCGGGCGGTCTGGGGTCGATCTCGGCGTCGCGGGCGTGCGTTTACTGAGCGCCTTGCCCGCCGGTCCCGGGCAGATCGGGGAGGTTATCGATGATCTGGTCGGCTGTGGTCCAGATGGTGTGATCGGGCGGGAAGAGCGGGATTCCTGGCGTGGGGGCGGGCCATGACTCAGAGAATTCGGGCATGTGGTTGGGCGGCCAATTGGTGTCGGTACCGTCGGGCCACTCACCCGACGCGAGCGTCATGTGGCTTGGCGGCCAATAGACGGAGGTGTTGGCGCGGTGCCCGTCGGGCCAACTGGAGGAGGGCGACTTGATGTGGTTGGGGGGCCAGGCGATCCCGGAGCGCTGCTGGTCGTGATCCCAGGTGCCGGAAAAGTCGGCGAGGTGGTCGGACCTCGGCACGTGGATGCTCCAGACCTGGTCGTGCTCGCCGATGGAGCCGCTGTTTTCTGCGGTGTGGTTGGGCGGCCAAGTTCTGCTGGCCTGGATAGCGTGGCGCTCGAGCGGCGGCGCGGTGTCCGGGTACCAGCCCTCGCTGACCGTGATGGTGTGGGTCGGCGGCCAGTACTTGCTGGTTTGCCTTGAGTGGGGTGGGTTGGAGACGCTGACATGGTACGCGTGGGGGCCGTCGGGCCGAGTCCACTGGTTGGAGATGAAGCCGTAGTGGTTGGGGGGGAAGGTGTGGCTCCAGAAGGCGTTGTGCGAGCTGATGGGCCATGTGGTGCTGATACCAAAGTCATGGTCGTTGGGAATGACGGAGGGCTTGGAGTAGCCCAAGATGTGGCCGGGATAGGTTTCGGAGACACCAATGGAGTGCTTGGGCGGGGTATAGATGCTCGCGCTGCTGGATCCTCCGCCCCCGCCGCCGCAAGAGCCCGAAGAGATGGCGACGAGGCGATCTGCGACGTCGAAGTGTGACGCGGCGAAAGTCCGATGATGAACGGTACCGACGAGGGCGATGTCGTTGGCGTCGACGCGTCCGCTGGCATCGATGTCACCAGGCTGCAGTTGTGTGGCGATTGACACGGTGCCGATAGACGACATGGCGGAGGCGAGGTCTTTGATACTGACGAGGCCGTCGGCGTCGGCGTCGCCCGCGTAGACGGCGAGGCCTCGGGCGAGAGTGTCGACGATCTCGTGACAGTCGATGGTGCCGTTCTGGTTCAAGTCGCTGACCGCCACCTGCGCAAAGGGGCCGGTGGCGAGCCAGTTAAAGAAGTCCCTGTCATCAAGGCCGTCGGCATGGAGGTCGTGGATGACCTTTCCGAGGCCGTAGGCGTCGATGAGGTAGGTGGACTGGGCGAGATCGTCGACGGAGGTTGCCTTGGCGATGACGGCGAATGGGTCGCCGGCATTGGCTGCGAGTTGCGCGTTTGCGGAAGCGGCTGCGGCCGCGAGGGTTACGAGCAGGGTTCCCCGGTTTGTCTGCACCATTCCTCGATCTCCGTGATGGGGTGGTACGACCATGGTTTGCGACGAGCGGGACACTCGTGTGTCGCGCATCACAGTCTTGCCGGGCCGAATTTTATCGGCTCTCAATGGTATCTGCAAGGGTTTTGCATAGCTTTCTGTACCGATTTTCTTTGGGTCTTTTGGGACACGCGTTACAAGGGGAGGCGGGTGACAAATGTACTCCATGTATCCAGAAGACGGTCCGGCTCTTGGCCCGCACGGGCGACTCGTTCGTCCCTAAGCCCGGGGAACACGCGACCGTCTGTTTAACCGGACGCAAGACAACAAGACGCGATGATCGTTCGATCCGAGTTCAGCGCAGCGCTGGACGCGGTGCACGCGCAGGTGCTGGCGAGGCTGGCGGAGGCGTGCCAGCTGGTGTCTTCTGCGGACCGGTCGATCGGTCAGCTCCGGGTGGCTCGGCAGCGGACAGCGCCGTAGCAAATAGCCAGATCTGCAAAGGGCCAAAGGGCCATAGGAAGGCTCACCCTGATCTTCGCTTTGCGAAGATCAGGCGTCCGGTGATATCGATCGTTGGATTGGCACCACCCGCTGAGCGGATGCTGGCACCGGGAAATTGGTCGCTGCAAGAGCGCACTGACCTGCAGAGCCAGGTCAGTGGCACCGTTAGAGGCTGAGAGCGATGTCGCGGCGGAGTTGTTTGCCGGTGAAGTGGATCTTGTCGGCGGCGCGGTAGGCTCGGTCGCGGGCTTCCTGCATCGTCGGGGCGGTGGCGGTGACCGACAACACGCGGCCTCCGGCGGTGACGATGTCGCCCTCGTTGTTGCGGGCGGTGCCGGCGTGCTGGATGGTGATGCCCTCGACCTGCTCCGCGTCCTCGAGGCCCGTGATCCGGTCGCCCTTTCTGGGCTTCTCGGGGTAGTTGTGGGAGGCGAGGACGACGGTGAGGGCGGGATCGTCGGACCAGGCGATGTCGACCTGATCGAGGGTGCCGGTCGCGGTGGCGTAGAGGAGGTCGAGGGGGTCCGACTTGAGTCTCGCGAGCAGGGGCTGGCACTCGGGGTCGCCGAAGCGGACATTGAACTCGAGGACTCTCGGGCCGGCGGGGGTCAGCATGATGCCGGCGTAGAGGACGCCCGTGAAGTGGACATCGTCGCGGCGCATCGCGTCGACCGTCGGGATCAGGATGTCGCGCTGGATCTCGTCCATCAGCTCGTCGGTGATGAGGGGTGTGGGGCAGTAGGCGCCCATGCCCCCGGTGTTGGGGCCCTTGTCCCCCTCAAGGAGGCGCTTGTGGTCCTGGCAGGGAGGGAGGACCGCCATCGTCTTGCCATCGAAGAGGGCGAGGACGGAGGCTTCGCGGCCCTCGAGGCGTTCCTCGATGATGATGGTCCTGCCGGCGTCGCCGAAGGCTCGCTTGACCAGGATGTTGTCGATGGCGGCGAGGGCTTCGGCCTGGGTGTCGGGGACGATGACGCCCTTGCCCTTGGCGAGGCCCGCGGCCTTGATGACATAGAGCTCGTCGCGGGACTCGATGAAGGCGCGGGCCCTTTCGGGGTCGGTGAAGGCCTTGCCGTCGGCGGTCGGAACGGAGGCCTGGCGCATGACGTGCTTGGCGTAGGCCTTGTCCGCCTCGAGGCGGGCGGCGGCGGCTGTGGGGCCGAAGACGGGGCGGCGACGGTCGGAGTCGAGACGCTTGGCGAGGTCGTCGGCGAACCCTTCGGCGAGTGGGTCTTCCGGCCCAATCACGACGAGGCCGACGTCGTGGCGGTCGCAGAACTGCTGGAGTCGGTAGATCTCGCGCTTGGAGACGGGGACATCGACCGGCTTCGCGAGCGACGCGATGCCGGGGTTCGTGGTGTCGGTGGCGTAGAGCGTGCCGAGGCGGGGCGAGCGGGTCATGGCTTGGGCGAGGGCGTGCTCGCGGGCGCCGGCGCCGATGAGGAGGACATTGAGGGAGGGGGGTGGAGTCATGGGGGGAGGGTAGAAGGCGAGGGGACTGGGGATCGGCGATCGGCCATCAGGGGGAGGCAAAGTTCAGGAGGGGGTGGTGGGTGGCCGATGTCGGGCGGGGCATTGGTTGCCCGAAGGAGCGTCGCTTTGGGAACCGGGCTCGTGCATGTGGTGTTCACGGGGTTGCCCCGTGATCTGGAGCGGTTCGAGGCTTCGCTGCGGGATCTCGACGGGCTCCGGCGGGCGGGGCTGGTGGGCGAGGTGCGTCTCAGCACCTGGGCGGGGGCGGTGGACGCGACCGCGGGGGCGTTCTGGCTGCTCCGCCGTCACGGCGTGCGACTGGTGGAAACGCCGGACGAGCGCGACGCGGGCGAGGGGAACATCTGGCGCCAGATGCGGAGCCTGCACGAGGGGCTGGAGAAGCCCGGGCGGATCGGGGACGACGAACTGGTGCTGAAGACCCGGTGCGATGTGGGGATCGGGCGACGGTTCCTGGAGGAACTGATCGCGGGGGGGGCGGAGCCGGCGGGGGAGGTTTTCGGGGCGCGGGTCTTCGAGCGGAAGGTGTGGATTCCCTGGTTCGAGGTGACGAAGCCCTTCTACATGGGGGATGAGTGCTTCTTCGGGCGGGCGGGGGATCTGCGGAAGCTGAACCACTTTGCGCGGAAGCTGTACGCGGGGCTGGAGAACCCCGGGTGCGGCAAGACGCACGTCCGGCGGTTCGTGCACCCGTTCCTGTGGCTGGATCCCTCGGTGATGGCGGGGTTTGCGGCGGATGTGGGGCTGTTCCGCGAGACTCGCTGGGAACGCCTCGGTCGGCTGCTGCGGACGCCCTGGTACCAGCAGGCCCTGGGCTCGTACTACGCGATCGTGCGGAACTGCTTCAGCGTGGGGACGGGGCGGACGCCGGAGGCGGTCAACTTCCGGGCGTGGTCGACGGGAGAGGTGACGGTGGACGGGGGTTCGTTCGCGGGCAGCTTCGACGAGCGGTGCTCGTGCCTGCCGGAAGGGCGGCTGATCTGCGCGTACTCCGGGGAGTGGATCGAAAGGCTGCTTGAGGGTCGGTTCGACGACGAGGGGCCCGAGACCCGGGGGGTGCGGGAGGCGATGGAGCGGGCGCTCGGGGGGCGCGTAGCGGCGGGTGTGGTGGCGCGGGTCGGGGCCCCGATTCCGAGCGGTGCGGCGTTGGTCGGGTGAGGGGTGCCGGAACGGGGTGGTGTCCGGCTGGGGGGTTTTTCTCGATTCGGCGGGTTGGGGGGCCGATAGCACTCCGGTGACGGTGTGCGCTGAGCCATCTGAGGGCGGCGGGGTTCGTGGGGACGCGGTGGGCGTCGGGGTGTCGCTGTCGGGGTGCTCGGGGGCGGGGCTGGAGCTCGTCCGGCGCGGGGAGCGGGGGTGGGTGCGGAAGACCGCTCTGGAGGGTGGGACGGCGCGGCTGCTGGCGGAGCGGGCGAAGCTGGCTTGGCTGGCGGGGGTTGGAGGCGGGGGCGGGGGCGGG
>DAIQNV010000092.1:0-11215 GCA_036788215.1 Phycisphaerales bacterium | reverse complement strand
GCCCGCCACCGTCATCATCGCCGGCATCGCCGAGGGCATGAAGTCCACCTGGGCCAGCCTGCTCACCGTCGTCGCCGCCATCCTTTGCGCGTTCGTCTTCGCCGGCGGCAACGAGAACTTCCTCATGGGCCTCTACGGCGTCGGCATCGCCGCCGTCGGCATGCTCTCCACCCTGGGCATCACCCTCGCCACCGACGCCTACGGGCCCATCGCCGACAACGCCGGCGGCAACGCCGAAATGACCGGCCAGCCCCCCCATGTCCGCGAGCGCACCGACATGCTCGACTCCTTGGGCAACACCACCGCCGCCACCGGCAAGGGCTTCGCCATCGGATCCGCCGCCCTCACCGCCCTCGCGCTCTTCGCCGCGTACATCCAGGTCGTCCAGACCCAGATCGTCACGCAGTCCGAGACCTACTACCGCTCCGGCGCCTTTACCGCGCCCGCCAACGACGACTCCTACGCCGTTTACGAGGGCTACGGGAAGTTCCTCGTCGTCACCCCGGGCCCGGGCCAGGACCCCGAGCCCTTCCTCGACGGGGGCATGCTCCTCCGCACCGACGCGGTCGGCCAGCACGGGTCCATCCGTGGCATCCTCCAGAAGGGCGACGTCATCCCCGACGTCCGCGTGACCAGCCGCGACCGCTACATCCTCAACTACGCGGTCCAGCACGGCGACCACGAGGACATCTTCACCCTCACCGTCGCCTCCGCCACCCACGGGTCCATCGCCGACGTCCTGGACTTCTACGACGTCTCCCTCGCCAACCCCCGCCTCCTGGGCGGCATTTTCATCGGCGTCATGCTCGCCTTCCTCTTCTGTGCTCTCACCATGAACGCGGTGGGCCGCGCCGCCTACGCCATGATCGACGAGTGCCGCCGCCAGTTCGCCAAGATCAGGGAGGCCCTCCGCAAGGGCGGCATGCCCGAGGACCAGGTCGCCAACCCCGACAACTGGCCCAAGGAGGGCGTCGACCTCGATGGCCACCACTACCCCGACTACGCCGAGTGCGTCTCCATCTCGACCAAGGGCGCCCAGAAGGAGATGATCGTCCCCGCAGCCCTCGCCATCCTCATCCCGATCGCGGTCGGCCTTGTCCTCTCCGTCCCGGGCGTCATGGGCCTCCTCGCCGGTGGCCTCACCTCGGGCTTCGCGGTCGCGGTCTTCATGGCCAACGCCGGCGGCGCCTGGGACAACGCCAAGAAGCTCCTCGAGTCCTACGGACGCATCACCGCGGATGACTTCCTCGACAACCAGGCGATCCGCGACCAGATCCCCGCCTCGATCCGCGAGGCCATCGCCGCCCGGGCCCAGGACTACCGCAACAACGGCAACGGCGCCAAGATCGTCTACGGCAAGGGCTCCGACGACCACAAGGCCACCGTCGTGGGCGACACCGTGGGCGACCCCTTCAAGGACACCTCGGGCCCCAGCCTCAACATTCTCATCAAGCTGATCTCGATCGTCTCGGTCGTCTTCGCGGGCCTCGTCGTCGCCTACGGCCCGGTCATCGGCAGCTTCATCGGCCTCACCTGATCAGCGCCTGACAACCACGCCAACAAGCAAGGCCCGGGGACGCGTCCCCGGGCCTTTTCATTGGTCCACGCTGTCGTGACACGGGACGCGAGACGAGCGGGTCTCTCTCAGCCATCGATCGCGTGGAGCGCCGCGACCACCTCAGAAGGCTCCGCGCGCTTCGTGTAGTCCGCGTCGACGAACGCCCACTTGATCTCCCCGTCCGTCCCGATCACGTAGGTCGCCGCGAGGGGCAGCGTCCACGACTCGTCGCCGTTGGCTTCGGGCAGGTCGATGCCGAACCCGCGATAGACATCCCGGAGCGCCGGGTCGAGGGTGAAGACCACCCCGTACCGGTTCGCGACGCGGTTCCCCTCGTCGCTCAGCACCTGGTAGCCCAGCTCGTTCGCGTCCTTCGTCCCGAGGCTCTTGTCGGGCAGCTCCGGGCTGATCGCCACCAGCGTCGCCCCCGCGGCACCGATCTCGTCGAGGTGCTCCTGGTACGCCCTCAGCGTCAGGTTGCAATAGGGGCACCACCCGCCCCGGTACCAGACCAAGACCACCGGACCCTGCTTCAGCAGGCCCGGCAGCGTCACCGTCTCGCCCAGCGCGTTCGTCAGCTCGAACATCGGCGCCTGATCACCGACGCCCCTGGCCTGCTCCACGATCCCGCTCTTCGAGAGGTCCTCGGTCGCGCGGGCCATCACCGCCTTTGCGTCCGCCGGCACCCGGTCCGCCGAAGCGTCCCGCCGGGCCGCGAGCTCGCCCTCCAGCGTCGACCCGGTCTCTTCGATCATCTCCCGCCCCTGTTCAAGAGCCCCAGCCCCCGCCCGGCGCATCCGCTCCAGGGCGCTCGCGTCCTCGTTCGTCGCCGGAGCTTCGGGCGTCTCGGTCTCGGGCGTCACCGGCGTGGGCGCCTGGGCGGTCGGCTCCGGAGCGGGCGCCACCGTCCCCGCCTCGCCCCCCGCGTCCTCAGCGTCGCCCGATTCCCCGCACCCAACGAGCCCAACGCCCACCGTCAGCCCCGCGACCAGCCCCATTCGCCGAATCAACCGCTGTGCGCGCATCACCGCCTCCTTCGTTCGCTGGCGGGCCAAACCCGCCGACCCCCCAACCTATTCCAATCCCGCCCCCACCGCCAGAAGCCCGGGGATGGCCTCGAGATCCAGGTTCCCCCCGCTCACGATCACCCCCACTGTGCTCCCGGGCTCGATCAGCCCCCGCTCGCCCGCCTGCAGGAGCGCCGCCAGACCCAGGACCCCGCTGGGCTCCGCCACGATCTTCAGCCTTCGCAGCGCCAGCCGGAGCGCACGGCTGATCTCCGCCTCGCTCACCGTCACGAACCCGTCGACATGCTCCAGGATCAGGGGGAAGGTGTGCCTCCCGAGAAAGGGCGTCCGCGCCCCGTCCGCCATTGTCTCGCTGTGCTTGACCACATGCAGCGTCCGATCGCGGAAGCTCCGCGCCCCGTCGTCCGCGAGCGTGGGCTCCGCGCCGTACACCTTCACGCCCGGGCACATCTCCTTAGCGATCACGGCGCACCCGCTGAGAAGCCCGCCGCCCCCCACGCACACGAAGAGGCTGTCGACCGGCCCGAAATCCTCGAAGAGCTCCAGCGCCGCCGTCCCCTGACCCGCGATCACCTTCGGATCGTCGTACGGGGGCACGATCGTCAGGCCCTCCTCCGCAGCGATCTCCGCCCCGATCTCCTCGCGGCTATCGGCGCGCGGGTCGTACTCCACCACACGGCTCCCCGCCGGTGCCTTTTCGAGGTACCCCCGCGTCGACTCCAGCTTGATCCTCGGCGCGTTCTTGGGCATCACGACGACCGCGCGGATCCCCAGCATCTGTGCCGAGAGCGCCACCGCCTGCGCGTGGTTCCCGGAGGAATAGGTCAGCACCCCCGCCCGCTGCTGCTCATCGGTCAGGACGCTCATCGCGTGGTACGCCCCGCGGAACTTGAACGCCCCCACCCGCTGGAAGCACTCGCACTTCAAGAGCACCCGCGCCCCCACGCGATCCCCCACCCAGGGGCTCTCGATCACCGCGGTCCGGATCACCGCATGCCGGATCACCCCCGCCGCCTCCCGGATGTCGCTTGCCGAGACACTCCCCGCCAGCTCCATCACCGGAGCCGCCCCCTCCGCCCCCCACCTCGTCGCCGTCCCACCAACCCCCGCAGCGCCTGTCGTCATCAAAGGCTCCTCATCGCGCCGGCTTTCGCATCCAGCACGCGTCCGGGATTCTTAGCCCCGATGGCCGATGGCCGATCCCCTGTCCCCTTCCCAAAAAAAAGACTGCCGGCCAGAGTCTGGCCGGCAGCCGTAGGAGCTTATGCGCTGGAACAAGCGTGCTTGTCCAACAGCGAGCCCGCGTGACCGACAAGTCGGTAACGCCACGGGCCGTGCCGGGCTGCGCGTCGCGCGAGCCCCGTCGAGCCCACGCTTAGCAGCGCAGCCCCTTGGTACAGTCACAATCGGTCACTGGATCACCTCCTTCGCTAGGGAACCCCAGCCAGCCGTCGCGGGAAGTACCGCCCGCCGCCAGCCTCTTTTCCCCAGGCCGTCACCCGGGGCTCACCGCCCGGACGAAGCCCCCGTGGCAAGCCACGAAAGGCCGCTCCGGTCGTCCTGCCCGCAGACCCGCTCGCCAGTGGTTCTCACCGGCTCGCCTGTCGGCCCGCCCAAGCAGGAATGCACCAGTATCGGCCCGCCGGCCGATTTGTGCAACACATTCTTCGCCCAATCTCCGGACCGGTTTCAATTCAGGGGCTTCCCCCCCGCGCGATGTCCCGAGCCGCCCAGCCCCCGAGCGACCCCGTTCACCGCCCCCGGCAGCCCACTTCGTCTCTCCGTCTCTCCGTCTCTTCAGTCCTCAAACTCCTCAAACGCCCCCTTCTCCGCCTGCTCGTTCAGGTAGTCCTGAAACTCCCCCATCTTGTAGCTGACGAAGCAGAACGCGTGGTGCAGCGTCAGCCACTCCACATCGCTCTTGTCCTCGTCCAGGTCCTTCCGGAGCCGGTTCAACTCGCTCAGCAACACCTCGGCCTTGATCTTCTTCATCGCATGCCCTTCACAGTCGCGCTCGGACCATCCTCACCCAACGAACCCGTCACCGCCCGCATGCTACCCCCACGACCAGCGCTCCCGATGAGCCCCACGCCCCGCGCCGCGACATACAGCCCCACCATCGCGAACACCACGCTGGGCCCCGTCGCCAGCCCCGTCTCAAAGCTCACCACCAGCCCCGCCAGCACACCGACTACCGCCGCCACGAGGCTCCACACCATGACGGTCCACAACCGCTTGCTCAGTTCCAGCGCCGTCACCCCGGGCAGGATCAGGAGCGCCGTCGCCAGCACCACCCCCGCCAGCCGCACCGCCGCCATCGTCGCGAGCGCGAGCAGCACCAGCAGCACGAAGCGCATCCGGCGCGTCCGGACGCCCGCCGCCTCGCTCGCCTGCTCGTCGAACGCCCAGAAGAGCATCGGGCGACGCACCCACACCAGCCCAAGCGTCACCAGGGCCAGCAGCCCCACCGCCCACCATGCCGACGCCCACCCCGCGTCCCACACCGCGCCGAACAGCACGCTCTCCAAGCTGGGCGGCGCCGCCCGGCCCGCGTCCGCCGCCAGTTCCGCCGCCCACCGGTGCAGCGCCAGCCCGATCGCCATGCTCGCCGCGAGCACCAGCCCGATCGCGGTGTCCGCGTGCCGCCCGGGCCTCGCGGAGAGCCCCCAGATCGCCATCGCCGCCGCGACGCACGATGCACCCACGATCGCCTGGCCCAAAAAACCGAAGACCGACACCCCGACCGTCGCCGAGAGCACCACCGCGATGCCCACGCCGCCGAACGCCGCGTGGCTCACGCCCTGACCGATGAACGCCAGGCGCTTGAGCACCACCAGCACGCTCAGCGGCGCGCACAGGAGCGCCACCGCCAGCGCCGTCACCAGCCCGGGCATGTACAGGGGCGCCAGCGTCGGGTCGGTCAGGTACTCAATCGTGCGCATGGGCGTGCCCCTCCCCGTGCGCGTGACTGTTCACCGGCCCATCGGGGTGGTGATGCAGGTGCACCCCGCCCGTCCCGAAGACCGCCTCCACATCGTGGCTGAAGACCTCGCGCAGCACCGCCGGCGTCAGCCCCGCGGGCGCATCGTGGTAGTGCAGCGTCCGGCGCAGGCACGCCACCCGGTCGCTCGTCGTCGCGACCGTCCGCAGGTCATGGCTCACCGTCACCACCGTCAGCCCCAGCTCCGCCCGCAGGTGCTCCACCAGCTCCCCGAACCGGCGCTGCCCCTCCACGTCGATCCCCACCGTCGGCTCGTCCAGCAGCAGCACCCGGGGCCGGTTCACGATCGCCCGCGCGATCATCACCCGCTGCAATTGCCCCCCCGACAGCGCCGCGATCGGACGCTCCGCCAGCGCCTCGCTCCCCACGAGCGCGAGCGCCCCCATCGCCGCGTCCCGCGCCCTCCGCGTCTCCCCCCGCCACCAACGCGTGTCGAGCGACGCCGGCATCGCCACAACCTGCCTGACCGACAGGGGAAAGTGCAGGTCCGCCGTGACTTTCTGAGCCAGGTACCCCACCAGTCCCGCCCGCCTCGCGCGCACAGGCTCCTCGCCCAGCACCTCGACCGACCCCGCCGCGGGCTTGATCAGCCCGAGGATGATCTTCAAGAGCGTGCTCTTCCCGCCCCCATTCGGCCCCAGCACCCCCAGGCGCTCGCCGGCCCGCACATCCAGGCTCACCCCGTCCAGCACCGCCCCCACGCCCGGGTACGCGAAGCGCACGCCCCGCACCTCGATCGCGCTCTCGATCACCCGCTCAGCCGCGCTGTCGACCGCTTCAGTCAAGGACTCTCCCGCGCCCCACCGTCGCCGAGCACGCGCACCAGCTCATCCAGGTTCGACCCCATCATCGTAAACCAATCCCCCGTCCCCAGGGGGTCCAGCCTCCCGAGCGCGACACCCGCCGACTCCGCGATCCGCTCCGCGGCGCTCGAATTGAACTGGGGCTCGATGAAAATCGCCCGCGCCCCGCGCTCATCGATCGCCCGGCGCGCCGCCGCGATCTCCCCGGGCGTCGGCTCCGACGAATCCACCCGGCGCAAGACCTCCGCGATCTCCAGCCCGTACCGATCCGCGACGCGCGTGAACGCCGCGTGGTGCGTCACGATCGCACTGCCCCGGAAAGGCTCGAGCCCCGACCGGTACGCCCCGTCGATCTCCTCCACCCGCGCCGCCAGCGCCTCCACGCGCGCCCCGTCCGCCCCGATCCGAGGCCCGAGCGCCCGCACGAACTCCGCCACCAGGACCGGGTCCAGCCACAGGTGCGCATCGACCGGACCGTGCGTGTGCCCGTCGTGGTCGTGCCCGTGCCCCTCGTGCCCGTGCCCCGCCTCGAACTCGATCCCCACCAGGTCCGCGAACGCCACCGCACGCCCCGCGAGCTGCGGCGCCGACCGCAGGCGACGCTCCAGCCAGGGCTCCAGCCCCACCCCCACCGCCACGATCAGGTCCGCTCGCGCCAGCTCCCGCACATCGTCGGGCGAAAGCTCGAACCCGTGCGGGCTCGCACCCGCAGGCAGAATCGTCGTCACCTCCGCCTCGGGCCCCGCGAGCTCACGCACCAGCCCCGCCAGGGGCGCGATCGTGACCACGATCCGCGACGGGCCCGGAGACCGCGCCGCTTCGTCCGCAGCCGGACCACAGGCAGCAATCGCGGAGGCCAGCAAGGTCACCAGCACGATCAGGAGCGGGTTTCGGAGCAAGGGAGGAACCCTCAGGTGCAGCCCCAAAGCGGGGCCGAAGTGCGGGCCGGAGCAACTTGCGAATCAATTCGCAGGAAGTGTAGCCAATGTTCACGCCCCCGCCCAGCGATCCCGTCTTGTCGCCGGACCCGGATCGATCTACAGTCCCCGTCCCACGGGGCGGTAGCTCAGCTGGTAGAGCGCTTCGTTCGCAATGATGAGGTCGGGAGTTCGAATCTCCTCCGCTCCATTCCCCAAGGGCCAATCAGCGTTCGGGTTCAAACCGGGTCACGACCGACCCGGTCGTGACCCCCGTGTATCCCACTGGATCGACGGGCCTTGCAACCCGATCCGCTTCTCGGAAGTACACACGGAAGAACCGACCCCGGACTACCGTTCATCAGTCCGCGGGAAGGCGATCCGAGGCGGGCCCGATCGGGTCACGCCCCCGACACGCGTACGACCACCCGCCCCCCGGGCGATCCCGGGGGTGTGACGACGAGGAGGCGCTCCATGCCCCACAGCCAGATTCCCGCCCAGCGCTCGCTCCCCGCCCGCCTCCGCGCCGCCCTGGCGATGGCGCTCGCTGCGGGCGCCGCATCCCTTCCCCTGGGCGTGGGCGCCGTCGCCCTCACCGCAGCGACCGCCACCGTGTCCGCCCAGTCCTTCGACGAGGACCCCGCCGCGACCGCGCTGAAGCGCCAGACCCTCGCGCGCCTCATGCAGCGCGTCACGGTCGAGCTGCAGGAGCAGCGCCTCGAGGATGTCGTCCGGTTCATCGAAACCGTCACGCAGACCGACCTCGACCCCCTCTGGCTCGACGACCGCACCGGCACCGGGCTCGACCCCGAGACGCTCATCACCCTCGGCGTCAAGGAAGTCACTGCGCTCACCCTCCTCGAGCGGGTCCTCGAGAAGGCCGACGCCTCCAGCGGCTTCGAGGGCTCCACCTGGCAGTTCACCCGGACCGGCGCCTTCGAGTTCGGGCCCAGGGAGAGGCTCAACCGCCGGACCAACCTCGTCATCTACGACATCACCGACCTGCTCACCGAGGTCCCGGACTACGACAACGCCCCCGACTTCGACCTCAACACCATCTTCCAACAGGGCGGCCAGCAGGGCGGGGGCGGGGGCGGCCAGAGCCCCTTCCAAGGGGGGCAGCAGGACATCGACCGCGAAACCATGGAAGAGAAGGCCCAGGAGGTCATCGACCTCATCGTCACCATCGTCGAGCCCGAGCAGTGGCTCGACAACGGGGGCGACTCCTCCAGCGTCCGCTACTTCCGGGGCTCGCTCATCGTCCGGGCCCCCGACTATGTCCACCGCCAGCTCGTGGGCTACCCCTGGTGGCCCGCCCGATTCCAGCGCGTCCGCGTCGTCGAGGGACGCCGGTACGTCACGCTCAACGCAGACACCGCGATCGGCACCGTCGACTTCGCCGAGACCGTCCGCGCACTGGCGGTCACCGGCCCCTGACCGGCCCCGGCGGCGCACGGACCGCTAGAGTCGGGCATGCACGACCCGACGCGTCCCGGAGCCGCCTCGCTCTCGGGCCCGACCGCAGCTGAAGACCTCAAGCGCCGCGCCCAGATGCTCCTCTCCGCGGGCGACTACGCCGGCGCCCGCGCCTTGGTGCTGCCGCTCGCCGCCAGGCACCCGCAGGACGCCGAGATCCAGACCATCCTCGGCCAGGCGGCCGAGCTCGCGGGCAACCACCGAGAGGCCCTGCGACGCTACACGCAGGCCGACAAGCTCGTGCCGGGCCGACCGATGATCCTGCTGCTCATCGCGCGCCTGCACCGCGCCATGACCGACTACGAGAGCGCCCACAAGGTGCTCGACCGACTGCTCACCGCTCACCCCACCTTCGGCCAGGGCCTGCTCGAAAGGGTCCGGATACTCCGCGAGCAGAACCGCCTCGACGAGGCCGGCCCGATCATCGACCGCGCGCTCCAACGCACCCCGGAGGACCCGCACGTCACCCTCGCGCTCGCCGCCACCGCGAAGGCCCTGGGATGCGTGGGACCGGCGATCGACCGCTGCCGCGCGCGCCTTGAAGACCCGGGGCTCGATTTCGACCTCCGCCACGAGCTGCTGTTCACGATCGCCCGCCTGCTCGACACCCAGGGCGACTACGACGCCGCGTTCGAGCACTACAGCCGGGCCAATGCCATGCTCCCCGAAGTCGAGGGCGAAATCGCGGCCCACTACACCCACGCGTGGACACCCGAGTTCCTCGCGAAGTTCCAGAGGCGCGAGCAGGGCGGACGCGAAGCGATCTTCATCGTGGGAATGCCCCGATCGGGCACCACGCTCACCGAGCAGATCCTCGCGTCGCACCCCAAGCTCCGCACCGTGGGTGAGAACGCGATGCTGGGCTACCTCGCCCGCCCCGCCAGCACCGAAGCGTTCACGCCCCAGTCGCTCCAGCAGATCGGCACCCAGTACCTCGAGCACATCCTGCCCGCCCCGAAACCGCCCAAGCCTGGCAAGAAAAAGAAGGCCCCGCCCCGCCCGGACGGCGTCATCAACAAGATGCCCGACAACTACAAGTTCCTGGGCGTCATCGCGCTCTCCATGCCCGACGCCCGCGTCATCTACTGCAAACGCAATCCGATCGACACCTGCCTGTCCAACTTCTTCCAGAACTTCGGGCTCAACCACCCCTGGACCAGACGCCTCGAGACCTGCGCCGCCCGCTACCGCTTCCACGCCGAACTCATGGAACACTGGCGGGAGGTGCTCGACCTCCCGATCCACACCTCCGTGCTCGAGGAACTGACCGCTGACCCCGAGACCAGAACGCGGGCCCTCTGCCAGCACTTGGGCATCGAATACGACGCGCGTTGCCTCGAGTTCCACAAGACTTCCCGCTCCATCGGCACCGCCAGCACCGAGCAGGTCCGCGCCGGCATCACGCACAACCCCGAGCCCCGCTGGAAGAGGTACGAGAAACACCTCGCCCCGCTCATCGACGCCCTGGGCGACCTCGCCTCCGCCTGAGCCCGTTGCCGCCGGCTACGCTCGAACGAGCACACAGGAGACCCGACCATGACCATCCGCGCCTACGCCGCCCACAAGCCCGGGGGAACCTTCGAGCCCTACGAGTTCGAGCCCAGCCCCCTCGGCGCCGACGAGGTCGAGGTGAAGGTCGACGCCTGCGGGCTCTGCCACTCCGACCTCTCGATGCTCGACAACGACTGGGGACAGACCAAATACCCCTTCGTCGGGGGGCACGAGGTCATCGGAACCGTCTCTGCCAAGGGCGACGAGGTCAGGCACCTCAAGATCGGCCAGCGCGTCGGCGTGGGCTGGTTCAACGCCAGCTGCGGCGGCTGCGGCCAATGCCTGGGCGGGGACCACAACCTCTGCGCCGACCGGCGCGACATGATCGTCAAGGGGCCGGGCGGGTTCGCGGAGCGCGTCCGGGCCCAGGGCCTCTGGACCATCCCCGTGCCCGACGGGATCGAGCCCGCCACCGCCGGGCCGCTCTTCTGCGGGGGCATCACCGTCTTCAACCCCATCGTCCAGTGCAACGTGCAGCCGACCGACCGCGTCGGCGTCATCGGCATCGGCGGGCTCGGGCACCTCGCGGTGCAGTTCCTCGCCAAGTGGGGCTGCGAGGTCACCGCCTTCACCAGCAGCGGGCCCAAGATGGAAGAAGCCAGGGACCTCGGCGCCCACCGCTGCGTCAATAGCCGCGACGACGACGCCCTCGCGAAGGAAGCGGGCCGATATAACTTCATCCTTTCCACCGTCAACGTGTCCCTGAACTGGGACGCGTACATGAACGCCCTCGCCCCCAAGGGACGCCTGCACCACGTCGGCGCCGTGCTCGAGCCACAGGCGGTCGCCGCCTTCGGGCTCATCGGGGGCCAGAAATCCATCAGCGGCACCCCCCTCGGCGCCCCCGCCACGATGCGGACCATGCTCGAGTTCTGCGGGCG
>DAIQNV010000091.1:0-11236 GCA_036788215.1 Phycisphaerales bacterium | reverse complement strand
CTCCTCCTCGACCTGGGCTTCGCCAGCAACCAGGTCGACGACCCCGCCCGGGGCCTCAGCTTCAAATCCGACGGTCCCCTCGACATGCGCCTCGACCCCACCCAGGGCATCACCGCGTCCGACCTCGTCAACGACCTCGACGAACGGGAACTCGCCGATCTCATCTACAAGTTCGGGGAAGAGCGGGGTTCCAGGCGGATCGCGCGGAAGATTGTCGCCGCGCGGGCGTCCGAGCCGATCCAAACAACAGGCCGGCTCGCGGAGCTGGTGCGGTCCGCGCTCCCCTATCCGGGGCCGCGGTCCCGGGCCCAACGCGGCCCTCGGATCGACCCCGCGACCAGGACCTTCCAGGCCCTGCGCATCGCGGTCAACGACGAGATCGGCCGCCTCGAGCGGTTCCTCGCCGCGGTCGACGCCGAGGCCCGCGCACTCGCACAGGGCCGGGGGTCGTGGCTGCGTCCGGGGGCGAGGGTCGCGATCATCTCGTTCCACAGCCTCGAGGATCGCCCGGTCAAGCAGGCGTTCCGAGGGCTGGCCGACGGGGATCTGGCGACCGCGCTGACGCGGAAACCGATCGTCGCAGGCGACGAGGAACGAGCGATCAATCCGCGGGCCCGGTCCGCGAAGCTCCGGGTGGTTAGACTCCCGGTGACCGAGGAAGGTTTGCCCCCGACGGCTATGGATGGCTGATCAGGGGCCGGACAGAAGGGACTTGCGGCTCGCGGGCGCTCTGGGCTCGCGCGCTGCCAAGCGGTCGGCAAGGACGCTCGCCGTGTCACACCAAGTCAAAATCGCGCTCGTGCTCGGGTTCTCGCTCTGCCTGCTGGTGGCGGTGGTCATCTCCGACCACTTCTCCCAAGCCCGGTCCGTTGCGCTCGAACCGGCCCCGCCCATCGCGAACGCCCAGCCCCTCGCGGAGACGGTCACGCCCCAGCCGTCGCCCGCCCCCACGGAGCCGGCGCCGCTCGCGATGCTCCCGGAAAGCCCGCTGATGACGGACACCCTCGCGGGCGCACAGGCGCCCGGGGCGATCATCGAGGAGATGACCGAAGGGTCGTCGCCCGAGGTCGCGTCCGTCGGGCCCGTCGTCATCGCCAACGGACCGACCGCCGGCGAGATGGGGTCGGGGGGCAGGGGTGGCCTGCTCAGCGAAGCGCTGTCGCGGTCCTCGGGCGTCGCGGCGCTCCTCGATTCAACGAACCGCCCCGCCCAGGCCATCGCGACACCCTCGGGCCGCGGCGCGAGCGTCGCCCGGGTTCCGGTCCAGCGGGAAGAGGTCCAGGCTCCGACGTCGGTGGGGCCGGCGGGGCAGGTGGGGCAGGTGGCGCAGGCGACGACCCCCGGCCCGAAAATCGGCGGCGTCGCCTCGCTCCCCGTGGCGAGCCTCGTCGACAGCACCACGACGAAGTACACCGTCAAGCCCGGGGACACGCTCTACGAACTGGCAGCGAGGGCCCTGGGCAACGGCAACCGCTGGCGAGAGATCCGCGAGATGAACCGCGATGTCGTGCCGGCGGATGGCACGCTCCGCGTCGGCATGCGTCTCGTGCTCCCCCGGACCGTCGAGGCCAGGCCCGCGGCCCAGCCCAAGCGGACGCCCGAGCCCAGGAGGGCGACGCCGGAACGGGCGCCGAACCGGTCGACCGGCGGGACCCGGTACTACGTCGTGAAGCCCGGGGACACGCTGGGCCTGATCGCGCAGCGCGAGCTGGGCACGGTGCACCGCAAAGATGACCTGCTGAAGAGCAACGCGTCGCGCATCAGCGACGAAGACCAGATCTTCATCGGCATGAAGCTCGAACTGCCGGGTTGATTCGCGAAGGGAGCGGGGTCGATGATCGCTCGGGCCGGGGTCGCGATACTGGCGATCGGCCTCACGGCCGCGGGGGTGCTCGCGCTCCGCCAGGCCCGCCTGCAGGCGGCGCACGAGATGACGCAGGCCCGCCTCCGCGCGGCGCTGCTCGACGAGCAACTCGCGGAACTCCGGGCGACGATCGCGCTCGAGACGACGCCCGAGGCCCTCGGTGCGTACCGAGCGGAGCTGCAGCGGGCAGCGGAGAACGAAGCAGAGCGTCGCGCAGCAGCGGAGGGTGAGGCGCTGGCCCTGTCCGGCGACAGCGGCGCGGACGGGGGGCGGCCTTGAACGCCGGGGGCGGGCGATGCGCGTTCACGGCGCGCGTGCTCTTCGCGCTTTTTGGCGTCTGCCTCGTCGCGTGCGTGGTGCGGGTCGGGCAGTTGCAGTTCCGGCCCGGTGACGACCTCGCGCCCTTCGTCGACGAGCGGCTCGGCGTGCGTGTGGAGCCCGGTATCCGGGGCGATGTCCTCGACCGGCGCGGGCGCGTGCTGGCGACGAGCCGCGTGCTCTACCAGCCGATCCTCGACCCCGAAGCGGTCCGGGCGGACCCCGACCGCGCCGTCGTCGCGCTGGCGGAGACGTTGGGAGAGCGACTGGGCGAGACCGCGGACTCGATCGGCGAGCGCCTGATGACCGCGCTCGCGTTCAACGACCGGGTGCGTGCCGGACAGGCCGGCAGCCCCGACATCAGGGTGCGACGCTACCTCCCGGTGGGCAAACCCCTGGAGCGACCCAACGCGGTCAAGCTGCAGGCCGCCCGCGTCCCGGGGCTGGCCCTCGAGCGTCGCCAGGAGCGCCTGACCCCGGGCGAGGATGTCGCGGCACCGATCGTGGGCAAAGTGGGCTTCGGGCACGCGGGGCTGGTGGGGGCGGAGCTGAGCTTCAACGAGCGACTCGCGGGCGAGGCGGGGCGGATGTGGTTCGTGCGCGACGCCAAGGGCCGGGCCCTGTGGCTCGAAAGGGGCGCCTCGGAGGCGAGCGAGCGGGGCGAGGACCTCCGCCTCAGCATCGATCTCGAACTCCAGCGGCTCGCTGTGAAGCTGCTCAAGGAAGGCGTGGAGGAGGCCGACGCCGCGGGCGGCCGCCTGGTCGCGGTCGACCCCTCGACCGGCGAGGTGCTGGCGATCTGCGACGTGTACCGCGAGGTGCCGGGCCTGATGGAGTACCCCTGGATCGACCCCGCGAAGCCGGACGCTCCGCGCCCGGTGATCGCGGGGGGCGCCAGGCCCCGCTACCGCGTGCTGCCCCCGGATCCCGGGAGGTCGGGCGAGGCGGCGCTCGCGCGCCTGCGCTGCGTGACGGATGTGTACGAGCCGGGCAGCGTCTTCAAGAGCGTCGTCTGGTCCGCCGCTCTCGAGATGGGGATCCTGCCCGAGAACGAGGTCGTGAAAACCTCGGCGGGCTACACGCTCTTCGGGCGGACGCTGCGTGACGTGACTCGCCAGCGGGAGCTGACCTGGGACGATGTGCTGGCGAGGAGCTCGAACATCGGGATGGCGATCATCTCCGAGCGTCTGACGCGGGCGCAGATGCACGGGATCGTCCGGGCCTTCGGCTTCGGGTCCTTCACAGGCGTGGCGCTCGCGGGGGAATCGGGGGGCATCGTGCCCCCGGTCAAGGACTGGTCGAAGCTCACGCCCAGCTCGCTCGCGATGGGGCACGAGGTCGCGGTGACCGCGGTGCAGGCGGCGCGGATGATGTGCGTCTTCGGCCGGTCGGGCGACATGGCGGGCACGCTGCCCGAGCTCCGCCTGACCGCGGTCGGGCCCGGGGAGCGGGGGAGCCTCGTGAGCGACCGGGTGCTGACGCCCGCGACCGCGAAGAGGACGCGGGAGGTGCTGGTGCGGGTCGCGGAGTCGGTGGACCGCAAGATGAAGATCCGCGACCCCGACACGCCCGAGCCCCTGTACACGCTGTGGGGCAAGAGCGGGACCGCGGAGATCCCGAAGACCCCCCCGCCGGGCCTGCGCCGGCCCAGGGGCGACGGGTACTTCGAGGGCCAGTACGTGTCGAGCTTCGCGGGAGGGGCCCCGCTCGTGCACCCTCGGATCGTGGTCCTGGTGACCATCGATGACCCGGGCCCCGACCGCGTCCGGCGCAAGGAGCACTACGGGAGCGACGTGGCGGGCCCGGTGGTCCGTCGATTCGTGGAGGCGGCGCTCGCGTACATGGGCGTGGAGCTCGAGGGGGACGAGGGGCTCGTCGCGTCGCGGGAGTGAACGGGGCCCGGTGGCGGGGGAAGGGGGCTGGTGGGGGTGAAAAAAATCCTCACCATGAGTGAATAGCCGGGCTGTGAGCGAGTGTTCCCCATTCGTGAACACTTGTTTACACAGGAGGACCGCTTGAGCCCGGGCAAGGTCAACAGGTCGGCGCGGGAACGCCTGCACCGCTCGGCGATCGAGGTCGTCGGACGGGAGGGGGGCGGCGCCTCGGTGCGGGCCATCGCGGCGGACGCGGGCGTGAGCGAGGGCGCCCTCTACCGGCACTACCAGAGCCGCGAGCACCTGCTCGCTGCGGTGCTCGCGGAATTGATCGAGCCCATGGTGGCGGAGAAGGAGACCCTCGTCGCGATGCGGGCCCCGATGCGGGACCGGCTGCGGGAGTGGGTGCGGAGCACCTACGCCCGGTTCGACGAGGACCCGGTGGCGTTCGGGTACGTGTTCCTGACCGACCTGCCCCTGCCCCCGACGACCGAGCCGGTGAACGGGCGTCAGAGCGCCCTCTTCGGCGAGCTCTTCAAACAGGGGCGGGACTCGGGCGAACTGCGGGAGATGCCGACGGGCCTGGCGGCGGGCCTGTTCGTCGGGCTCCTGCTGTCGGTGCCCAAAGGCATCGGGTCGGGGCGGCTCCGGGGCAAGGCTTCGCAGTATGTGGACGAGGTGAGCGAAGCGGTGTGGCGGGTCCTGGGCAGGGAGCCCGGCACCGAGTGACGCCGGCCCGGTGAGAGCCGGGGTGTGCGGGTTCGTGGGGTCGAGAGACGGGACGCGTCGCGCAGCGTGGCTGCGCGAATAAGCGTTCGCCCGATGGCGAGAGCGATCGTCACGGGCTGAGAGTCTGGCATCCATCAGAAGGGATCGTGTTATGCAGGCCAAGCAGATGGTCGGTGGTGTGGTTGCGCTCGGTGTGTTCGCGGGCCTCGCCTCGGCGGCGCCGGTGGAGCTCCGGGTGACGGTGCAGAGCCTCGCGGGCGCGAACGACGTGTCGTTCGCACCCCTGCAGGTCGGGTTCCACAACGGGTCGTACGACGCCTTCAACAACGGTGAGGCAGCGAGCGACGCGATCATCTCGATCGCGGAGGGCGGGACCGGGAGCGACTGGTTCCCCGCCTTCCAGGCGGCGGACCCGACCGCGACGCTGGGCACGGTCGTGGGCAGCCCGGCGGGGCCGCTGCTGCCCGGGCAGAGCGCGAGCGCGGTGTTCAACATCGACCCGTCGGTGAATCGTTTCTTCACCTTCGCCTCGATGGTCGTCCCCAGCAACGACCACTTCATCGGGAACGACAACCCGCAGCAGTACCAGATCTTCGACGCCAGCGGGAACCTTCTGATCAACTCGATCTCACAGTTCGGCCGCCAGGTCTGGGACGCGGGCAGCGAGGTGACGGACCCCGCGAACGCGGCGTTCCTCGTCGGTGGCGTCAACGATAACCGCATCGCGGAGAACGGCGTGGTGAGTTTCAACTTCAGCGAGCTGGATGCGTACAACGGGCTGGAGACCGCGGCGGGGTACATCTTCCAGCGGCAGTTCGGCGCGGATGACGAGATCTACCGGATCTCGTTCGAGGTCATCCCCTCGCCCGGCGCGTTCGCGGCGCTCGGGGCGGCGGGGCTGGTTGCGGTGCGTCGTCGTCGTCACGGGTAAGTGCCGGTTTCCTCTTCTCCATCGGACCATGGCCCGGCTTGCCGGGCTGTGGTTGATTTTTTGGGGGGGGGCACCTGGGGCCGGGGGCCTGGCACCGGTGGGCGGCAAGCGGCAAGCGGCAAGCGGCAAGCGGCAAGCGGCAAGCGGCAAACGGCAAGCGGCAAACGGCAAGCGGCAAACGGCAAGCGGCATAGGGCGAGCGGTGAGCGGTGAGCGTCTTTGGCTCCTAGCCTTCCTTGCTGGCGATCGTCAGGCCACGGCACCGGTGTTGATTGGCCGGTCGGATTGCACTACGCGACGCGGGGCGTCGCATAGTGGCACCGGGCAAGCGGCTAGCGGTGAGCGGTGAGCGTCTTTGGCTCTTAGCCCTCCTTGCTGGCGATCGTCAGGCCACGGCACCGGTGTTGATTGGCCGGTCGGATTGCACTACGCGACGCGGGGCGTCGCATAGTGGCACCGGGCAAGCGGCTAGCGGTGGGCGGTGGGCGGTCGCCCTGATTTTCGCGTTCGCGAAGATCGGGCGTCCTCGTGTGGTCGGGATTTCTGATGGATCAGGTGAGGCGGGTGGCCCAGGGGTGGTGTTGGGTGGCGCGCGCGCTGATGTCGGCGTGCTTGGACGCTTCGATGAGTTCGAAGTCTTCCCACTCGAAGCCCGGGGCGACGGTGCAGCCCAGGAGGGCCCAGGCGTTCGGGTCCGGAGCCTGCGCGAGGTCCGTCGACAGGATCGCTCCCTGCCACCAGCCGGCGGGGGCGAGGACCTGGGGGCGCTCGCCCGCGATGAGGTCGGGGCCGATGGTGACGGTGGAGACCTCGCCCTCGGGGTCGATGCGGAGCTGGGTGACCGGGGTGCCGAGGTAGTGGTGGAAGACCTCGTCGGAGCGGACGCGGTGCAGCTTGCTCGCGGATCCGGAGCGGAGGAGGTAGTAGATCTGGGTGGCGTGGGCGCGGGGGGTGTCTCGTGGGAAGTGGGGCGGGAGGGCGGCGGGGGGGATGGTGGTGTCGGACTTGTAGGTCTCGCGGAAGTAGCCACCTTCGCCCGGGAGGGGCTCGAGGTGGAGGAGGTTGATGATGTCGTCGGCGGTGAGGGGCATGGGGGGAGGGTAGAGGGAGGGGGAGGGGAAGCGATGGAGAGGGGAGGGGGAAGAGCCACGGAGCCACGGAGGCACGAAGCCACGGAGGGGGGAGGGTTGGGAAGCGCGGGCGGGACGCCCGTGCCACGAGGGGAAGGAGTGGTGGGAGGGGAAGGAGGGGTAGGCGTAGGTGAAGGGGGGAAGGTTGGGTCGGGGGTGTCGGGCGCGTCGGGCCTTTGGCGCGGGGGGCGGCGGTTGTGGTAGAGGAGGGCGTGGGCGGCCTTGCGGCGGGTTTCTCGTTCGTCGGGGGTGTTGGCTGCGGTGGCGGCGATCTCTTCGAGCGTGCTGATGGCTGTGAGGCGGGCCTGGAGGGTGATGAACCGGGTGCGGCGGCGGGTGGCTTCGGTGAGGCGGTCCATGAAGGCGGCGGCGTCGTCGGTCTCGAGCCAGTCGATCAGGTCGGGGAGCTCGATGTCGTTCAGTTCGGCGACGCGGGGGAGGGAGACGGAGCCGTCGATCAGCTCGAAGATGAGGGCGCGGAGGCGCTGGGCCGGGGTGAGGTGGGGCGGCGGGCTCGCGGACCTCGGGGGGAGCATCCGTGTAGTTTGGCATGTGATTGGGTTGGGGTCAAGGGGTGGATTGGATTTTGTTTGGAAATTTGAGAAGTGGCAAAGTGGCAAAGTGGCGGAGTGGCAGAGTGATGGGGTGGGGTTGCGATCAGGCGGCGCGGCGGGGCGTGGGCGGGGCGTCGTGACCGGGGTGCGTTGCCGGTGATTGCGTGGGCTTCCCGGCGTCGGTGGGCGTCAGGCGTTCGAGGAGCGTGGTGGTGATCTCGACCGCGGCGAGGAAGCCCACGATCATGGCGGCGGTGGCGGTGAACATGGCGAGGGTGGTGGGGAGCATGGAGAGGGTCGGCGAGGGGATGAGCCAGGCGGCGAGGGCGAGGGCGACGGTGATGAGGAGCAGGACGGCTGCGGCGAGGGCGCGGGTCCACACGGGGTGGTTCCTTCGGGTGGGGGTGCGTGTGCGAACACTGGCGGGGCGGCCCTGGTGGGGCGGCTCGGCCTGGCGGGGCGTGGTGATGTGCTGGGGGATTGCCCGGCGGGCGGGCGGCGGAGAACTTGCGTCGCGCTCGCTCGGGATCGGGCCCGGGGCGCGGTTCGTCGTGTCCTTTGGTCACGGGTTGGGCGCGGGGGGCGCTTCGTGACCAGTGGAATTGATGCGGGGTGGGGGATGAAGTCAAGTGGGGGGCGTAGAGGGGGGCCATGGGCCGTGGGCCATGGGCCATGGGCAATGGGCCATGGGGAGGTGGGTGTGTTGTGCCCTGATCTTCGCGTTGCGAAGATCAGGCGTCGCTTTGAAGGAGCGAGCAGCACCACCCGCTGCGCGGATGGTGGCACCGGGGGAATGGCCACATTTCAAAGGGCCAAATGGCCAAAGGGACAGGGAGGTGGGGGGGCGAGCGGCGAGCGGTAAGCGGCAAGCGGCGAGCGGTAAGCGGCAAGCGGCAAGCGGCAAACGGCAAGCGGCGGGTGTCTTTGGTTCGTGGCCTTCCTCGCTGGCGCTCGTCCGACCACGGCACCCGGGGCATGAAGAGGTCGGGTACCGCCGGGCGACGGGCGGCCCGAAGCGCCGCTTCGCGGCGGTTCGGGGCACCGCGATCACTGGGTCAGCGGCGACTCGCCCGCGACGATGCTCTGCCGTGCCCCCGGCTCGGTGATCCGTTGCACGAAGTCCCGGTATTCGCTGGCCGCAGTTTCGAGGTCGGTGGTGAACCAGGTTCGGAGGGCGCCGTCGCCGATGCGGAGGGTGACGGTCCGGCGGGCTTCGGCGGGGCCCAGGCGGGTGAGGTAGGTGTCGAGGGCGCGGCCTGAGGCGTGCTCTCGGAGCATTTGCTGGAGGGCGGGGCGGTACTGGGGCATCTCCGCGAGGAAGTGGGTGAGGGCCCAGACCTGCGCGTAGTAGCCCAGCGTGCTGGCGGAGCTGGTCTGGATGAGGTCCTGGGGGCGGGCGGTCAGGAGGTCCTGCAGCGGGATGAGTTCGTTTCGCGTGGCGAGGTTGCGGAGCGTGTCGAAGCGCTGGGGGTTGGACCACGGGAGGAAGATCGGGCGGGTGCGGTCGTCCTCTGCCCAGCGGAAGCCCTCCATGTAGGTGCCGAGGCCTTCTTCGAGCCAGATGGGGAGGGGGACCTTGAAGGTGGACTGGGTGTACTGGTGCCACCCTTCGTGGGCGGCCATCGCGAGTGTGTCGTGCGGGCCGATGTCCCAGTAGACCGCGCGTCCGTTGTAGGCGAAGCCCCCGCGCTGGATCTGGAGGTAGGTGCTGGCGTTGGTGCCCGCGACGCGCTGCGTGATCTCGGCCCACTGGGGGCGGGTGGCCATGAGGAAGGTTTCGAGGGGGCGGGTGGGCTCGGGGAGGTCGGTGAGGTACGTGGTGTAGTGGATGAGGGCGCGCTCGGCGAAGGCGGGGAAGCGGTCGAGGAGGATGGAGGGGCGGACGGTGGTGTAGAGGCGGAAGTGCGGGGTCTCGATGGCGCGGCCCTGGCGCGTGTGGAAGGTCCAGGGCTCGTCGGAGAGGACGAGGGACTCGGCGAAGGGGGCGGGGGTAGGGGTGGTTTGCGCGGGGGGGATGACGGAGCAGGAGGGGAGGAGGAGGCACGGAGCCACGAAGGCACAAAGCCACGGAGGGAGGGCAAAGGAGCGCTTCGCGGTTGGGTTGTACCCCCTCCGCCTCGCTGCGCTCGGCACCTCCCCCGCTGGCAGCGGGGGAGGAGAGGTGAGGTCGCGGCGGGTCACTGGAGGCGGTCCAGGGCGGCGGCGAGGGTGTCGCGGTCGGCTTTGGCTTTGCGGAGTTGTTCGTTGGTCTGCTCGACGAGCTTTGGGGGGGCCTTGTCGACGTAGCCGGGGTTGGAGAGGCGGCCTTCGAGCTGCTTGATGGCGCGGTGGAGGTCGGCGAGTTCCTTGGTGAGCCGATCCTTCTCGGTGCCGGCATCGACCGCGTCCGCGAGGTTGGAGAGCGCGTGCTCGGCGCCCTCGTGGGTGAAGGAAGCGGCGGGGCCGGACGGGGCGTCGGGAGTGATTGTGTCGAGGGCTGCCAAGGAGGTGGCGAGGGTTGTGTGCTTGGTGAGGAAGGCGGCGAGGTCGGGGGCGGCGTGGAGGGTGACCTTGCGCTTGGGGTCGACCTTGTGCTGGGCGCGGACGGCGCGGAGGGTTTCGATGGCGCCGCGGAGGCGCTCGAATTCCTCGGCGGCGGCGGGGTCTTCGAGGGATGCGTCGACCGCGGGCCAGCGGGCGGTGCAGAGGGTGTCTGCTGTGTTACCGAGATCGAGGCCGGGGATGGATGGGGCGGTGCGGGTGGCGAGCTGCTCGTGGATGGCTTCGGTGATGAAGGGGGTGACGGGGTGCAGGAGGCGGAGGAGGGCGTCGAGCGTGTGGCGGAGGACGGCCCGCTGGCTGGGATCGCTGGCGACGGTGGGCTTGATGGCCTCGAGGTACCAGTCGCAGAAGTCGCGGCGGACGATGTCGTAGAGCGCCTTGGCGTAGGCGGCGAACTGGTAGGTCGCGAGGGCCTGGTCGATCTCGGCGATCGAGGCGCGGAGGCGGGTGAGCATCCAGCGGTCGGGGAGGGAGAGGGCGGAGGGGGAGATGGTGAAGGCACCCCCTCCGTCGGCTTCGCCGACACCTCCCCCGTCGGTGACGGGGGAGGATTTGGAGGCATCCCTCGCTTGCGCTTCGGGCTCGTTGGGGGCGGGGAGTTTGGCGAGGGCGAAGCGGGCGGCGTTCCAGAGTTTGTTGCAGAAGTTGCGGCCCAGGTCGAACTTGGGGCTGGTGTTCTTGCCCGTTTTCTCGTCGAACTCGACGGGCATGCGAACATCCTGGGTTTGGGTGGTCATCTCGACGAGCGTGAAGCGCATGGCGTCGGCGCCGTGGGAGGAGATGATGTCGAGGGGGTCGACGCCGTTGCCGAGGGACTTGGACATTTTGCGGCCTTCGCCATCCTGGATCATGGCGTGGATGAAGACGTCCCTGAAGGGGACGGCGCCGAGGGTACCCCCTCCGTCGGCTGCGCCGACGCCCCCTCCGCCCGCTTCGCGGGCACCTCCCCCGTTGGCAACGGGGGAGGATCGGAAATAGCGGTTGAACATCACCATGCGGCTGACCCACAGCGTGATGATCTCGCGGGCGGTGGTGAGGACGCTTGTTGGGTTGAAGGCTTCGAGGAGGCCGGCGGTGTTCTGGAAGCCGTGGGCGAGGAGGAGGGTTTTGATGTCGAGCTGGCCGAACTTGGTGGATTCGAGGGGGGCCTCGGCCTTGATGCCGACGGCGCAGATCATGTCGGTGGTGTCGGTGATGGCGCCGGTTTCGGTGAGGGGGGTGGCGTGTTCGCCTTGGATGCGGAGGTCGGCTTCGGAGAAGAGCTGGTAGGCGAGGGGCTGGGTGCCGCTGGCGGT
>DAIQNV010000090.1:0-11775 GCA_036788215.1 Phycisphaerales bacterium | reverse complement strand
ACCCACCACCCCCCCCCCCCCCCTGGGTGCCGTGGAGACATCGCGCAGCGATTTCTCCACGCCTCCCCATCACCACCCAATCAACCCCACTCCTCCCCTCGGCAAACCCCCCAACTCCTCAGGGCGCTCTCGCGACGCAAACCCCCCTGATCATGGAACTTAGGCGACTTCACCCGGGCGGTTTACCACCCCCGCATTAGGTTATCCAGAGCCCAACAAACAGCAATTCTGCACCCCACGACATCCGCAGAAGTGAAATTCCGTATATGGAAGCGATCCCAACGCCCCATATCCATGGCGGAAGGGCAGCGGTGACGTACACTTAAGGTGGTCGACAGCGACCCCTGCCGCGAGAAGAGGAAGAGTCCAGAGTGAATCACCACAACGCTATCCTGTTTGCCTTCGCCTGCATCGGCACCCCCGTCGCTGCCCAGGCGTGGACGCCCTCGTCCCCCCAGTCGCCCGCCTCGGGCGACCAGACCTTCACTGATTTCGCGATCGACCTCGCCACCTCGGGCGACTTCGCCACCTTCACATTCACCAACGCCACCAGCGCCATCATCACCGAGATCTGGTTCGAGGACACCATCTTGGGGCTCTCCTCGGGCTTCATCTCCGACGCCCACGCCGGCGTTGACTTCGTCGCGGACAACGACGCCACCGCCTCACGGGGCTTCGACTGGGGCGGAGCCCTCACCGTCTTCGAGCGCCGCAAGGCCGGCGGGGTCAACAACGGCATCAACGCCGGCGAGTACCTCTCGATCACCTTCGCCACCGACAGCGACTTCATCCAGCACGGGCTCAACAGCCTCCTGAGCGGCGAGTCCCGCATCGGGCTCCGCTTCCAGGGCGCCACCCGGGGCGACGCCTACGTCACCACGCTCCCCACCATTTCCAGCGTCATCATCCCGCTCCCCTCCGCTGCAGGCCTCGCGGGCATCTGTCTGGGCGTCCTCGCGGTCGCGGTCCGTCGCCGGCGCTGATCGCCCGATCACCGGCCCTCAACATCCCAACCGATCACCGCGCCACCCAGATTGGGCTAGTGCGGTTTGCCTATTGGTCAGCGCCGGGTACAGTCACCCCTGAATCAGGGCATCTCAACCAAGACTGGACCCCCGCCGATGCGTACCACATTGTCTATTGCAGTGACCGCCTCCATCGCCGCCGCGGTCTCCGGGCAGACCTACAGCCTCGACTCCGTCCGCTACACCGGCGACAGCGATCCGCTCGTCAACTTCGCCATCGACATCGCGGTCAGCGACGACGAGGCGACCTTCACCTTCTCCCAGTTCGGCGCGGGCACCATCACGCGCATCTGGTTCGAGGACAGCATCCTGGGCCTGGACGACGCCGAGATCGATGCCTGGTCCTCCGGCGTCAAGTTCGACGGTGAGGACGACGACAACATCCACGGCGCCGGTGCCCTCGACTCCGCCTGGGCCGGCACGATGAGCTCCTTCGAGCGGGCGAAGCGTGGCGGCGTCGCCAACGGCATCGACGCCGGCGAGTGGCTGCGGATCACCTACGAGGCGGACGACGACTTCTTCTCCGTCGGGCTGGCCCGCCTGCTGAGTGGCGAGGCCCGCATCGCGATGCACATCCAGCGCCTGGCGGGCGATGGCAGCGCCCACTACATCACCACCGGCGACGTGCAGTCCAAGTCGACCATCATCCCCCTGCCCTCCGGGGCAGCGATGGCCGGCATCGCCCTGGGCGTGGTCGGCATCCGTCGTCGGCGGTGAGATCGTCCCCACAACGAAGTCGGGCCCGAGCCCCGGGCCATCGCTGCCCCATCGCCGCGCGACGATCCGCGCGATGCGTGGTGCGGCGCGACCCTCCGGAAACGCGTCCGCGTGCGACTGAGCAGCGCGCCGAAGCAGCCGCCCGCAATCCCGCGCCATGGGTTGCCCGGACCCTTGTGTTAGCGTTGCGCAAAGACGAGGGGGTGTCTCCCGCACATGCTGGCCCCGCCGGGACTTGAGGTGGACAGCGGGTGCGACCGCGGCAACACTACGGTACGCTGCGGATGGCAAGGAAGCCAAACGCGGTCCGTACTCTCGGGGCGGGCATGTCACACGGTGGTGAGCCAACACGGACGGGCTGACGCCGGACATCGATCCTCAGGACGAACGGGGCACATTGATGACGACGATGGGTGAGGTGGGGGTCTCGACCACGAAGGCGTCGGGCGACGCTGTCCCTGCAGGGCGTGGAAAGACGAACGACAAGCGCGGCTTCACGCTGATCGAGCTTCTGGTGGTCATCGCCATCATCGCGCTGCTCATCGGCATCCTGCTGCCCGCGCTCGGCGCCGCACGCCGGGCCGCGCGGTCCGTGGTCTGCCAGGCCAACATGCGGTCGATCGCGCAGATGCACGCGGCGTACAGCTCGTCGAACAATGACTGGATCGCGGGCGCTCCGACGACGAGCGGATGGGACGCGATCGGCGGTCGCGCGTGGGAGCGCGCCGGGCGCCCCGCGAGTTTCGGCAGCGCCGCCTCCCCCACGTTCAACGGCATCGCCATGCAGAGCTACGACTTCATGGGCCCCCTCGCGGCGGACGCCGGCTTCCGAGGCCCCGGCGAGAGCTACGACGTGCAGGAGGGCGACGTCGCCGACCTCGTGCGGGCCGACCGCTTCAACTGGTACCGCGAGGAACTCGAGTTCTTCAGCTGCCCCGAGAACCAGGCGACCTCAAAGCCATTCGCGGGGAGCGGCGCCCAAGACGAGATCCGGGGCTTCACCACCGGCCGCATGATCGCCTACAACATGAGCACCCAGTTCGTCTCCACGACGGACGCCCCGCCCCGAGGCACCTCCCCCAGGCGCAACGACCGGCGCGGCTACGCCCCGCGGTTCGACCGCGTGGGTACTGCGTCCATGAAGGCCATGATCTTCGAGGGTCACCGCTACGCCAACGCGAACACCGAGCCGGACTTCGATATAGCGATCAACGCAAACTTCGGTGGTGGCTTCAGCGGAACCGGCCCCTGGTTCAACAACAACCACGAATACAACCGGGCGGTCGCAGCGGGCGAACCCCAAGCGGGCCTGGGCTCCACGATCCCGTGGGTCTTCAAGGACCGTCGCCCCCTTGCCCTCCGCCACGGCTCCGCGCCTGACCGCAACGGGAGCTTCAGCGAGGGCATGCGGGGCAACATTGTCTTCTTCGACGGGCACATCGAGCAGCTGAGCGATGTCGAATACATCGACCCCGACATGTGGTTCCCGACCGGGTCGATCCTCGGAGCCCCCCGAGACTTCTGGCGAGCAGCCCAGAACGAGTACTCAAGGAAACTGGATGGTGACTATGTCGTCCCCTAACGCCGGAAGCGTGATGGACGGGCTCGACGCGGGGCCTGCGATGCAGGCCAAGCGCGCCCGCGCCAAGGTCCAGAAGGACTCGAGCGGGGCCGGACCCGCCTGGGCCCAGATCCTGATCATCGTCGCGGCGGTCGCGATCGCCGGGGGCACCGTCTGGTCGCTCTCCGGGGGCAGCAACGCCCTCGAAGCCGGCACCCGCCAGCGAGCGATGATCGACGCGGTGACCGGCCAGGTCTTCGAGAACTACAAAATCCGCGATGGCGACACCCAGCCCTTCCGCAACCCGAGGACCGGCGAAGCCACCCTCTACCCCGCGGAAGCCTGCTACTGGACGACCGAAGGCAAGGCCAAGCTTGAGCCGACCTTCGTCCTCCTCAATGGCTACAAGGGCATCGAAGGTCCGACGACCTGCCCCGACTGCAGCCGCCCCGTCGTCCCCCACAACCCGCCCCCGCCCCCCGAGGCCTGGGCCGACGTAGTCGCGGAAATCCAGGGCGGCAAGAAGCCCTGACCATCCACCAGGACAGACCAAGATCAACCCCGCCCTGCGGGGTTGCTTTGTTTTTCAGGCAGCACCCATGGAGCCCCGAGCGTGAGCGAGCGGGCTGGCAGACCGAAGGCCCGGGTGCCCTGGTCTGACGAGCGAAGCCGGGTGCCGTGGTCTCGCGAGCCGCAGGCGAGCTCGACCACGAACGCCCAATTCCCGGTGCCCCGAACCGCCCGCAGGGCGCTTCGGGCCGATCAACCCACACCGCCCGACAACCCGCGCGCCGTAGTCCAACGAACAAACCCGGACACCGCGGTCTCCCGACCCGGGTGCCGTGGTCTCGCGAGCCGCAGGCGAGCTCGACCACGAACGCCCAATCCCCACCTTTGGCCATTTGGCCCTTTGCAATTTGGAAATTTACCGGCCCGCCTGCTTGCTCCACGAGTCCTTCAGCGTCACCGTCCGGTTGAACACCGGCCGCCCCGCCCCCTCGGTCTCCTTCGCATCGATGCAGAAGTATCCCTGGCGCTCGAACTGGAAGCGATCGATCCCATCGCCGAACACCCCCGTGCCCGAGGCCCGCTCCGTCGCGCTCGTCTCCCAGTTCGGCTCGATGAACGCGGTCCCGATCACCTTCAGCGAATCGGGGTTGAGATCATCGAGGTGGTTCCCCGTCTTCTTCCCGGGCCGGTCCACGCCATAGAGCCGGTCGAAGAGCCGCACCGTGATCGGCGTCGCGGTCGTCGCCTCGACCCAGTGGATCGTCCCCTTGACCTTCCGCACATTCCCCTCCGCATCGGGCGGCGGCGCATCGCCCCCCTTCGTCTCGGGGTCGTAGGTACACAAGAGCTCCGTCACAGCGCCGGACGCGTCCTTCACGACCTCGTTGCAGGTGATCCAGTACCCGTAGCGGAGGCGGACCTCGCCCCCGGGCTTCAGGCGGAAGAACTTCTTCGGCGCCTCCTCCATGAAGTCCTCGCGCTCGATGTACAGGGTCTTCCCGAAGGGCACCGTCCGCGTCCCCGCGCCCTCGTTCTCCGGGTTGTTGATCGCCACCATCTCCTCGAGGCGGGCGTCGTCGCCCCCGTCGCCCCAGTTGGTGATCGTGACCCGGATCGGGTCCAGGACCGCCATGCGCCGCGGGGCCCGCGCGTTCAGGTCCTCGCGCACCGCGTTCTCGAGCAGGACATAGTCATGCATCGAGTTGTACTTCGTGATGCCCACCTCTCCCGACAGGGCCCGGATCGCCTCGGGCGTCACGCCCCGCCTCCGGTGGCCCGAGAGCGTCGGCATCCGCGGGTCGTCCCAACTGAGCACATGCCCCTCCTCCACGAGCTGGCGCATGTACCGCTTGCTCATGACGACCGAGGTCAGGTTCATCCGCGCAAACTCGGTCTGCAGCGGGTGGTGGATCCGCTCGCCCCACTCCGAGCCGGGCCCGCGCCCTTCATTAATCGCCTCGATGAACCAGTCGTACAAGGGCCGGTGCGCCTCGAACTCCAGCGTGCACAGCGAGTTCGTGATCCCCTCGATCGAGTCCTCGAGCCCGTGGGCCCAGTCGTACATCGGGTACACATGCCAGGTGTCGCCCGTGCGGTGGTGGGGCTTGTTGAGGACGCGGTACATCACCGGGTCGCGCAGGTTCATGTTGGGCGAGGCCATGTCGATCTTCGCCCGCAGCACCGCCCCCCCGTCCGCGACGCGCCCCTCCACCATGTCGCGGAACCGCGCCAGCGACTCCTCGACCGGGCGATCCCGGAAGGGGCTCGGGGTCCCCGCGTCGGTCAGCGTCCCGCGCGACTTCCTGATCTCCTCCGCCGACTGCTCGTCGACGAACGCCTTGCCCTTCCTGATCAGCTCCACCGCCCAGTCGTGCATCTGCTGGAAGTAGTCGCTCGCGAACTTCACGCCGGCGAGCGGGTCCGACTCCGAATACCCCGGCCAGCGGAACCCCAGCCAGCGGACATCCCCCACGATCGACCGGACGAACGCGTCCTCCTCCTTCTCCGGGTTGGTGTCGTCGAAGCGCAGGACGCACTGCCCCCCGTACTCCTCCGCCAGCCCGAAGTTGAGGCAGATCGACTTGGCGTGGCCGATGTGCAGGAACCCGTTGGGCTCCGGCGGGAAGCGCGTCCTGACCACCGAGCGATCCCCCGGGGCACCCCACCGCCCCTGCGCGATGTGGTCGTCGATCATCTGCTGGATGAAGTGCCGGGCCGGGGCAGAGGGGGCATCGCCGGAAGGAGCGGAACGGCCGGGGGTCGGGTCGGTCATGTGGGGGTCACCGGGTCGGATTGGGTGCGGGGTTCGGGGCCCTTCGGGGTACACTCTTGGCATGTCGAGCGTATCCGTCACGCATGGCCCGGATCAGACCCCCCTCAGGCTCCGCCGCATCACCGCGGGCGAATTCTGGCGGATGGTCGAGGAGGGCATCATCCGCGAGGGGGAGCGGGTGGAGCTCATCGGGGGGATGATCGTCGAGATGTCACCGAGCGGAAAGCGTCACCTGGGCGTGCTGCACCGTCTGAATGAGGCCCTCCGGTTCAATCGGCAGGTCAGCGTGGGCGTGCAGTACACGATGCAGTTCGACGACGAGACGGTCGTCGACCCGGACCTCGTGCTCATGCGACCGGACGCCGACCCCGGCCAGGGCGTGCGCCCCGACGACGTCCTCCTCCTCATCGAGGTCGCCGACACCTCCCTCCGCACCGACCGGGGCGAGAAGGCCCTCCGCTACGCCCGCGCCGGCATCCCCGAGTACTGGATCGTCGATGTCGAGGGCCGACGCGTGCTCGTCCTCCGGGAGCCCGGCGACTCGGGCTACGCCCGCGAGGACGATCTGGGCCCGACCGCCGAGGCCCACGCCACCTTCGCCCCGGGCGTCACCGTCCGCGTCGCCGACCTCTTCCCGGACCCCGGCCCGTGACGCCCCTCCCATTCGCCCGGGCCACGATCGACTCACCCGTCGGCCCCCTCGCCCTCGGCGCGACCGACGAAGCCCTGTGCGAGCTCCTGTTCGCCCCCGAGGGGCATGACGAAGCCCTGGACCCAAACTCCCACCCCCTCCTCACCGAAGCCACCCGCCAGCTCCGGGCCTACTTCGCGGGCACCCTGCACGCCTTCGACCTCCCCCTCGCCCCCGCCGGCACACCCTTCCAGCAATCCGTCTGGCACGCCCTCCGAGCCATCCCCCGGGGCCACACGCAGAGCTACGCCGGCATCGCCCGCGCCATCGCCAACCCCAACGCCGTTCGGGCGGTGGGCCTCGCCAACGGACGCAACCCCATCTCCATCATCGTCCCCTGCCACCGCGTCATCGGGGCCGATGGCTCCCTCACCGGCTATGGCGGAGGCCTCGCCCGCAAGCGCTGGCTGCTGGAGCACGAGGCCACGGAGGCCCAGGGCGCCGGGGCGACCCTCTTCGAGGCCGCCGCGGGGTAACGCTGGCAAGAACAGGCTTGGACTTCCGCCCGGTGCCCCGAACCGCCCGCAGGGCGCTTCGGGCCGAACAACCCACATCACCCGACAACCCGCGTGCCGCGGTCCAACAAACCCGGGTGCCGTGGTCTGACGAGCGCCAGCGAGGAAGGCCACGAACGCCGGACGCCACACGCGCACTTCACTCCCCGACCGCCCCAAACTCCGTGTACCCCTCCGCCCCTCCCCCGTAGAACGTCTCCCGGTCCGGCACCCGATAGGGCCCGCCCCGCCGGATCCGCTCCGCCAGGTCCGGGTTCGGGATGAACAGCCGCCCGAACGCCACCGCATCCGCCCAGCCGGTCGTCAGCGCCTCCGCCGCCTGCTCCGGCGTGTAGTCGCCATTGGCGATGTACGCCCCACCGCCAGCGTCGCGGAACGCATCGCGGATCGCCGGGATCACCTCGTGCGTCCGCGGGTCGAGGTTCGCCCGGTCCCAGGTCTCGACCGCGTGCAGGTACGCGAGCCCGAGCCCGCCGAGCCGCTTCGCCAGTGCGCTGAAGGTCCCCTTCGGGTCCGAGTCCTTCGCGTCGTGGTGCTCGCTCAGGGGGCTGATGCGGTAGCCCACCCGCTCCGCCCCGATCGCCCCCGCCACCGCCTCCGCGACCATCGTCGGAAACCGCAAGCGGTTCTCGAGCGTGCCCCCCCACCGGTCGGTCCTGGGGTTCATCCCGTCCCGCAGGAACTGGTCGAGCAGATAGGTATTGGCCCCGTGGATTTCCACGCCATCGAACCCCGCCTCCCGCGCCAGCACCGCCGCCGCCCGGAACTCCTCCACGATCGGCTCGACCTCATGCTCTTCCAGCGCCCGCGGCGTCGAGCTGTCGACACGCTCGTAGGTCGCATCGATGTAGGTCTTGGACCGGGAGTTCGCGCTCGTGGAGCTCACCGGGGGCTCGTTCCCCGGCTGCAGCGCGCTGTGGCTCACGCGCCCCACATGCCAGAGCTGGCACACGATCCGCCCGCCCCGCGCGTGCACCGCGTCCGTCACCAGCCTCCACCCCGCCGCCTGCTCGGGCGTATGGATGCCGGGCGTCGCGTAGTACCCGTGCCCCCGGGGCGACACCGGCGTCGCCTCCGAGATGATCAGCGACGCGCCCGCAACGGGATCGGCCCGCTGCGCGTAGTACTCCGCGTTCAGCGCCCAGGGGATATTTCCCGGCATCTGCGCCCGAGACCGCGTCAGGGGGGCCATCCACACCCGCGTCTCGCAGTCGAACGCACCGGCAACGAACGGGGCAAGCAGCGGGTTCTCGGTCATGATGGCAATCGCTTCGAAGAAGGGGTGCGGTCGGTCTGCGTGGGGTGGACGCGAGTCTATGAGCGCGAACTCACCGCGTCGTCACCGGGCCTTCACCGCGGGCGCACATGGTTGTGTAGTCGGTGGGCATCGTTGTGCCCCCCGCTGAGCAGTCATCTCCATGACGAAAGGGAAGTCATGACCACATACGCCACGAGCAACGACCCCACCAAGAGCACCGACACCAAGGCCGGCAAGGCCGCAGAGCCGACCATGGACGAGCTCTCCAACCTCAAGGAAGACCTCGCCGCCCTCCGCGACGACGTCAAGTCGCTCGCCCACACCGCGACCCGCGACGCCAAGGGCATGGCCTCTGAGCAGTTCGACCGCGTCAGCCACGCCGCCGGCGACATGGCCGACAACGTCCGCCTCCACGCCGAGGAATACACCCACAGCGTGCAGGACAAAATCCGCGAGAAGCCCATCAGCGCCGTCCTCATCTCCGTCGCTGTCGGCGCCATCCTCGCCAAAGTGGTCTTGCGGTAACCCATGGTCGCCATGCTCGAACGAGCCGCAGAGTCTCTCATCGCCGCCGTCGACCTGATCGATGCCCAGTCGCACCGACTCAAGGAGACCGCGGTCGAGACCGCCCGCGACGCGGCCCGAGCCGCAGCCATCGCCGGCGGCCTCGCGCTGGGCATGCTCGCCGCCGTCCTCATAGGCACGCTGGCACTCGTCGTCGCCGGCGCGTGGGCCCTCGCGTGGGTCACCAATGTCCCCATCGCCATCGCCGCCGCGGGCGGGGCGTGCCTCGTGGTGGGGCTCATAGGCCTCGGCGCGCTGAACGCCAGCGCTTCAAAGCACGACGCGAAGTCCTCGGAGTCTTCAGCAACACAACCAACGCACGACGGGAGACGAGACCATGTCCAGGACACCAGGATCAGCCACGCACCCGGAGCAGGGCCCGAGCCACGCCGCAACGGGGACATACCCCCCCACCCCGACCCCCACCCCACCCCGCACGCCACCCGTGACCCCCGGGCAAACGCGCGGGCGAACGGACGACGCGCCTTCGGAGGAACCGCGGCACCGGCCCGCGACGGTCATCGAGGCCAAGGCCAGGCTCCGGGAAGCCAGCCGACCACCCAAGCGGGCGGCACAACAGGGACGCAGGCCCATGGATGACGACATGTCGATCCCCGAGAAAATCGGAGCGACCGCCTCAAAGCACCCGCTGACCGCCGCATCCATCGCCCTGGCGGTTGTCAGCATCCTGGGCCCAGGCAGGACCATCCGCTTCGCCCTCAAGGGCATCGCGGTCGCATCCCTCGCGTCGAAATTGGCAGGAGCATCCAAGAAAGCCTCCGCAGGCAAAACCGATCACGACGCCGACCGCCCCGCCCCGCTCGAAGCCAACTGACGACGCCCTCCACGAGCCCCACACGCCGAGAGAGCCCGAGAGTGAACCCCCGCGGCCCGTCAGGGCCGCTTTTCTTTACGCCCCGCCCCCAGCCCCACACTCAGCCAGACACCGGTCGATCCGCGCTAGCGCCGACGCCCGCGTCAGCAGCCCCAGTGTCTCCCCCAGGGGCGGGCTCACCGCGGTCCCCGTCAGCGCCACCCGCAGCGGCGCCGCGATTTTCCCGAGCCCGACCCCCTTCGATTCCGCAAACGCCGCGATCGCTCCATCGATCGACTCGGGCGTCCACGCGTCCACCCCCGCCAGCGCCGGACGCGCCTCGCGCAGCAGCTCCACCCCCGCCGGCTCCCCCTTCAAGAGCCCCTTCTGCACCGCCTTCTCGTCATAGCCAAAATCGCCGTCCGCGACCAGCGCAAACGCGATCGCGTTCCGAGCATCCCGCAGCGTCCGCGACCGGGGCCGCGCCGCCCGCGCCGCGACCGCCCAACGCCCCTTGTCCGCCCGCCCCCACGCCGCCAGGTGATCGTCGAACCGATCCGCCCAGCGCAGCCACCGTTCCGCGAAGGCCGCGTCATCCAGCCCGTGCTGGATCGTGTCCGCGTTGAACGCCAGCAGCTTGTCCCGGTCAAACTTCGCGTTGCTCTTCCCGATCCGCTCCACCCCGAACCGCTCCGCGAGGAATGGCATGTCGAACCGCTCGATGTCCGACCCCGGGTTCCAACCCAGGAGCGCGATGAAGTTCACCACCACCTCCGGCAGATACCCCGCCGCCCGAAAATCCTCCACATCGATCTCCGGCAGCTCCACCTTCAGGGCCTCCGCCACCGCCCCCACCTGCTCGCGCGATAGCTGCCGGTTCTTATCCTTCAACCACTCCCGAAACGTCAAATCATCAAGGTCCCCCAGAACCTTCGTGGCTCCGTGGCTCCGTGGCTCCGTGGCTCTCAACCCCTCCACACTCCCCACACCCGCATCCTTCACCGCCTTCTTCGCGGTCTTGTCCTTGTCCCGCTTGCTCATCTTCGTGCCGTCGATATTGAAGATCAGGGGCATGTGCGCATACCGGGGCGTCGCCAGCCCCATCGCCCGCTGCAGCGCGATGTGCTTGGGCGTGTTGTTCAGGTGCTCCTGCCCCCGCAGCACATCCGTCACCCCCATCATCGCATCGTCCACCACCACCGCGAAGTGATAGGTCGGCATCCCGTCCGCCTTGCGGATGACAAAGTCATCCAGCTCCTCGAACGGAAAGTGCACCTCCCCCAGCACCTCGTCCACGACCGTGATCCCCCCCTCCGGCATCCGGAACCGCAAGACATGCGGGTGCGCCCCCATCCGGTCCCGCGCTGCCCCCGCGTCAAAGTCGCTCGCCTGGCGATAGATAAAGGTCCGCTTCTCCCCCTCCGCCGCCTTCCGCATCGCCGCCAGCTCCTCCGGCGAGTCAAACGCCGGGTACGCCAGCCCCCGCGCGATCAGGTCGTCAAACCGAGCCCCATAGTGCTCCCCCCGCTCACTCTGAAAGAAGGGCCCCACCCCCCGCGGGTCCCCACCGATCGTCCGCCCCTCCACCCCCTCCACCTCCAGCCCCGGCCCCTCGTCCCAATCGATCCCGAGCCACGCCAGGTCCTCCAGAATCCCCCGCACCGCATCCAGGCTCGACCGCTTCAGGTCCGTGTCCTCGATCCGAAGCAAAAACCGCCCCCCAGCCCGCCGGGCCATCGCCCAGCAGAACAAAGCCGTCCGAGCCCCGCCGATATGCAGGTGCCCGGTGGGAGAAGGAGCAAAGCGGGTCACGACGGGGGAGGCAGACTCAGTCATGGAGCAACCGTA
>DAIQNV010000089.1:0-11865 GCA_036788215.1 Phycisphaerales bacterium | reverse complement strand
GGCGCCGACTGGAAACACCCCGAGGGCCCGGGCTCCTCCATCGAGGGCCGGATGGACCACCCCGTCGTCCACATCGCCTACGCCGACGCCCTCGCCTACGCCAAATGGGCCGGCAAGCGTCTCCCGACCGAAGCGGAGTGGGAACGGGCCGCCCGGGGCGATCGCCAGACCGTCAACACCTGGGGCGACGAGCCCGTCGGCCCGACCCGCGCCAACATCTGGGACGGCGCCTTCCCCTACCGCAACACCGCCAAGGACGGCCACACCACGACCGCCCCCGTCCGCTCATACCCCGCGAACGCCTTCGGTCTCTACGACACCGCGGGCAATGTCTGGGAGTGGACCACCGACATCTACAGCCCCACGACCTACGCCCTCCGCGCCGAGAAACTGGGCAGGAAGGGCATCGCGGACAACCCCAGGGGCCCCGAGCAAGGGCACGACCCCCGCCACGGGCAAACCGCCGTCACCCGCGTCATCCGTGGGGGCTCATTCCTCTGCAACGACAGCTACTGCGCCAGCTACCGCCCGAGCGCCCGCATGAGCACCACCGAAGACAGCGCCATGCCCCACCTGGGCTTCCGCTGCGCCATGGACCCCACAACTGATTTCCCGGCTCCAAACTCAGACGACTGACCGGTGCCCCGAACCGCCCGCAGGGCGCTTCGGGCTCCCCACGCCCAACCTCCAAGGAGCGAGCCGCCCCGCCCCCGGGGCGGTCCCCCCCTCGCACGCAAACAAAAACCGCTGCCCAAGAACAGCGGCTCCTCACACATCAAACGCGATCGAACGCTCAGTTCGCCTTGGCAGCAGCAGCCGCACGCAGGCGGTTGAGCTGCACCGGGCGCAGCGCGTCATCCTCAAAGGGATCGACGTGCACCGTGCGACCGTGGTAGACCACGCGCCCCGTGCCCACGCTGAAGAGCGTGTCGTCCTTGCCACGGCGCACCTGGAAGCCCGGCAGGAACGGGGTGCCGCACTGGCGGATGATCACCGCCCCGGGCTTGGCAACCTCGCCGCCGTACAGCTTCACGCCGCGGTACTGCGCGTTGGAGTTGCGACCGTTCTTGCTGGAGCCCTGACCCTTTTTGTGCGCCATAGCAGCAATCCTCGACCTTCTGGGGCAGACCGCAACCGGTCCGCCGGGCCGCAACGGTAGGCGGCCTCCCACACACGATTCCACCCGACCCACACGGTCCGTCGAGGGTTACCGACCCCTTTACCGCATAACCCAGCGGGCCTCGACCAGGTCGAAGGGCTCGGAGCCCCGATCCACCAGATCCCCGGGCACCGCGTAGCGGAGCATCCGGGTCTTGCGGAGCAGGTGCCGGACGACCTCCCCGGTTTCGGGGTCCACGGTCGCATACGGGGCGTTCTCACCGCTGAAGCCCGCCGCGAAGACGCTGACCTCGTCGATGTCCGGGTCGCTGGCGGGCCAGATGACCAGAGCGAAACGGGCGTGCTCGATGCCTTGGTTCAGGGTGCTCACGACGCTCAACTGGTCACGCAGCAAGGGGTTACCGATGCGTCGCATGATCTCCTGAGTCACCACGGTCGGCACATTCCGCCCCGACCGCAGCACCTCGCCCTCGGAGGTGACGAGGTCGAACGACGGGGCGAGCATGCGGTCCTCACCGGAAAAGTTCACGACCCGATAGGTCAGGTAGAAGAACTTCCGGGGTCCCACCCCCGGAACATCGACCACCGCCATCCGCAGCGGGCCCTCGCGGAAATCGAACTCCCAGCGCACCGGGACGGGCTCGGGCTCGGGGGCCGAGACCGCCGCCTGGGGCAGCGCAAAGAGGGCGATCGCCACAGCAATCAGGGCGGCGAGGGGTCGGACAGCGGCCAGGCCGCGTCGGGCGTTCAGCATCGCGCAAATCTCCGAATGGGTCCGGCAGGGGCCGGCTGGGGCCCTCGTCCCGGCCGGTCGCTCGCCCCGGGCTGAGGGTCGCGGTCGTTCCCACGCACGCCCTCGGGGCCTCTGTGCCGAATAGTCTACTGGCAGGGCGCGGGGGGTCAACGCGGCCCGCCCGCGCCCGTTTCCCGTCCGAGCCCGAAAGCACCCCCGTGACGACCCAGGACCGCGACAACCCGCTGACGCGCGTCCGGGGCCCGGGCCCCTCCGACACGCCCCAGGACCCCTCCAGCAGAGGTTTCCGGGCGGAGCCCGTCCCCGAGGCGATGCGCCTGCACGCCGCCTCCAGGCTCTACCAGGGCCCTCTGGAGCGGCGCCTCGCGTCGGGGCAGAAACTTCTGGAAGCCGCTTCCCGGCACGGGATCGACCCCTCGCTGATGTGGGGCACCCTCGATCCGTCGGGCGTGGAGCCCGTCCGGCAGATGGTGCTGGCGGTCCCGGGCTCGGGGCGGACCGCGATGCTCTTCCTGACGCCCCCGGGCGGGCTCACCGACCTTGGGACCGGCGAGACGCAGGAGGCGGAACTCACCGCGTGCGTCCGCGCCACACTCGAGGGTGTATCGCACAGCGACCTAAGCATCCGTCTTGTGCAGGCGCTCCCGGAGCCCCACGAGCGCTGGGGGGTCCGGGCCTGCCTGGAGGGCGGGATGCGGATGGTGGGCGAGCTCGCGTACATGCGTCGCGCGTTCAAGTCGCAGGAACGCTCGCACCCCAAGATCGAGCCCTGGCCCGACGAGGTGCGTGTCGAACCCCTGGGCGACCCCGAGGACCCCGAGCGCCACGCGGCGCTGCGCGCCGCCCTCGAAGCGAGCTATGTCGACACACGCGACTGCCCGGAGCTGTGCGGCCTGCGCGCTACAGATGATGTAATCTCGTCGCACCGTTCGACCGGGGTCTTCGACCCCTCGACCTGGTGGCTGATCTGGGCGGACGGGGCGCCCGAGGGGTGCATCCTGATGACGCACTGCCCGGAGCATGACTCCGTCGAGCTCGTGTACCTCGGGCTGAGCCCAAAGCTCCGGGGAAAGGGCCTCGGCGGACGCCTTTTGCGCAGCGCCATCGCGCGCACGGCACGATTCGGCGCAAAGGAGACGACCTGCGCGGTCGACAGACGGAACGCACCCGCTGTGCGCCTCTACGAGCGCCTCGGGTTCCGCGTCTTCGCATCGCGCGTGGCGCTGGTCTGCCCGGTGTGACGCCCCTGTGACGCCACGAGTCGGGGGCGGTTGTTTCCCGATCGCCCCAGTTGTCCACAGGATGTCATCAGCGACCACGCGCGGGTGGGTAAGTCTTTTTGAAGACGCCTAAATCTTGGCTGCGCCAAGCGCAAGGGTCGCGCACCGGTGCAGGATCCGTCTTCGCGCCGTTGTAGCAAACGCTCTTGACGGGTACTGTCTCGCGATCGGCGGACACCTGTCGGCCGGAGGACAATCGAGCCGTGAGAAACGGGAACAGGTGGTTCCCGGAAACGCCGCGGGGGGCAGTTCGGCAGCGGGCGATTCATCGCCGGCGCCGCGGCAGGGGGGCTCGGAAACTGGGTGTGCAGGCCTCGGCTTCGCCAAGCCGGTTCGCGATCGAAGCGAAGCGGCGGGCGGTCGGTGCCTCGTGGTTGGAAGGACGACACCACGATGACCAACGCATGGGCAAACGGTGACAACGCGTTCGGACGCTCCCCTCTCGGGTCCAGGATGGGCCGGGGTCACCGCAAGCTCGGCGGCAGGGGGTGGCTGACCCGAACCCTTCTGTGATCGCTGCGACGCCCCGGCGTCCCGCCGGGCCCTTCGGGGTCCGGGGGCGACCCTCCGGGGAACGACGCGAGGGCCCCGCGCGACGGGGCGCACCAGGAGCGGGGTTCGATGCGCGATGGCGGGACGCCGTCGGGGGGTTGGCCGGATGGTGGACAGAGCAGACAACGGAACGCGGCCGGAGGCCGCACGCCCGACAACGACCGAGGGAGTGGGTCGCGAGGCCCAGCTCCGGGCGGTGCTCGGGCCCGCGGTCTTTGACCGGTACTTCTGCTGGGCGGGGGAGGCGACGCCCGCTGCTCCGGGAGGGCTGGCGTGCGTCGACGAGGTGGACGGGCGCCTGCGGGTCCGCGTGCCCACGCGCTTCGCCCACTCCCTGATCGAGCGGAGATTCGGGGCGGCACTGGAGGACGCAGCGGGTGCCTGCGGGCTCGCGTCGGCGACGATCGAACTCGATACCCGCCTGCAGGCGGGCCGGACCGCGGGCGATGAGCAGCGCGGAGGAGGGCCTGCGGGGTCGGCGCGGGGAGAGGGGGCGACGGAGGATCGGACGGTTGCGCCGGGGCGGGGGGCCGAATCCGGTCGACCGCGCCGGGAGGCGGACGCAACCCCCGCGAACGGGCGGGCCCACCGGCACAGCCCGGGCCCGCACACACCCCACGCCAGGGCGCACAACGGCGCCCGAAGCACGACCCCCGCCGCAGCCCGGCTCGACGACTTCGTCACGGGCCGGTCAAACCGCCAGGCGTACGAAGCCTCGGCGCGGATGGGCGACGCGGAGCGCCACCCGGGGTTCGCGACGCTGGTGGTCTACGGGCCCTGCGGCGTGGGCAAGACGCACCTGCTGCGGGGCGTGGCGACGCGGTTCGCGGAGACCGGGGGGGATCCCCGCCGGATTCGGTGCACGACCGCGGAGCAGTTCACGAACGAGTACATCGACGCGGTGAAGTCCGGGGGAGTGGGCCAGTTCCAGAAGAACTACCGGCGCGTGTCGCTCCTGTGCATCGACGACATCCATTTCCTGGCGACCAAGGGGGGGACGCAGAAGGAACTGCTGCACACCTTCGACGCCCTGGACCTGTGCGGGGCCCGGGTGGTCCTGGTCTCCGACGAGCACCCCCGGGATATCGAACTGCTGAGTGAGCCCCTCGTCTCGCGGTTCATGGGCGGGGCGGTCGTACGGATCGACGCGCCGGACGACGACCTGGCGGAGCGCCTGACCGAGCACCTCGCGAAGCGAGGAACGCCCGGGGGTCCCGCGGGCACGGGGGGCCTGGGGTGCCTGCGCCTCGGGGCGGGCGCTGCGCGGGCGATCGTGGACTGGACGAAGAGGAGCGTCCGCAACGGCGTGGGGCGCGATCGCGGGGCGCTCTCGGCGCGGGACCTTGTGGGGGCGGTCGCAAGGGTGCGGGCCACTGCGGACGTCGCGCCCGACCTCCTGAGCCCGGACGGGACGGTCGGCGCGGTGCTCGTGGACGCGGCGCTGGCGCCCGCCGGAGCGGCGGGGCCCGGGGGCCTGAACCCGTCGGGCCCGATCAAGCTGGCGGCGATCGTCGAAGCGTCGGCGGAGGTCATCGGCGTCAGCGTGGGCGAGGTGCTCGGGCGCGGCCGGCACAAGCGCGTGGTCCTCGCGCGGAGCGTCGCGGCTTACCTGTGCCGTGAAATGACGAGCCACAGCACGCCCGAGATCGCGACCAAGCTGGGCCGACCGAACCACTCAACGGTGGTGACCGCGAGCCAGCGGGTGCGGGCGTCGATCGTCTCGGGCGAGCGCGTCGCGGTCGGGAGCGTGCACGACGGGACGCTGGTGTCTGAACTGGTGGCGAGCGTGGAGCGCCGGGTGCGGATGGGCTAGGGGCCCTGGATGGTGAGGGGGTGAGTGGGGTGGGGGGGGGTGGGTGTGTTCAGGGCTGTTCCGGCCCCGGGGCGTCTCTGTCCTTCCGCCCCGGGGCGGGGCGGTCTCTTTGTTGCGCTCCGTAGCGCCCTCCGGGCGCACACGCGCTCTCGTACGGCCTCGCCGGGGTGAACCCGGCGGGCCTGAACGTACCCCCGTCCCCCCACGCCCACCCGCGCCCCAGGGCGGGGCGGCCCGAAGCGCCCTGCGGGCGGTTCGGGGCACCGGGCATAGCCGGATCGACCACGGCGCCCGGCCTGGGTGCGTTGTCTTTCTGCGGCGCGTGTTGATCGGGGGGGTGTTGGCCCGACAATGTGAGCATGAGCGAGACGGAAATCCCGCTGAGCCGGCCGGACCTGGGGCCCCTCGAGGAAGAGCTGGTGCTCCAGGTGCTGCGTTCCGGGCGGCTGTCGATCGGCCCGATGCAGGAGCGGTTTGAGCGGATGGTGGCGGCGCGGGTGGGGTGCCAGCACGCGGTCGCGGTGAGCAGCGGGACCACGGGTCTGATCTGCGTCCTGAAGGCGCTCGGGATCGGTCCCGGGGACGAGGTGATCACGACGCCCCTGAGCTTCATCGCGTCGGCGAACTCGATCGTGCTGGTCGGGGCGACGCCGGTGTTCGTGGACATCGAGCCCAAGAGCCTGAACATGGACCCGGCCCTGGTGGAGCGGGCGATCGGGCCCCGGACCAAGGCGATCATGGCGGTGGAGACCTTCGGGAACCCGGCGCACATGGATATGTACGCGAGGATCGCAGCCAAGCACGAGATCCCGATGATCGAGGACTGCTGCGAGGCGCTCGGGTCGAGCCATAAGGGTCGGGAGGCGGGGAGTTTCGGGCGCGCGGGGGTCTTCGGGTTCTACCCCAACAAGCAGATCACGACGGGCGAGGGCGGGATGATCGTCACCGACGACGAACGCCTGGCGGAGATGTGCCGGAGCCTGCGGAACCAGGGACGGGGCTCGGCGGATGCGCCGTCCGCCAGGAAGGACGCGGGGACCTGGCTCAAGCACGAACGCCTGGGGTACAACTTCCGGCTCAGCGAGGTGAACGCGGCCCTGGGCGTGGCGCAGATGACGAGGCTCGACGAGATCCTGAGCCGGCGGACCAAGGTCGCGGACTCCTACCTGCGTCGCCTGGCGGGGATGGCGAGCCTAGTGCTTCCCACGGTGGACCGCGAGACGGTCATGAGCTGGTTCGTGTTCGTGCCCCGCCTGGCTGCCGGGTATACGCGGGAGGAGCGGGACCGGATCATCCGGGGGATGCGGAACCACGAGGTGGGGGCGGCGGACTACTTCCCGTGCATTCACCTGCAGCCGGTGTACCGGGACTTGTATGGGTATGAGGAGGGGACGTTCCCGGTAGCGGAATCGGTGAGCCAGCGGACGATTGCACTCCCCTTTTTCGGTGATCTTTCAGAGCGCGATGTGGACATTGTGGCCCAGACGCTGGAGCTGATGCTGAGCCGTGAGAACCTGACGCGGGGGTAACAGCGTCGGGGCGGGGTCGGGTGGACTGGAGTTGGTGGCGGGACGGGTCTACTGTTGCGGTCCCGCTGGTGGTTGGCCCGCGGGACGGACCCCTTCGATCGAGGTTTGAGCGATGCCGAATGTCTGCTATTTCACGGGCAAGAAGACGACCTTCGGGAAGAAGCGTGCGTGGAGCGGTGCCGCGATCCAAAAGGGCGGCTTCGGTCTGAAGGCGACCGGCATCAGCCGGCGGACCTTCAAGCCCAACCTCCAGAAGGTGAACGCGGTCCTCGAGAACGCGGACGGCACGAAGACGGTGAAGCGCGTCAAGGTGTCGACGCAGGCGATCCGCTCGGGCCTGGTGATCAAGCCCCTGAAGCGCAAGTACGGGTATACCCGGGCTCAGAAGCAGGGCAACCAGGGCTGAGGCCCGTCCGGTTGGTTGAATGATCATGCTGCCGGCGGGGCTTTGGTCCCGCCGGTTGTGTTTTTCGGGCCCGGTGGCGCGGTGCGCGCTCGGTGAGATGGGGGCGGGTGGTAGGATCGAACGTCGCGCGGGGTGCGTGGCGGCTTCGTTTGGAGCGTGCATGCTGTGTCAACGGTGCGGCGAGCGTGAGGCGACGATCCACGAGGTGGTGATCCGCAACGGGGTGCCGCGCGAGACGCACCTGTGCGAAGCGTGCGCCGGCCAGGCGGGCCTGAGCGGGATCACGGGGCCCTCGGTCGCGGATCTGCTGCCCGGCCTGCTGGCTGCGGGCGTGGCGGCGGCGCCGGGTACCGGGGTCGCTGGGGCGGGTGGGGCCGGCGGGGCATCGGCCCCGGTACGGGCGCAGGCGTGCGACTCGTGCGGGATGACCTTCCACGATTTCAAGCGGACGGGGCTCCTGGGGTGCTCGCGCTGCTACGAGGTCTTCGAGGACAAGGTGGGGCCATTGCTCGAGCGGGCGCACGAGGGCGGGACGCACCATGTGGGCAAGATCCCGCGCCGGGCGCTGGCGGCGAGCCGCGAGGGGGCGACGGGTCACCGCCTGGCGGCGATGCTGGGGGATCAGAGGGAGCGGGCGGAACGCCTGACGCAGCTCCGCAAGCAGCTCGAGAACGCGGTGAAGGGTGAGCAGTACGAGCGTGCAGCGGCGATCCGCGACGAGATGCGGCGGTTGTCGGTCCTGGGCGTCATCGGCGACGAGGAGAACGGGGCGGGCAACGGGGGCGGCGGGGAGGGGTCCGGTTGAGCATCGAGCGGCAGGAGAGCGACGGGGGCGAGTGGACGCTGCGCGGGAGCGCGGGCGCGGGGAATCCGAACTGGACGGGCTCGACGGAGTGGCTGCGGGGGACGGGGCCGGCCTCGGATGTGGTGCTGAGTTCGCGGGTGAGGCTGGCGCGGAACCTCGCGGGGTTCCCCTTCATGACGCGGGCGAGCCGGTCGGACCGGGCCGAGATCCTGGAATTGTGCAGGCAGCGGATCATGTCGGACGCGTCCGGGCCCGGGGCGGGGGGCGGGGTGCTGGACACCTCCGAGGGGGGCGCGGAGGCGGGGGCCCGCCTGCTCTGGCTCGATCTGCACCGGACGGGGACGCTGGAGCGGGCGCTGCTCGTCGAGCGCCAGCTGATCAGCAAGCAGCACGCGACGGGGAAGCTGAGCACGGGGTCGGGCGGCGCCGACGAGCCCCGGGGGGTGGCGCTGAGCCAGCCCGGGGAGCGCGTGGGGATCATGGTGAACGAGGAGGACCACCTGCGGGTGCAGGTGATCCGCAGCGGGATGGACCTGCGCGGGGCGCTCGACGAGATCGACGCGGTGGACGATCGCCTGGAATCGTCGCTGGATTTCGCGTTCGGCGCGCGCTTCGGGTACCTGACCGCGTGCCCGACGAACGTGGGGACGGGGATCCGCCTGAGCGTGATGCTGCACCTGCCGGCGCTGAAGCTGACGGGGGAGATCGAGAAGGTCAAGCACGCGGCGGAGGCGATGAGCCTCGCGGTGCGCGGGCACCACGGGGAGGGGTCGCAGGCGTCGGGGGACCTGTATCAGCTGAGCAACCAGACGACGCTTGGGAAGACCGAGCACGTGCTGCTGAGCGAGATGCAGGGGGAGATCGTGCCCCAGGTGATCGAGTACGAGCGCCGGGCGCGGGCGGCGCTCCTGGATCGACGCCGTGGGGAGACCGAGGACACGGTGCATCGGGCGCTCGGGCTGCTCCGCCATGCCCGTTTGCTGCAGTCGGACGAGGCGATGGACCTCCTGAGCAAGGTGAGGCTCGGGGTGCTGACGGGGCTGATCGATGGGGTGGAGGAGCGGGTGGTGAACGAGCTGTGGCTGCACATCCAGCCGGCGCACCTGCAGATCGTGACGGGGCGGGAGATGACCCAGCGCGAGCGCCGGACGGCGCGGGCGGACCTGACGCGGGCCCGGCTCGGGGGGTGATGGGGTGGAGGACGGGGAACCGGCTTCTGGACCCGGAAAGTTCGTCTGGCCACCGAATCCCGGTGGGCTGGAGGGGGCGGGCGAGGACGATCCGCGAACGGGGGCGGAACGGGGAACGGTCTGGGCCCGGGAGCGGCTCGGGGTGAGCCTGCCCACGGCGCGCGGGGGGTGGCTCTGTGCGATCGAGGATGCGCTGCTGGGTGAATCGGGGGGCGTGGCGGGGGGCGAGGCCCGCTGGGCGCGGGGCGTGCGGTCGGGGGCTGGGGAGACGGTCTGCTGGCGGTGCGCCGGGCCTGTGGGGCCCGGGGAGGTGGACCGGGCGGGGTGCGGCTGGTGCCGGGCGAGGCGGCTCGGATGGGGGCGGGCGGTGAGCCTGGGGGTGTACGACCTGGATCTGCGGGAGGCGGTGCAGGGGCTGAAGTACCACGCGGACCGGGGGGCTGGGCGGGGGCTGGGCGGGGCGCTCGGGGAACTGATCGGGGCGGAGCTGGCGTCGCTCGGGTGGGACCCCCAGGGGGTGTGGCTGGTGCCTGTGCCCACCACGACGCGGAGGCGGGTGGCCCGGAACAGGGGGGTGGACCACACGCTGACGCTCGCGCGGGCGGCGGCGGAGGTGTGCGGGTGCGGGCTGGGGCGGATCCTGCGCCGGTCGCACGGGCCCAGCCAGACGGGCGTCGCTGCGAGCGGGCGGGCGGCGAACGTGCGGGGGCGGTTCTCGGTGCGGGAGGCGTGGGCGGGGAGGCGGGTGGAGCGGGTGGTGCTGCTGGATGACGTGCGGACGACCGGGGCGACGCTGACCGCGTGCGCCGCAGCGGTGGCCGGGCTGATGCCGGACGGGGTGCGCCGGGGTTCCGATGGGGGTGTGGCGGTGCGGTGGGGGACGGTTGGTCCCCGGGTTGTAGCGGCGACGGTGTGCGTGGCGGCTCCGGGGCGACGAAAAGTGGAGGGGGAAAGCCCGGGCGGGGGCGGCCTGGCGGGGTCAGGAAGGGGGGCGCTGCAAGAAGGCGAAGAACTTGGTGGTCTGCCCGCTTGACGGCGGAAGGTGGTGCGCTACACTCTCCCCCGCCACTCAGCACGGCAGCCGACCTGTTCGGAGCCGACTTGGGTGGCCGTTCCCAACCTTAGGGCTGGCGAACGACGGCATCCAAGGCGTGCCGCCTTGTGTGCACTGCACCTTGACAAGTGAGCGGTTGGGTCCATCGCGAGGGTGTGCGATGGTGGCAGCGGTGTACGCCGTGACTCGCCCGAGTCCGCCACTATCGATAAAGGGCCGTCGGAGTTTCACACTCCGGCGTTCGCTGAAACTCTCGTGCATGGATCGGTAGCCCCTTCCGGGCGATTATCTTGGTCGCTCGGAAGAACATCGATCTTTGAGTATTCAGATATGCCCCGCGGGCTTGCCCGCGGGTTTGGTTGCCGGGTTCACCGCTTGCGGTGTATTCGGTGACTCAAAGACCGGCCCCGGTTCCCCCCGTGACAAACGGGCATGGGCTGGGGTAGCCGGATCGCTTCAGATGTATCCAATCCGTGCTTGCACGGTGACGAACCACAATTGAAGAGTTTGATCCTGGCTCAGATTGAACGCTGGCGGCATGGCTAAAACATGCAAGTCGAACGAGCCCTTCGGGGCGAGTGGCGAAAGGGCGAGTAACGCGATCGAACGTACCCCGAGGTGGGGGATAGCGTCGGGAAACCGGCGGTAATACCCCATACGCTCTCCGGAGGAAAGGCTTGCTGCCTTGGGAGCGGCGATCGTCCTATCAGGTAGTTGGTGAGGTAATGGCTCACCAAGCCGAAGACGGGTAGCGGGTGTGAGAGCACGACCCGCCGCATCGGGACTGAGACACTGCCCGGACTCCTACGGGAGGCTGCAGTAACGAATCTTCCGCAATGGGCGAAAGCCTGACGGAGCAATGCCGCGTGTGGGATGAAGCTGCTACGCAGTGTAAACCACTGTCAGGGTCTAGTACCAACGAACAGACCCAGAGGAAGGGCCGGCTAAACTCGTGCCAGCAGCCGCGGTAATACGAGTGGCCCAAGCGTTAATCGGAATCACTGGGCTTAAAGGGTGCGCAGGCGGACTTTCAGGCATCTCGTGAAATCCCACAGCTCAACTGTGGAATTGCGGGGTGAACCGTTAGTCTCGAGGAAGGTAGGGGTCAGCGGAACTATGGGTGGAGCGGTGAAATGCGTAGATATCCATGGGAACGCCGATGGCGAAGGCAGCTGACTGGGCCTTTCCTGACGCTCAGGCACGAAAGCGTGGGTAGCAAACGGGATTAGATACCCCGGTAGTCCACGCCGTAAACGATGCACACTAGATCGGGGAGGTTCTCACGCCGTCCCGGTCGAAGGAAAACTATTAAGTGTGCCGCCTGGGGAGTACGGTCGCAAGGCTAAAACTCAAAGGAATTGAC
>DAIQNV010000088.1:0-11915 GCA_036788215.1 Phycisphaerales bacterium | reverse complement strand
CTCTGGAGGTCAGTGCGAACAACCGACAACGCACGAAGACACGGACCCGCAAAGCAGGGTCCGTGGCACCAGAGTGTGAGTTCACCCGCTTACCGACCCCGCCAGCGGATCCAGTTGGCCGCCTTGCCCTCGCCCCGCTGGGCGTCGCCGCTCACGACGTCGAGCTCCGCCTCGCCCTCGAGGGCGGCGGAACCGTCGAGCGCCCCCACCACCGCCTTGCCGCCCCACCGGAGGTCAACGCCCCCGAAGCTGCCGGCCTCGGCTTCATTGAACGCCGCGTCGCCCGGGCTCCCGAGGGCGTTGGGGCGGACATTCCAGTACCCGTCCTGGTACTGCCCCTCGAAGACGCTGTTCCGCGCCGACGCGAAGACGATGAAGTCGCTCGGGCTCGTGACCTGCCCCTCGCGGGTGATCGACTCGATCCCGTAGGTCTGCTTGTACGCCATCCCGATGAAGTCCCTCGGGTTGCCGATGGGCACCGGGAAGTTGCCGCTGCGGGTCCCGCCGATAAGGGCGTTCATGCCCAGTGTCGGCGCGACATTCGTCACGTAGACATAGTTCCGCTCGAGCTCCGCCGGCGTCGCGGCACTGAAGAGGGCGCCATCGAAGAAGTCGCGCTTCACCGCCGCCTGACCGTTGATCAGGATCGCGCCCTCGATCTGGTAGTCGAAGTACGGCGCCAGCCTCCAGGTGTACCCGTTCAGCACCGCCGAGCCCGCGAAGGGCGCGAGCACACGCTTGGTCTTCGCGTCCCAGAGCTGCGTGCCCAGATCGTTGAAGATGTCCTCGCCCCAGGGCGCGGGCCACCCGCCCGCGACCGTGCCGTCCCCCGCCTCCACCGGCAGCAGCTTGCCCCCGTTGTCGATGCTGTACTGGCTGTACCCCAGAAGGAGCTGACGGGCCGCGGAAAGCTCCCGCGCCGCCCGCGCCGTCTCCCGCGCCTTGCCCAGGGCCGGCAGCAGGATCCCGATCAAAAGCGCGATGATCGCGATGACCACCAGCAGCTCGATGAGCGTGAACCCCCGCCCCACACCCCGCCCCACAGCCCGTACCGACCCCAGCGCCCGGATCAGCGGGCAGCGCGTCGTGTCGGGATGGAACGCCCGGATGGTCATCAGCCGAAATCGTACCTGGCTATCGTCTATCTGTCGCGGTGACCACACCGAATTTCCGACCGATCTGTGAACAATCATCGCCCGGCCACCCGCCCGGCGACCGCCACGAGATCGGCAAAGGACAGCCACCCATCCCCGTTCTGGTCGAGCGTGACCCGGGAATTTTGCCCCGGAAACGCTCCCTGGTGCGCCCCGGGCGACTGCAGCTCCCGCGCCACCCAGATCAGGTCGTGCAGGTCCACAACCCCGTCCCCCGTCACATCGCCAGCCGGCGGAAGCAGATAGGTGATCTCCAGCGTCGAAGGATCCAGATCCAGCGCCCCGGGCAGCGACGCCGAGCCCTCCTTGGTGATCCAGTAGCTGTATTCCTTGGTCGCCAGATCGCCGAACGCTGCTTGCGACAGGATCAGGTTGACCCAGCCCTCCGCGAGGCCGGCGCGGAAGTACGCTGCGTTGGCGGGGCGGGTGAGGTCGACTTCGAACTTCAGGCGGTGGCCGAAGGGGATCAGGTCGCCCTGGTTCAGGGGGTCCTGGCCCTCGCCGAACAGACTCTGGCCCGGGGTGCCATCGGGGACGAAGAAGCTCTTGCCCAGCGCGAAGGGGCTGGGGTCGAAGCCATCCGCCGGGCTCGGGAGGAAGTTGCCGGTCGGGAAGAAAGTGTCGTAGGTGTTGCCATCGTCGCCCACGAAATCGCCCAGGACGAACTCGACCGCGGTCTCGCCGAAGCTGTTGAAGACATCGCGGGCGTTGCCCTGATCGTCGAAGTCGATGGGCACCGCGTTGTAGACGCCACCGGAGAAGGCGGGGGTGCCGCTGGAGCTTTCGTTCCAGGTGGGTGCGGAGAGCCCGTTGTTGAATCGGGCGCCGAAGAGTTCGGCGGGCGCGTTGTTGGTTTCGGTGGGGCCCTGCGGGACGAAGCGGGGCTCTGCGGGGATGAAGACGCTCCCGATGACGGTCGCGCCCCCGAAGGAGTTGAAGACATTGATGTCGCCGCCGCCCCAGAGCTGGGTTTCCCAAGGGTCGGCGGTCTCGTCGTAGCCGGCCTGGGGGCCGGTGCCGGGCCAGGTGCAGGCGGTGTAGGTGACGCTCAGGATCCAGGCCCGCTCCGCGTCGGCGCCGGTGGGCAGGCCTGCGGAAGCGGTGTTGAACATGGTGAGCAGCGTGCTCTGGCGGCCCTCGCCCGGGAAGGTGTTGCACCAGGCGAAGGGGCGCGTGTTTCCGGTCGAGCCGATGTTGGCGTAGAGCTGGCTGTCCTTGGTGGGCACGCGCATCAGCACCGTCACCGGCTCGATGATCACGTCGCCCCCCGCTTGCGCTGCCGGGCCACCGGGGGTGAAGGTGGCGACGGGGCCCTGGGCCCATGCCGACCCAGCGGCGAGGGCGAGCAGGAGCGTGGATGACAGCGAGCGGCGGGGTGACATCAGTGACCTCGTCTGGCTGGATGGCGGGCGTCGTCACGGTAACTGAGACTCAGTCTCAACACGAGCGTAGTCAAAGGCGTCGCTACGGTCAACGATCCGTCCGGCGCGGGCGCACGGATTCCACTCAGGCCGGAATCGGGGCCCGATGGCGGCGGCGATCCGCCCGGTTCAGGGTGATTCAGCGAGGCTCCGCCAGCGGGATGCGTCGGCGGGGCGCCCCTGGCGTTCCGCGAGGTCGGCGAGGAGGCCGGCCTGGCGCCGGGCCCAGCGGGCGGCATCCGGGGCGGCGGCGCACTCCGCGTGGGACCGCTCGAGCAGGTCCCGGGCGTCGGCGGCGCGGCCCAGGGCCTCGAGGGAGGTGGCGAGCCACCCGGTGATGACGATCGTGTCGGGAGCGGTCGGGCCCGGCTCTTCCCGGTAGCCCAAGAGGGCCTCCTCGAGCAGGGCGGTCGCCTCGGCGTGCTTGGCCTGCTTCTGCTGGAGGCGTCCGAAGTTGGCGATCGCCTGGAGGGTGCGGAAGTGCTCGTCGCCCAGGCGGGCCCGCATGGCGGCGACGGTGCGGACATAGAAAGGTTCGGCCCGCTCGAAGAGGTCGAGGCGGTTGAGCTGGGCGGCGACCTCGCTGGCGACGGTGACGGTCCTGGGGTCGGTCTCCCCCGCGGCGTCGCGGAGGCCCGCCCAGGCGCGCTCCATCTGCTCGAGGCCCGAGGTCAGGAGGCGGACGCGGGCGTCGTCGTCCCCCGCCTGCCCGGCCTGTTTGCCCCGTTCGACATCAATCAGGGCGAGGTCGTAGCGGACCCACCAGGTGTCGGGGGCGTCGGTGCCCTTCAGCGTGGCGTAGTCCTGTTCGAGTTCGCGGTAGAGGGTCTCGGCATCGTCGAGGCGTCCGGCGTACTTGACCGCGTTGGCCTTCTCGAGTCGGGCGGCGAGGTAGGCCTCCCCGTTGCGTTCACTTTCGGGGTAGGCGTCGAGGACCGCGGTGATGACTTCCATCGATTCATCGAAGCGGTCGCGTCTCCAGAGGGCCTCGGTGAGGGCGCGCCCCGCGGAGAGGGCCTTGGGCGAGGATCGCTGCCCGAGGGCGTCGAAGGCGGCCCGGGCTTCCTGCAGGAGCCCGATCGCTTCGGTGGGCGCGCCGATGTTCCCGTAGGCCTCGCCCAGGCTGGCGAGAACGCGGGCGCGGACCTCGGGCTGGTCGGCGAAGCGCTCGCGGACGCGGTCGCCGGCGCGGGCGAGGATCTCGATGACGCGGACCTCGGGCCCGTCGGCGAGGGGGTTCGGCGCGCCGAGGAGGTCGTCGTTCAGGAAGGCGTTCACCGCTTCGGCGACCGCGGTCTCGCGCTCGGCTCGCTCGCGTTCGGTTTCGGCGATCTGCCTGGCGGAGGCCTCCTGCTGGCGGGCCTGGGCTTCGGAGAGGCCAAAGGCGGTGGAGACGACCGCGGCAAGGACGAGCGACGCGGCGACGGCGGAGCCCCCCGCGACGCCGGCGCGGTGCCTGCGGACGAACTTGGCGAGCTTGTAGCCCACGCTGGGTGGGCCGGCCATGACGGGCTCGTGGTTGAGGTAGCGGCGGAGCTCGTCGGCGAGTTGGCTGGGGGTGTCGTAGCGCCGGGCGCGGTCCTTCTCGAGGCACTTCATCACGACCCAGTCGAGGTCCTCGCGCAGCGTGCGCCGGAGGCGGGAGGGGTCGGTGGCGCGGTCGCTCGCCACACGGCTCTGGGTGGTGTCGCCCGGGGCGCCCGACGGTCCGTCGAGGGCCAGGGTGCTGAGCCTGGCGCTCGGGCGGGGGGGGTCGACCTCGCGGATGATGCGCTGGATCTCGACGTAGCCGGCGGAGCGGAGGGTCTTGGGGTCGAAGGGGAGGTGGCCGGTCAGGAGCTGGTAGAGCACGACGCCCAGGGCGTAGACGTCGGTCCGGGTGTCGATGTCGATGCCCACGATGCCGGCCTGCTCGGGCGACATGTACTCGGGGGTGCCGATGATCTGGCCCTGCTCTGTGAAGAAGGTCTGCTCGGTGAGTCGCTGGTCGAGGGCCTTGGCGATGCCGAAGTCGATGACCTTGGGCCTTGGCCTGCCATCGACCTCGCCCACGAGGATGTTGCTGGGCTTGAGGTCGCGGTGGACGATGCCCTTGGCGTGGGCGTGCTGCACCGCTTCGCAGACGCCCACGAAGAGCTCGACGCGCTCGCGGAGGCTGAGTTTCCGCGTGTCGCAGTAGGCGGAGATGGGGGTGCCATCGACGTACTCCATCACGAAGAAGGGGCGCCCGTCGTCGGTCGTCCCCGCGTCGAGCACCTTCGCGACGCCCGGGTGGTCCATGACCGCGAGGGCCTGGCGCTCCATCTCGAAGCGGGCGACGACGGACGCGGTGTCCATGCCGGGCTTGATGAGCTTGAGGGCGACCCGGCGCTTCACCGGCTCGGTCTGATCGGCGAGGTGGACGACGCCGAAGCCACCCTCGCCCAATTTGCGGATCAGGGCGTAGGGCCCGATCCGGCGGGCGGACGCGGCCACGACGGCAGGCCCGGCCCGGGCGGGCTCGCGGTCGACGGGGGGGGCGGTGCCGGCGTCGGCGGGGGCGTCCTCGCCGGTCGGGGCGAGGACTTCCGCGGTGGGGGCGTCCTCGATCGAGGGGTCGTTGTCGTCGACGGTGGGCGCATCGTCGAAGCTCCGGGCGTCGGGCCCGGACGGATCGCTCGCTGTATCCTCACCTCGATCGTCGGCCATCTCCGATGCAAGCGTACCCGACGCGCCCCCGGTCACCCCGAATACCGGCCTTTCTCCAGCGGAGAGGACCCTTGCCCGCCCCGTGCCTGTTCATCGCACCGCAGGGCCTGACCGTCACCGGGGTGACGACCTGGATCGCGCTCGCGGCGCGGGGGCTGGCCCGGATGGGGCGCCCGGTCGGGGTGCTGGTCCACGGGGGGATCGGTGGGCACGACGAGGTGGGGCTCGGGCTGCCCGAGGGTGTGCCGCTGATCCGGCGGGACGACCTGGCACGGATCGATGAGCTCGGGGGGGACCTGTCGGGGATCGTCCCGGCGTATCGGGAGGCGGCGGAGCGCGTGCGGGGGCTGCCCGGCGCGGAGGGGCCCGTCGTGCTCTTCCCGGCGCGGCACGGGGACTGCTTCGCGGCGGCGTGCGGGCTCACGATCGCGGACCCGGCGGGCGTGCGTGTGGTGGGCCTGCAGCAGATCGACGGGGCGTACGAGTCGGCGATCATCGCGCGGTACGAGCCGGCGCTGGCGGTCATCGCGGGGGTGAGCACGCGGGTCGCGGGGCTGCTGCGCGAGCGCTTCCCGGAGCGGGCGGGGGATGTGGCGATGCTGCCCAACGCGGCGGTGGTGCCCGGCGAGGCCCCGAACCGGGAGCCCTTGGACGGTCGCCCGCTGCGGCTCCTGTACACGGGGCGGATCGAGCACGAGCAGAAGCGGGTGGGTGCGCTGCTCGCATTGAGCGCGGAGCTGGACCGGCGTGGCGTGGCGCACGACCTGACGCTCCTGGGCGATGGGCCGGCGAGCGGGGAGGTCGACGGCGCGTGCGTGGGGCTGCCCCATTGCCATCGTCTGCCGGCGGTGGCCCCGGCGGAGGTGGCGGGGCACCTGGCGCGGGCGGACATCCTCGTGATGGCGTCGCGGACGGAGGGGCTGAGCCTCTCGCTGCTCGAGGCGATGGCGCACGCGTGCTGCCCGGTCATCACGAAGACGCCCTCGGGTGCCTCGGACGCGATCGATGACGGGGTGCAGGGGGTGCTGGTGCCCTTTGACGCGGGCGACGATGATGAGGCGGTCGCGCGGGCGCTCGCGGATGGTGTCGAGCGGGCCCGGGGCCTGGGCCTCGCGGGGCTGGGCCTCGCGGCGCGGGAGCGCGTGCGGGAGCGCTTCAGCGATCTGCACCTGGCGCGGGGACTCTGTGACCTCGTCGACCGGGCGGCGCGGAGTGAGCCCCGGGCGTGGCCCGCGGATCGGGCGCTGGCGTTCAGTGCGCGGGGGGTGGGGCAGGCGGGCGGGGAGGGATCGGGCTCGGTGCCGGCGGGCGGGGCGGAGCGGCTTGGGCGTGTGCTCGCGTCGCTGGCGGGGAAAGCCTTGGTCATCCATGGCGTGGGGCAGCACACGCGCCAGCTCGCGGGGGTGCTGGCGGACTCACCCGCGACGATCGTGGGCTTCACGGATGACGACCCGCGTTCGCACGGGACGATGCTGTTCGGCTGGCCGGTGGTGGCGCCCCCGGAGGTGCACACGCTGGGGGCGACGGATGTCGTGATCTCGAGCGCGATGCACGAGGACGCGATCTATGGGCGACGGGGGGTGTACGAGGGGCAGGGGATCCGCGTACACCGCGTATATCAGGCAGAGCTGAGATCGTGAGATCTCGGGCAGGACCGCGGATCATCGCGCGGTGGGCGACCAACCGGCGATCTCACGATCGCGGCTCTGATGGCTATGGCTGCAGCCTTGTCGATGCCCATGGGCCGGGCTCGTAGCTATGTCCGGTCGGCGTGAGCGGGCGCGTCCAAGCCGCGCGGTCATGCACGCGGCCGGTGCCTCCGACCCAGAGCTCCATGCGCTCGGCCCAGACGCGGAAGCCTCCCCAGTGGGGCGGGCGGGGGATGTCGAGGTCCTCTCCGTGTCCATCGACGATTTTGCTGAGGTCGAGGCCCAGTTCCATGACCTTGTCGGTGACCTTCTCCAGCAGCGCATCGCGGCTCTCGATCGGGCGGCTCTGATCGCTGGACCACGCGCCGAGGCGGCTCTCCCAGCGCCGGGTCTGGAAGTAGGCGTCGGACTCCTCGGGGGTGGTGCGCCGCACCGGGCCCTCGATGCGGACCTGGCGGTCGGTGTGGTCCCAGTGGAAGGTGAGCGAGGCGTACGCGTTCGCGGCGAGGGCCTCGCCCTTGCGGCTCTCGTAGTTGGTGTAGAAGAGGATGCAGCCCGGGGTTTCCTCGATGCCCTTGCAGAGGACGATGCGGGAGCTGGGTCTTCCGTCGGCGTCGACGGTCGCGAGGGTCATGGCGTTGGGATTGGGCTGGTCGGCGCGGGTGCGGGCGTCCTCGAACCAGGCGCAGAACAGGGGGAAGGGACTGGCGGGGAGGGGGCTTGGGAGTTGTTCCCCCTCGTAGGCGTCGAGGACGGAGAGCGGGGCGTCTTTGGACATGGCGAATGCTACGACGCCGGGCCCTCGGTCGATGCGGGTCGGGGGGTGGACAAACGGTGGATAGAGCGTCAACTGCTGGAGAGCGTTTGGGTGGAGCGTGCGCGGAGGGGGCGCGAACGGGGGCGGGGCGCGGATCGGGGGGAACGCCCCAGGCGAGACCGGCCTCGAAGTCCCCGGCGGGTGCTAGGCTGAGGGGCCGGTCGGTCGACCGGGCTGGGAGGCGGCTTGGACGCTGGGATCGGCATGAACGGCGACGGGGCCCGCCCGCGGCGGGCGGATCGCGATCGTCTGCAGGGTGCGGCGGCGTCGGCGGGTCTCGAGAAGCTCTTTGACCGGCTGCCCCCGCATTCGTTGGAGGCGGAGCGTTCGCTCCTGGGGTCGCTCTTGCTCGATCCGGCGGTGCTGGGCGAGGTGGTGACGCTCGTCAGCAAGCCCGAGCAGTTTTACAGCACGGCGCACGGGTCGATCTTCCGGGCGATCCTGGAGGTGTACGACGCGCACCGGGCGGGGGACCCGCTCCTGATCGCGGAGAGCCTGCGGGACCGGGGTCTCCTGGAATCGGCGGGCGGGCCCGAGGTGCTGGTCGAGCTGGCGGAGAGTGTGCCCAGTGCTCGGCACGCGGCGCACTACGCGCGGATCATCGCGACGAAGGCAAAGCTCCGGCGGCTGATCGATGCGTCGGCGGGGATCATCCATCGCGCGTTCCACGCGGGGGAGGGGGGGCCGGAGGACGGGCTCCTGATCGTGGATGAGGCGGAGGCGGCGATCTTTGAGATCGCGCAGGAGACGGACAGCACGGGGCCGGAGAAGCTGAGCAAGCTCCTGGCGGATGAGCTGATCCGCATCGAACAGCAGGCGGAGGGCGGGGGGACCTCGGGGGTGCCCACGGGGTTCTTTGACCTTGACGACCTGACGTCGGGGCTGCAGCCCGGGGAGATGTTCATCCTGGCGGCAAGACCGAGCATGGGGAAGGCTCAGCCCCTCGATGCGCAGGTGCTGACGCCAACGGGGTTCGTGCGCATGGGCGACCTGCGCGTGGGGGATGACCTGGCGTCTGTCGATGGGGAGCCCTCGGTCGTCGCCGGCATCTACCCGCAGGGCGAGCGGCAGGTGTACCGGGTGCGGTTCGCGGACGGGCGGTCGACCGAGTGCTGCGACGAGCACCTGTGGTCGGTGCGCTACCGCGACTGGGACGGCCCGCGCGTGCTGCCAACCTCGAAGCTGCGGGAGATGCTGACGAAGGCGCGGTACCGCAACCGGCTGTTCGTCGAGCCTTTCGCGGGTGAGTTCGGAGAGCACGCCGAGCTTCCCGTCGATCCGTGGCTGCTGGGGGCCCTCATCGGCGATGGGAACATGAAGGGCACCGCGATCCGGTTCTCCTCGGCGGACCCGGCGATCATCGAGCGGGTGACGGTGCTCGCGGAGGAGCTCGGGCTGGCGGTGACGAAGCTCCGCGGGTACGACCTGCGTCTCGTCCGCAAGCCTGCTATCGAGGGCGCTGCGGGCGGGGTGCGCCTGCGGGTCAATCCGCTGAAGGCGGCGCTCGAGGGGCTCGGGCTCTGGGACCGCGGCGCGGACACCAAGTTCATTCCGGAGCGTTACATGGCGGCCCCCGCGAGGGACCGGCGGGCCCTGCTCGCGGGGCTGATCGATACGGATGGGTGGGTGGAGTCGTGGGGCAGCGTGCGCTTCGCCACCGCGAGCCGCACGCTCGCCGATCAGGTGGTGTCGCTGACGCGGTCGCTCGGGGGCTCGGGCTCCTGGACACGGAAGCGCACGAGCTACACGTACGAGGGCGTGAGGCGAGAGGGATTGCCCGCGTATGTGTGCAACCTGCAGCTCCCCGACGCCTCGACGCTCGGGCTGCTCTCGGCCAAGGGCGAGCGGGCGGCGGGCGGGCGGGAGCGGCAGCGCCGGCTCAACATCGTGGCGATCGAGCCGACGCGTGTCTGCGAGACGCGGTGCATCGCGGTCTCGCATCCGTCTCGCCTGTACGTCACCGACGACTACATCGTCACGCACAACACCGCGTTCAGCCTCAACCTCGCGGAGCAGGTGGCGTTCGGCGGGCGGACGCCCTGGAGCCCCCGGGGGGAGGGCGGGGAGCCGATGCCGGTCGGGTTCTTCAGCCTGGAGATGAGCAAGGAGGCGCTGGCGCAGCGTCTTTTGAGCGCGCGGTCGGGGATCGATGCGCACAAGCTGCGGACGGGCGACATCGGGCACGACGACTGGCAGAAGCTGTCGGACGCGGCGGCGGAGCTGTACGAGGCCCCGATCTACATCGACGACACGCCGGGGCTCACGATCCTGCAGCTGCGTGCGAAGGCGCGGCGGATGGTCGATCAGCACGGGCTGAAGGTGCTGTTCATCGACTACCTGCAGCTGCTGACGGCGCCGGGCGCCGCCCGCGAGAGCCGGCAGGTGGAGGTCAGCACGATCTCCCGGCAGATCAAGGCGCTCGCCCGCGAACTCAAGGTGCCCGTGGTGTGCCTGGCGCAGCTGAACCGCGGCGCCGAGCAGCGCGAGAACAACAGGCCTCGCATGAGCGACCTGCGTGAATCGGGATCGATCGAACAGGACGCGGACGTGGTGGGGCTTCTCCACCGCGAGGCGTATTACCACCGAGGAGACCCGGCATGGGATCCGAAGAGCCCCGAGTTCGACCCGGAGAACGAAGAGAAGCTGAACCTGGCCGAGTTGATCATCGCCAAGCAGCGCAACGGCCCGACCGGGACGGTGCACCTGACCTGGGACGACTCGACGACCAGGTTCAAGAACCACGACTGGCGGCGCGACGGCGCCGGCAGTGGCGGGGGCGGCTACGGGCACTCCGGCGGCGGCTCCGCGTCGTGGGCTCCGCCCGCGCCGGCGAGGACCGGGCCGGCTGAGGAGCCAGCGCCCTTCGACGCGGACGACGGGCCACCGCAGGTGGAGATCCGGCGGAGCGCGTTTGCGCCCAGGCCCGCGACGGGGCCGGTGGCGGACCACCGGGACGGGGGCGGGCCGGATGATGCGTTCGGAGCCGGGCCCGGGCTCGTCGACGACGGGTACGACGACGACGAGGTCGCGCCCTTCTGAGGGGACTCAGAGACGCTTGGTCTTGCTGTCACCGAAGCTGGTGTACACGCTCCGGGCGGCGTCGAGCAGGTCGCAGTGATCGGGATCGATCAGGCGCTGCTTGTTCGCTGCCGACTGGATGTCCACATCGCTGAGTTTGCCCCCGGTCATCACGACCAGGCGGTTCTGCTTGCCCTGGCGCAGCAGCGTCGCGGCGGCGTGGCCGAAGCGGGTCGCGAGCACGCGGTCGGCGGCGACCGGCCCCCCGCCCCGCTGGACGTGCCCGAGGACGACCGAGCGGGTCTCGATGCCTATGCGGTCCTCGATCTGGTCGGCGACCCACTTGGCGATGCCACCCAGGCGGATCGGGTCGGGGCTGTTGGGGACAACGCGGTCGACGATCTGCTCGCCCCCCTTGGGCTTGGCCCCTTCGCTGCAGCAGATGATGGTGCCTCGCTGGCCCCGGGCGGCGCGGGTCTTGACCGCGTGGCAGACCTGTTCGATCTCGAAGGGGATCTCGGGGATCAGGATGACGTCGCTGCCCGAGGCGACGCCCGCTTCGAGGGCGAGCCAGCCGGCGTTGCGCCCCATCACCTCGACCACGATCGTGCGGTGATGGCTGGCGGCGGTGGAATGCACCTTGTCGAGCGCATCGGTCGCGTTGGCGACCGCGGTCATGAAGCCGAAGGTCAGGTCGGTCCCGTGGAGGTCGTTGTCGATGGTCTTCGGGACGCCGATGCAGTTGATGCCCTTGGCTGCGAACGGGGCGGCGGCGGACATCGTCCCGTCGCCCCCCAGGCAGACGAGGGCCTCGAGCCCGTACTTCTCGATGTTGCCCATGCAGACGTCGGTCATGTCGCTGGTGATGGGCTTGCCGTTGTCGTCGACGCCGGTCACGAAGGCGGTGGGGTTGGCCTTGTTGGAGCTGCCCAGGATGGTGCCCCCGAGGACGAGGATGCCCGCGACGTCGTCGCGGTGCAGAGGGCGGACGCGGTCCTCGATGAGCCCGAGGAAGCCATCCTCGATGCCGTAGACCTCGATGCCGTGGTTCAGGGCATCCTTCGTGACCGCCCGGATGACGGCGTTGAGGCCCGGGCAGTCGCCACCTCCGGTGAGGATGCCGATGCGCTTGATGTTCGAGAGTGCGACGCGGTCGGGGGTGTCCATG
>DAIQNV010000087.1:8831-12846 GCA_036788215.1 Phycisphaerales bacterium | reverse complement strand
CCATCGCCTGGTAGGCGACGCGGACGATGTTGTTCAGGGGCTGCTGCTCGGTGAGGCTGCAGCCGGCGGTTTGGACGTGGGTCTTCATGTACCAGGAGCGCTCGTTCTTCGCCCCGTAGCGGTCGCGCATCATGCGGGCCCAGATGCGCCGGGCGGCGCGGAGCTTGGCGATCTCCTCGAAGAACTCGTTGTGGCTGTTGAAGAAGAAGCTGAGTCGGGGGGCGAACTGCTCGAGATCGAGGCCCCGGTGCAGACAGGCCTCGACGTATTCCATGCCGTCGCGGAGGGTGAAGGCGAGCTCCTGGGCGGCGGTCGAACCGGCCTCCCTGATGTGGTAGCCCGAGATGGAGACGGAGTTCCACTTGGGGCAGTGCTTGGACTGGAACTCGATGGTGTCGACGACGAGGTTGACGCTGGGCGCCGGGGGGTAGATGAACTCGTTCTGGGAGTGGAACTCCTTCAGGATGTCGTTCTGCAGGGTGCCGCCCAGGGTGTCCCAGCCGAAGCCACGCCGGCGGGCCATGGCGAGGTACATCGCCCAGATGATCGCGGCGGGCCCGTTGATGGTCTGGCTGACGGTGACCCGGTCGATCGGGATGTCGGCGTAGAGGCGCTCCATGTCCTCGATGGTGTCGATGGCGACTCCACACTTGCCGACCTCGCCCAGGCTGAGGGCATCGTCGGAGTCACGCCCCATGAGGGTGGGCAGGTCGAAGGCGGTGGAGAGGCCGGTGTTGGCCTTGGTCTTGGTCTTGGCGGCGTTGAGGAGGTACTTAAACCGCTTGTTGGTGTCGTCGGCGGAGCCGAAGCCGGCGAACTGGCGCATGGTCCAGAGGCGGGTGCGGTAGCCCTCGGGGAAGAGGCCCCGGGTGTAGGGGAACTGGCCCGGCGCCGCGATGTCGCGGTCGATGTGCTGCAGGGCTTCGGGCGGGCTGGCGGGCCCGTAGACGGGGTCGAGGGCGATGCCCGAGATGGTGACGGTGTGCGGGTCGACGCTGTCCAGGCCTGGGCCAGAGATCGAGGTCGCGTTGGCGGTGTTCGGCTGGGCGATGGACATGGGGTGGACCTCCTGAGTCGGGATTGGCCAACTGTATCGCTACAGAAGGGCCGGGGTGGCGCGGATGGCCCATTGTTGACGAGCCCATCCGGATAGTCGGTTTCGCGTGGGAAGAGGCGCGGGACGCGGGGCGGGCCAAGGTTCCTTCCTCGGGAGTCGGCCCGAATCGTCGGGGTATGCGGGGCTTGCGAATCTGGGCGCGCAGGGGCACCGAAACCACCAGCGGAAACACATGCCCCAGCGGCGGCGCGATGCCGTTACACGCGGGGCGCAAGCACACCATCGAAAGGGAATCGCATGTTGAACCGCATCACCGCGGCGTCTGTCTGTCTGGCCGTTGGTCTCGCTGCTTCGGCTTCGGGCCAGTGCTCTGGCTGGGGCGAGGGCGAGAAAGCGCAGAAGGCTTCGTGCGACACGGCCAGCGCCGTGGTGACCACCGTCGCCTTCCAGCAGGCCGGGCAGTACGGCAAGAAGGCTTCGGGCAACATCGTCGAGACCGCGAAGGGTGCGGGACAGTTCAACACGCTGCTCGCGGCGGCGACCGCTGCGGGCCTGGCCGAGACCCTGATGGGCGAGGGGCCCTTCACGGTGTTCGCGCCGACCGATGCCGCGTTCGCCAAGCTGCCGGAGGGCACGGTCGAGACGCTGCTGAAGCCTGAGAACAAGAAGCTGCTGCAGAGCATCCTGCTCTACCACGTCGTCCCGGCCAAGGTGAAGGCGGAGAAGGTCGTGACGATGGAGAACGCGACGACCGTGAACGGCCAGCGGGCCGACATCCGCGTCCGCGAGGGCAAGGTGTTCGTGGACGGCGCGCAGGTGACCGCGACGGACGTGATGGCTTCGAACGGGATCATCCACGTGATCGACACGGTGCTGATGCCCGAGACGCGGAACCTGGCGGAGGTCGCGGAGAACGCGGGCTCTTTCGGTACGCTGATCGCGGCGGCGAAGGCGGCGGGCCTGGTCCCGGTGCTGACCGGTGAGGACGCCTACACCGTGCTCGCCCCGACCGACGAGGCGTTCCAGGCACTCGGTCAGCGGACGATCGCCGACCTCCTGAAGCCTGAGAACAAGGCCAAGCTCGCGTCGATCCTGAAGTACCACGTCATCCCGGGTCGCGTGTACGGGTCGGACGCTCTGAAGGCTCGGACCGCCAAGACGGCTGAGGGCGGTACGGTCGGTTTCGAAGTGACCGACGGCCAGGTGACCGTCAACGGGGCTCAGGTAGTCTCGGCCGACATCGAGGCCTCGAACGGCGTGATCCACGTCATCGACACGGTGCTGATGCCCAAGTAATCAGGCGCCGGCGTCGGATCTGACAGACGCACGAAGCGAATCCACCCGGCGTGCCGAAACCGGCTCGTCGGGTGTTTGCCTGCTCTGACCGTTCGAGTCTCCGGCCGGAGGTATCCGTTTCCGTGTCGATCACGCTGAACATGCCGAGGCGGTGCGTGGGTCTTTCCCCGGTCGTGGGGGATGCGGCGTGTGGTGTTCGGGGTGGGGGCGGTGACCGTCGGCGCCGGGAAGCGGGCGGGGCGAGTTGTCGGGGGGCGTCCGGGCTGATACCGTCGATGCGCCTGAAGGGGCGTTCCGCTGTGACCCAAGACCTCGTCTTACATCGTGTGGCTTCCGGAGACTCGGGGGCGGTGCGCGAGTGCATCGACCGCTACGGGGGTCTTGTGTGGTCGCTGGCCCGCCGCCTGTGCCCCAACTCGACCGAGGCGGAGGACGCGGTGCAGGAGATCTTCGTCTCGCTGTGGCGGAGCGCGGGGCGGTACGACCCCGATATGGGGTCGGAGGCGACCTTCATTGCCACGATCGCCCGGCGCCGGCTGATCGATCGGGTCCGCCGCAAGAAGCGCCGGCTCGGGGCGGCGCCGCTCGAGGAGGGGTTCGCGGTGCCTGCGGACGGTGGGGACGCGGACAAGGCGGAGCGGATCGCGTCCCTGGGTGAGGACGCGTCGCTGGCCCTGTCGCTCCTCGAGGAACTGTCGGACGACCAGCAGCGAGTGCTGCGGATGTCGATCATGCACGGGGTGTCGCACGAGAAGATCGCCGCGGCAACCGGCATGCCCCTCGGGACCGTCAAGACCCACATACGCCGCGGACTCATCAAGGCCCGCAATATTCTGGAGGAACGCCGCCGAAACCGGACGGGTGAGGGCGGCGAAAGCAGTTCGGAAGCCGGTTCGCGTTCCGGGGGGAACGGCACGGCCGAGGCATCAGCGCCGGGGGGCGTCGTTCAATGAGTTCCGCACCTTTGCCCACCAATGACCGTTTGCTGGACCTGCTCGGGGAGCAGGCCACCATCGGTCTGCCCGACGCGGACTACGCCGAGCTGGAACGGCTCCTGTCTGACGAGAATTCGGACGACCAGATCGGCCCGGACGAGCTGGCGGAGGCCGCCGCGGTGTGCTCGCTGATGTGGCTGGACCCCCGCGAGGCGGTCCCTGCGTCGGCCCGAGCCAAGCTGATCGAGGCGGCGGAGCGGCACATCTCGGCGGAGTCCCCGAGCCTGCGGCTGGCGGGGACGCAGGCTGACCGGTCGGAGCCCCTGCGGGCCAATCCCCTGACTATGTGGGGTGGCTGGGTCGCTGCGGCGGCGTGTCTGATCGTCGCGGTCGTGCTGTCGAACCCATCGGGCTCATCCAGCGAAACCCCGGGGTCGGTGGCGGCTGTGGATCCGAACGATCCCTCCGTGATCCTGGCCCGGGTGCAGCAGTCTCCGGACACGACCCGGGCGTCGTGGCTGGGCATCGACCAGGTGCCCCCCCTGGCGGCGGACGCCCCCCACCGCTTCGACGAGGGGATCTCGGGCGAGGTGATCTGGAGCGAGGCGCTTGATCAGGGTGTGATGCGGATCTCGGGGCTGACCGAGAACGACCCCTCGCAGTGGGTCTACCAGCTCTGGATCTTCGACAAGACCCGCGACGATGGCACGCTGGCCCAGCGCCCGGT
>DAIQNV010000087.1:0-8731 GCA_036788215.1 Phycisphaerales bacterium | reverse complement strand
TGCCGGCCATGAGGTTGCGGGGGTTTCGGCCTTCGTGGATGCTGCTCTCGGCCTTTGAGATGGTCGCGAGGGCGTCGGTGGGTGCTTCGGTTTCGACCGCGGCCGCGACGGCTTCGAGTGTGCGTTCGATCGGGGCGTACTGGGCTGCGGGGTTCGTGAAGACGAGCGGGCCCCCGGGCATGGTGGCGCGGACGGCGCTCCTGGCGGCGATCATCTCGCCTCGGAGGGTGTGGGCCAGCCCGTCGTACTCGGCCCCTTCGAAGACCGGGGCGAGGGCGGCGAGGGTGGCGTCGTCGAGTTCGCCCCGGTTCAGGGGCGCGAGGACCATCGTCGCGAGCAGCGAGCGCCCCGCGTTGGCGACGAGGCGGCTGATCATGATGGGCTGGCGGCCCAGGACCTCGCAGAGGATGGCGAGTTGGCGGGCGGACGCGACCGCGTCCTCGGGGTTGCCGGTCGCGAGGGCGTGGTCGAACCGCCACCGCAGCGCCCGCATGAGCTGGCGGGCGTCGCGGACCTCGTCGAGTTGGGCCTCGACCATGCTGGTGATGCCGGGCTGGTCCCAGTCGTTGAAGACGGGGTGGGAGGCGGGGAGGGCCTCGAGCTTGTCGAAGAGGCCATTGGCCCGCATGGCCTCGATGGCGGGGCCGGCGCGTTCGCCGAGCTCGGGCTCGCTGGCCAGACGCGGGTCGCTGTCGTCGTACACGACCATGCGCTGCGGGACGGCGCCCTCGCGCTCAAGGGGGGCCCCGCCGACCGCGGTCTCAGCCTCGTCGAGCAGGCGGAAGACCTCGCGGACCGGCTCCCAGTCGCCGGGCCGATCGACGCCCCAGGCCTCGGCGCCGAGCTGGCGCCACTCCGCCGGGTCGTCGGTTTCGAGGAGGGGCGGGCCGAAGTAGCCAAAGAAGTAGAGGCCAACACCGACGGTGATCATCGCGAGCACCGCGACGATGGCGAGGCCCCAGACGATGCAGTGACCGCGACGCAAGCTTCGGAGCATGGGGGTTTCCCTATGGGGGTGGCGAGATCGCGGGCCCTCGTGGGCCGTTCACTCGTACTTGTACACGCCGTGACCGGTTTTGTTGCCCAGCCGGCCCGCGATGACGAGCTGGCGGAGGAGGGGGCACGGGCGGTAGCGGTCGTTGTTGAGCCCCTCGGCGAGAACGTCCATGATGTGGGCGCAGGTGTCGAGCCCGATGAAGTCGGCGAGCTGGAGGGGGCCCATGGGGAAGTTGCAGCCCAGCTTCATGATGCCGTCGATGGCCTCGGGCTCGGCGACGCCCTCCATCCAGGCGTAGAAGCCCTCGTTGATCATGGGCATCAGGACGCGGTTGGAGACGAAGCCGGCCCGGTCGTTGGCGGGCAGCGCGGTCTTGCCCATCGCCTCGGCGAGGGCGATGACGCGCTTCGTCACCTTCTCGTCGGTCCCGAGCCCGTTGATCACCTCGACGAGCTTCATGACGGGGACCGGGTAGAAGAAGTGCATACCGATGACGCGGTCGGGGCAGTCGGTCGCGGCGGCGATCTCGGTGATGGAGATGCTGCTGGTGTTGGTCGCGAGGATCTGGCCATCGGTGAAGCGCTGAGCGAGATCGGCGAAGATCTTCTTCTTCACCTCCGCGTTCTCGACGACCGCCTCGATGACGATGTCGGACTCGGCGAGTTCGCGCATGTCGGTGACATAGGTCAGGCGCTTCTTCGCGCCGTCGGCGTCGTCCTGGGTCATGCGGCCCTTCTCGACGGCGCGGGCGAGGAGCTTGTCGTGGGTCTTCTGGCAGGCGAGGACCTGGTCGGTCTCCCGGTCCATGACCACCGTCTCGAAGCCCGCGACCGCGGCGACCTGCGCGATGCCCCCGCCCATCTGCCCGGCGCCGATGACGCCCACACGCTTGACCTCGTGCATGATCGATTCTCCCTGCGAAAGTGGTGCGCGAAGCGGGCGGGCCGGCCCGGTTCGGGCGGCCCGCGGTCTGTTCACTACAGCATACGCGGGGGGGAGGGGGGTCGGGCGCGAGGAACGTCCCCCACGGCTTGCGGGCCGTGGCGGGACGGGGCGATCGCGGACTGCAGTCAGCCCTTGCAGATGTCGTGGAGCGTTCGGCCGACCTGCTCGTGGCCCAGGTCACCGTTGGCGAGGTCGGAGAGGGAAACGATTCCGGAAGTGGCGCCGTGATCGTCGATGACGAGCAGTCGACGGACGCCCTTGTTCCGCATCATCTCGAGGCACTCGGCGGCCTCGACATCGGGACGGACGCAGAGGGGTTCGGTCGACATGATCCGGCCGACGGGGGTGTCGCGGGGGTCGAGGTCGCCCGCGACGCAACGGAGGGTAATGTCGCGGTCGGTGATGATGCCGGCGGGCCCGGTGCGGTCGATGACGGGCATGCACCCGATGCCCTGGGCCTTCATGTGCTTGGCGACCGCGACGACGGGGTCCGTGGTCGCGCAGACGCTGGGGTTGGCGGTCATGCAATCTCGGACGAGCATGGCGGTCTCCTTTCGCGTGCCTGCAAGCTGGGGGGCCGCCCGGTGCGCACCCCTCGAATGCTAGTGACGCAGCGCACGCAGGCAGCCCGCTCGGCTAGGCTTGTTGCGGTGCAGCCCTCTTTCCGGGCTGTGACTCGGGGTTTCCGGAGGTAAAGTTTCGCTCATGCCCTCGATCGAACGCCTGGAGAAGATGCTGGCCCTGGATCCGAGCGACACCTTCGTGCTGTACGCGCTGGCGCAGGAGCACGCGAAGGCGGGTGATCATTCGCTGGCGGTGGAGTTCTACGACCGGTGCCTCGCGGTCGATCAGGCGTACTGCTACGCGTACTACCACAAGGCGAAGTCGCTCGAGGAGCTCGAACGGGGCGGGGACGCGGTCGCGACGCTGCGGGCGGGGCTGGAGGCGGCGAAGGGGGCGGGGGACGGGAAGGCGATGGGCGAGATCGCGGGGTACCTGGACGCGTTGACCTGAAGGTGACGGTGAGCATGAGCGATGACGCGCTGCAACCGGAGGATGCATCGGCACAGGCGGTGGCGCTGCGCCTGCTGCGCGTGACGGATCGCTCGCGGGCGGCGCTGACGGAGCGGCTGATCGAACGGGATATCGCGCCGGAGGTCGCGGCCCGGGTGGTGGCTCGCCTGGAGGCTTCGGGGCTGGTCGACGATGCGCGGCTGGCGGAAGAAACGGTGTCGCGGACGCTGGCGAGGGGCCCGGCTGGGCGGGCGAGGCTGGCGGCGCAGCTGGCGGGCATGGGCGTGCCCGAGGCGGTCGCGGAGGCGGCGCTCGACCGGCACTTCGACGAGCGGGATGCGCTGGCGGACGCGGAGGCGCTGGCGCGGACCAAGCTGCGGGCGCTGCCCCCCCGCCTCGATGACGCCGCCCGGGCCCGACGCCTGGGGGCGGCGCTGGTCAGGCGGGGATTCGACGAGGAGACCGCTTCGGAAGCGGTTCGCCGGGTGCTGCCCGGGCTGGCGTCGCGCGAGATAGAGTGAGGGCATGACCACGACCCGACTGACGCTGCTCATCCCCGGAATCGCGCTGGCCCTGATGGCCGGTGGGTGCGCGGACCTGAACGCCCGCCCGGTGCTGGCGGGCGCGACGACGATCCCGGCGTTCGACCGCACGCCCGATGTCGCCACGCTGCCGGAATTTCCGGGCCCCCCGCTGACGCGGGTCGACCGGGCGGACTGGGTGCCCATGACCTACCTGGCGCCCTTCGATGGCGTGGCGCACCCGCCGATCTGGAGGTCGCGTGTGGGCCACGCGACGGACCAGGAGCGGGCGGTGGGCGTCGCGCCGACGCGGGCGACGGCGCTCGACCTGCCCGGGGACCCGGGGCTGCGGGTGATCCCCGAGACGCTGTGGGCGCACGCGGTAGCGATCGCGGACATCGCGCTGCTGCCGGTGCGGGCGATCGTGCACCCGGTGACCGATCAGAGCGTGAGCCCGGAGATCCTGTACAAGCGCAGTCAGCCCGGCGTCTGGCACGCGGGCGTGCTGCCCGGGCGGGGCGAGGGGAGCGGGGCGATCCGGATGCCCCGCGAGGGGGGCGAGTGATGGGCGGGGCGCCACAGAGGCCACTGGATGAGCGGGGGCTGCCCGAGGGGCACCCCTTCGACGCGGCACTGGAAACAACGCCCCGGGCCGTGCGGGACGGGCTGCGGGCGGACGAACTCATCCTGATCGATGTGCGGGAGGCGGGCGAACTGGCGGTCGCCTCGGTGGAGGGCGCGCTGCACATCCCGCTGGGCGAGCTTCCCAGCCGGTATCTCGAGATCGACGCGGACGAGGAGACGCCGATCGCGGTGATCTGTCACACCGGGCGGCGATCGCTGAGCGCCACGCTCTTCCTCCACCAGCAGGGGCTGACCGGGGCGCGGAGCGTGGCGGGCGGGATCGACCTGTGGTCGGTGGACATTGACCGCACGGTACCCCGCTACTAGCCGGGTTCTCGTTCGATCACGGGCAGCCGACGAAATAGGCGTCGAGGAAGACACTAATGTCGGCGAAGGTGAGCACGCCAAAGGGGGCGGCGAAGTCCACGATGAGGTTGCCCGACGCGAACCAGTTCACGAAGGTCGAGATATCTGCGAAACTGAGCAAGCCGAAGGGCTCGGCGACATCGGCGGGGTTGCAGGGCACGATGCGGACGACGAAGTAGGGCTGGGCGAAGGGCACGGTGCCCTGGCCTGCGGTCGGCCCGGTGCCGCACTGCGGGCCGCCGAAGTTGATCGTGCGCAGCAGGGAGCCATCGGGGCGGCGCAGGTCGAGGAGATCGGTCATGCCCGGGGGGCTCGTCGGGCTGGGGACACCACCCCCGCTGAGGTCGGGCCCGACGAGCACGACGCCGATGCCGTCTCCGGTGACCCCCGGGGGGACCGTGAACTCGATCTCGTAGCCGAAGTCGTGCAGGCCATCACCGTCGAAGTCGGCGAAACTCAGCGGATTGAGCGTGGGGGCGCCGATCATGTCGGTGTCGCCGAGCTCGACCTGGTTGGGCAGGTTGAGCTCGAGGCTGAAGATGGTCCCGCCCCCGCTGGTGTCGGCGGGCAGGTCGCCCGAGGTGATCTCCGTGAGAAGGATGCGGCGGTCATCGCCGATGCCGTTGTCGCGGTCGTAGATGCGGACCGTGACGGTGCAGCCCTCGACGATGCCCGGCGTGTCGTCGTCGTCGGTGAGGAAGGTGACGATCCGGACGATGAACTGGTCGAAGACGGTGTCGGCCTCGATGTCGCCCCAGTCGGCGATGATGACATTGGGAAACATCGGGTCGCTCGGGTCGTAGGCAAGGACGGCCCGCTCGACGCCGCTGGCGAAGCCGCACGGATCGGTACGGCTGGCCTCCCAGAAGGCCCCGATGATCTGGGCCCGGGCGGGGGACAGCACGAGACAAGCCGCGAGGATGAGCGCTGTGGCGATGGGCAGTTTGTGCACGGAAGCAGGGTAACCGGGCGAGGCGCCCGGCGGAAGGCCCCCGTTCGTCGGGCACCGGCGGCGCGTCCGAGAACGGTGCACGCGCCGCCCGGCGTCGCTCGGAAACGCGGTGCCCGGAAGCGGAAGAAGGGCCCTTGTGCCGGAGACACGGGGACCCTTCTTCGAGGTGTGCCCATCGCCACGGTCAGGCGGCGTCGGCGTTGACGCTGCGAGTCCGCTTACGGGCAGCCGGCGGAGAAGGCTGTCATGAACGCGCTGATATCCGCAAACGTGAACGCGCCGATCGGCGCCGCGAGGTCGGCGACCGGGTCCTGGTTGGCGAAGGTGGCCAGGAACGCGCCGATGTCCGCGAAGGTCAGGCTGCCGAAGGGCTCGGCCAGGTCGGCGGGGTTGCAGCCCGTCGGGCCGGTCATTCCCACCATGGCTTGGTTGAACCACGCCTGGGCCGCCGCCCCGGTTGAGATAGCGCTCCCCGTCTGGACCGTGACCTGATGAAGCATCACGCCCGAGGGCTCGGCCCGGATCTGCCCCGGCACCCACGCCTCGCCCGCGTTCGTCCATGTCAACTCGAAGGGACGGTTGTCATAACTGACGAACAGCCGCTGATGAAGACCGTCATAGGCCAGGATCGCATGGATCATCGTCCCGTCCCACCACCGCACCCCACCGTCGCCGATCTCGGTGATAGTGGCCGCCACGTCTCCCCCGTCATCGACAACGATCGCGTCAGAGGATCCGAGATCCGCCGTGATGCCGACCGATCGCGTCGGATTTGCGGCGTCCGCCAGCCGCATGATGGGGATCAGGCCCGAGGCCGGTGCGACCGAATCCTCGAAGGCGCGGCCGCACTCAACAGTGAGCCCGACCGCGTACAACTCGCCCGCCAGGTCCGGGATCGTTGCCGAAGCCTCAGCCGCGGGGAGCGTCGAGCCGGGGAACCGATGTGGCATCGGGTCCGTCGCGTCGAGCTGCACCAGCGCGAACGCCACGATCCAGTCGATATCCTCGACCGTTGGGTTCAGCGACCCGACTCGCATCGTCGCCTCGGGTCGTACACCCGACCCGCCCATCGTGTTGAGGCTCGACCCCGCCGTGCGGATGCTGTTGACCGCCCAGCCCGAGGCGACGCCATAGGGTCCGCACACCATCCCCGCCCTGGACTGAGCAGCGAACGTGGGTCGGGCCGCGACGCCATCGGTCGCGTACCAGTAGAACGTGCCCGTGCCCCTGCGGTCCCCCTTGAGGTTGTAGCCTGCGCACATGATCGCCGCCGGCCCAAGGTCCGCGATCTCATCCCAGGTGATGCGCAAGGGCTCGCGGTTGCCGCCGTGTGTTTGCGTGATGCGGTAGTGGACCGCCCCCGGGATCGGCGCCACTCCCAGTGCCAGCACCTCCGCCTCACTCAACTCCGCCGCCGTCAGGTTGAACCCGGCGACGGTGGTGATGACCCCGTTGGCCAGCTCGTTGACGAGTGCACGCTCCGCGATCAGGCCCCGCGATGGCCGCATCGGGCCGTCCGTTCGGACACGGACGAACGCGGAGTTATTGCCTGTGGAGGCCATCGTCTCCGTTTGTCCGTTGCTGCGGAGACGGGCGAAGTTGGGCGGGTTGTAGAGAGTGCCCCATACATTGTCCCGGCCGAGCAAGATACGCCCCCGATCCACATCGCCGCTCGACGGGTCGTCGATCACTCCCGCCACGATCCCGCCACGTGGCAGCCTCGCCATCGCGAAGCACCCCCTCATCCGCGGAAGATCGCTGAGGATCTCTACACGGGGCGTGTTCGCAGCCAAATCCGAGACGCGGACAAAGTGAATCGTTGAATCGTCCTCATCCGCTCCGAAGTAGACGAAGTCTCCGTCCTGCCCCATACCCACGCCCTGGTGCCCGTTGGCCTTGGGTTGCGACGATCCGATCAGCCCATGCACCGCACGCACCGGGCCCCACCCGGCGTTCTCGTTATTCGGGTCCATGATGTGGCCCGGATCATCGGCGCTCCAGGTGTACCAGTGCTCGCCCAGCGTCGTCGACTCCCCCGCGGTGTTGTACCACGACACCGCGGAGCCGAGCCCCCCGGAGACGAGGCTGCCTTCCTGGACCAAGGCAGCAAAGTGCGACAACGCGTCCCGCTTGCCTCGCCGATAGACAACGCTCGAAGGGCGTGGGTCATCGGTGGAGAGGATCGTCATGGCGACCGGCACATCGCCGTCCCAGGCAACCATCATCGCATGGTTGTGGCGAAAGTCATTAGCGCCCGCCGCCGGGTCGGCGATGAACACTGTCTCCACATCCGACACAATCCATTCGCCGTCCTCCAGATGCGCCAGAAACCAGGCCCCCTCCGCGAAGCCCTTCTGGCCGCCGTTATCCGCATCGCCGATGGCTTGCAGGTAATTCGCAAGGCCGATCGCGTACCATGGCCGGGTCGGGTGCTTGTTGACTGTGATCGCCCACGCTGCTCCAATCGCGTTCGGGGCATCATTGACGTTTCGAGTCTCACTGCTCTTGCGCCAGCCCACTGCCTTCCGCCAGGCCGGCTCAATCGACAGATCATCCACAGAAGCCGTCAGCACCGCCAGTTGGTCGCGGCCCCAGTTGTACGGATTCATGCGGTCATCATCCCCGAGTGCATTGTCGTAGCTCCGGCGCCCGCACATGACGATCGCGAGAGCCGGATCGTCCGCCGTCTCGCCCCCGAGAATCACGCCGGTAAACGCCTGGTACGCCGCGTTCTCCTCCTCCCACGTCTTGCCAAGGCTGATGTCGCGGAAGCCAAGGGTGACGGGCTTACCGTTGGGGTTCAGCGAGTTGTTCTGAGGCGTGCTGATCTCGTACCGGTTCGGGTTGTTGCCGTACGCATCGGTCAACGTGAAGTGGACACCGTTCACATTCGCGCCGCCCCACCCGATGCGGGCGCCAACCTGCAGGGAGCTCTGCACGGCGCTCGACGGAACGGGCTGTCCATCGATCGGTGTCAACATCGGTGGAGCGATGACCAGCCTGTCGCGGTCCCCGGCGACCTCACCCACCAGCTCCAGCCCGCCCTGCTGAACCGTCCCCGCGAGCCCGGTCCACGCTGCGAGCAGCGGCCCCTCGTTCAAGGCCGCCGGACCCGCCGCGACGTTCGCGCCGACGTTCGTTGGCCGGCGATGGACGCCCTCCCTTTCTCGAAACGCCGGATCATCGGTCGAGAGACCCGCAAAGGAAACACTCCGCCCGGCGTGCTCTCCCCTGTAGAAGTTCCGCGGGCCCGCCGGGTCCGGGAGGGGGTGCGGACGCAGAAAGACGGCCGTATTGCGGGCGGCATGGCTC
>DAIQNV010000086.1:0-13109 GCA_036788215.1 Phycisphaerales bacterium | reverse complement strand
GTCGGTATCGCCGGGTGCCGGGGTGGGGGATCGGGCTCAACCGACGCTGATCGTGTGCCGATGCTGCCCGAACAACCGGCAACCGCCCGGCGTAGACACCCGGGGCGCGGGGGTCTTGGCGGACCGGTCCCGGGTGCGGGGCCGTACCATGCGGGGACGGGAATGACGGGACACGATTCCGGGCCGGGACGCAACGTTGCCCGGGTCCGGGCGTTACGACTCTGTGAGAGACAGCACCGCCCGGGCCCGCCCGGGGGATCAACGGGGAACACGCGAATGAACGGGACGACCGACCGAGCCCTCCGCGCCGCCGCCCGCGGCTTCAGCCTTCTTGAGCTCACGCTCGTGCTGGTGATCATCGGGCTGCTGATGGGCGTGGCGGCGGTGAACATCGTGGGGGCTGCGGAGCGTGCAAAGGTCCGCACGACGAAGGCGAGCATGGCGACGATCAGCGCGCAGCTGAAGAGCTACTACGTGGAAAAGAGCCGCCTGCCCGAGGCGCTGAGCGTCCTCGTCACCGAGCAGTACATCGACGAGGGGGACCTCGACGACGGGTGGAACAATCCGTTTTACTACCTCCCCCTGCCCGATCAGCCCGGGCAGTTCGAGCTGATCTCGGCGGGGAAGGACGGGTCGTTCGACACGCCCGAGGACAACATCGACGCGCGAACCCTGACGCAGGAGTAAGCCTTGCCCGCCGCCCGCCGAGGCGTCACGCTGCTGGAGACGGTGCTCGGGGTTGTGCTCCTGGGCATGGTCGCTGCCACGCTGGCCTCGACCGCGGGGGCGATGCAGCGTCAGGCGGAGCGTGACCGGCAGCGCCTGGGGGCGGCGGAGCTCGCGAACCGGCTGCTGCTGCAGCAGATCGACGACGAGGAGAACCTGCCCAGCCAGCTGCTGCCCGTCGCGTACGACGGGCTCTTCTACCGCTGGCGGCTCGATGTCCGGCGGTGCGGGCTGGAACTGAGCGGCTCGGGCAAGGCGGACGCGGCGGCGAACGCGGGGAACGGGTTCGACATCCGCCGGCGTCTGCGCGTCGCGACGGTGACGGTGTGGCTGGGGGAGGAATCGGGCGGGAGCGCGACCGACACGGACGCGGTGCCCCGGGCGGTGCTGGCGCGGGTCTTCGACCCGATCGCGTTCCGCAACGCGGACTCGACGGAGCGGAAGTACGGGGACGACATCGGGCGGATGATGGAGGAGCTCTTCAGCCTGACCGAGGGCGCGCCCGAGGAGCAGCAGCAGCGGGAGTCCGACCGGTGAGGCGCGAGGCGTTCCAGACGCGAGGGTGCCGTGGTCTCGCGAGCGCCAGCGAGCCAGACCACGAGCGACTCGTCCGAAAGACCCGCCTCGACCGCCGCGCCTTCACCCTCCTCGAGACCGTGCTCGCGACCGTCATCGGCGCGATGGTCGTGATCGCCTGCATGGGCATGTTCGCCGCGGTGGCGCGGACGGAGACGGCGCTGGCGGCGCGTGCCAACGAGGTGACCGAGCTCGGGATGACGCAGCGGACGCTGCGCCGGGCGCTGCTCACGATGGTGATGATGCCCTCCGCGGATCGGCCCGACCCCGACCTCCCACAGCAGCTCGAAGAGGGCGAGGTGCCCGAGCCCATGCCGGTGCCCCGGTTCATCATCGAGGCGGACCCCTCGCCCGCGCTCGAGGCGATGCTGGTGGCGGCGGCGTCGGACGGGTTCCCCCTCCCGCCGGTGTCGGGGGTCGACTTTCCAAGGCCGCAGCGACTGGAGATGGTGCTGTCGATGCCCCCGGTCCCCCGGGGGATCTCGGAAGCGGGGGCGCTGGCGCAGAGCGGGTGGGCGCTGGTCTCGCAGGCGGATGCTCAGCTCGACGGGACGATGGGCGTCGCGGAGGCGAGCCAGCGGACCGACCCCGGGTATCGGTCGGTCTTCGAGCTCCGGCCCGACGGGTACCGGGAGCGGATCATCGCGGGTTTGGGCATCACGCCGGCGTCGGCGATCCCGGCCAACTTCGGGGGTGGGGACGACGGGCGCCGTGAGCTGCCCCGTCGCCTGCGCCAGGCGGCCCGGGGCTGGACCCTGTGGTGGCGCCCGGTGTACGAGGAGGAGCGGGCGGCGCGGGACGCGGGGTTCCCCTTTGACGCGGACAACCGCCCGGAGCTGCTGGCGGAGGCGGTGCCCCTCGTGCGCGGGCTGGTCGAGTGCCGGTTCAGCGCGTTCGCGCTCGACCGCGAGGCGGGGGCGGGGAACCGCTTCGCGCAGTTCGTGGCGTGGGCGAGCGAGGACCTGCCGGGGTATGTCGAGATCGAGGCGCGGACCGCGAACGGGCGGTACGCCAACTGGATGTTCGAGGTGGGCTGGCAGGTCGCGGACGAGGGCGTGAACGAGACGGAGGAGACGGGCGATGGTGATGGGGACGCGACCGGCGCGGCGCTGAACGAGCTTGAGGAGCTCGCGGCGCGCGGGGCCGGTGGCGGCGGTGGCGGTGGTGGGGGTGGTGGGGGCGACAACGCGCGCCGTCCCTCGCGGGCCGATCCGACGACGGCGCCCTTGTCGGGCTCCCGAGGCGGGCGTCCGGGCGGTGGTGGCAGTGGTGGTGGGGGGGGCGAGCGGCCATGAGCGGGGCGTCGTGTTCCAGGGCGGGCTCAGGGCGTGCGTTCGTCCTGCCCATGGTCATCGCGGTCCTCCTGGTCGTGGCGGCGGTGGCGGCGGTGATGCTGCGGCGGAATGTCGCGGTGAGCGCCGCTGTGCAGCGTCAGGTCGACGCGTACCTGGTGCAGCACACAGTGCGCGGGCTGCAGGAGGGCATCGAGGCGTGGCTGACGACGCAGTCGGCACGGGACCTTCCGGATGTGCTGGACGACGACGGGTTCGCGTTCGAGCTCGACCCGCGGGACGGGACGCGGGTGCGCGTCCACCTGTCGGACGGGCAGGGCACGGCGCGGCGCTCGGGCGTGGGGGTGAACGCGGACATCGCGCCGGACGTTGACGCGATCAGCGCCCGCCTGCGCCAGGTGCACGGGGAGGCCGGGGCGCTCAGGTACCTGCGCGAGGTGGGGCCCTACTCGGTGAGTCTGAACGCGGCGCCGCTCGAGGTGCTCTTCGCGATCGCGGATGCGCTCGCGCCGGAGGACAAGGTGCAACTGATGCGGGACGGGTTCGTACGACTGGTGGAGGACCGGCGGAGCGGGGACATCGGGCAGACGGAGCTGAACCAGCTCGTCAGCTCGGCCAACCTGACCGGCGCGGACCGCAACCGGATGGCGCGGATCTTCACGACGCAGCCGACCCTGTGGGAGGTGAATGTCGTGGTGCGGGGCGACGGGGTGCGGGTGCCCCTGGGCCTCCTGGCCAGATACCGGGGGCTGGTCCTGGTCGAGCCGGCGGGGACCGGGACCAACGCGTTCGAGAACCCGAGCCCCTTCCTGATGTGGGAAGAAGTGCAGCCGGGCGATCCCGGGTGGGGTGATCAAGGGTGGGGTGACCCGGCGCAGGTCGAAGCCCGTACGGGGAGCGGGCCCTGAGGGCTCGCCCGGCGTTGGGCAGCCCGGGTAGAGTCCGAGCCCGGAGGGACCGATGTTCTCGGTCCGGGGTCCGGGCTGCGGGCTGATGGTTTGGACCGATCGTGACGGAGAAAGGCCTCTGTGATGAGTGACACCGCGATGGATCGGCGCCGGGCACGCCAGGTCGCGACCGCTGCGCAGGTCGCGGCTGGGGTCCTCCTGATCGGGGGGGTGGCGGGGGCGATGGTGCTCCCCCGGACACAAGCAACACCTATTCAGGGTGTTTCGTTCGATGATCTGGATTCCGAGGTCGCCCGGAAGGTCGCGGAGGCGGAGCAGGCGAAGGCGGAGCGGGCTCCGGCGGACTCGGGCTTCCCCCCGGATTTCCTCGGGATCGCGGAGCGGGTCGCGATGGCGAGCGACATCCCGGTGAAGAAGGATGAGCCGGAAGAGCCGGTGGTGGAGGGTCCGGGTGAGGAGTTGCCCGGGGCTGAGCCCCCCGCGACGACGACGGAGCCCTCGGGGCCCCCGGCGCGTGTGCGGTACCTGGGGTCGGTGAAGGTGGGGGACAAACTGGTCGCGCTCGTCGCGGCGGACGCGAAGCAGGCCTTCATCGCGGAGGGGGCGAAGAAGACGATCTTCCTGGGCGGGGCTGCGAAGGTGGAGGTCGAGGTGCTCCGCGTCCTTGAGGATGAGGTGGAATTGCTGGAGGACGGCGCGCCCCGGACGGTGTCGCTGGGCGAGCGCCGGGCGGCGGTGGTGAGTTCGTCGCCCCCCGCGGAGCCGACGCCCAAGGAGGACCCGATGCAGACGGCGCGGGACGCGGCGCGGGCGCGGGCGGGCCTGACGGGCGATGATGCGCGGGGGAACGCGACGCGGGCGCTCGACCCCGAGAACTTCCGTCGCGCGGACGGGTCGATCGACAACGAGGCGCTCCGCGAGGCGGCGCGGGCCCGGCGCGAGGAGATCCTGTCGCAGCGGCGCGGCGAGCCTCGGCGGGTGGAGTTCGGGAACCGGGAAGACGAGTGAGCGCACGGATCTGCCATATCGAACGGATCGACCGGGGCGGTCTCCTGGCGGGGCTGCGCCTGGTGGGCCCGCGCACGGAGGAGCGGTGGAGCGCGCCCCTGGAGTCCCTGGCGGCGGAGGGCGAGGCGCGGGTCGACGCGGTGGGGGATGCGCAGTCGAACGCCCGGGACGCGGCGGCCTGGGTCGCGGAGAGGCTCCGCGAGGTAGGGCGGGGCAGGCGGATCGACCGCGTGGTCCTGGACGCGGACGGGGCGGTCTGCTCGTGGGTGACCGCGAGCAGCATCGAGCCCAAGGTGGTGCGGGCGCTGGTGGAGCAGCACGCGGGGGGTTCGGAGGGTGAGGGCGGGCTCGACGACCCGGCGCACGACACGGGGCCCGGGCGTTTCCCGGATCTGCCCGGTGAACTGGGCGTGCAGCCCCTGGTCGACGCGTTCGCGACGCCCCCGAGCGCCTCGGCGGACGCTGCTTCGGCGATCCGCAGGCGTTTCGAGTCGGCGCGGGGTCAGGCGAAGAAGGCGCTCGAGGTCGATGACGACGGGGTGCCCGCGGCGCAGCGGATCGCGGTGATGGCGATGCCCGAGGTGCCGGCGAGGCTCCTGCTCGATGAGCTTGACCGGGCGGGCGTCGAGGTGGGCTCGGTGGGCTCGGTCTTCCACGCGGCGGCGAGCGTGTGGGACCCCGCGGCCCGGGCCCTGAAGGCGAAGAGCCCAGAGGACGAGGACCCCCTGACGGTCGACGCGGAGCCCGGGCTCACGCTGGTGCTGCTGGTCGATATCGCGGGGCGGCTCGTCTGGTGCTGGTCGAAGACGGGCGGGGTGGCGGCGTCGGGCTCGGCGCGACTGCCCGGCGGGGTGACGCGCGGGCCGGTGCGCGGGGAAGCGGGAGGCATCGTCGCAGGCGACCGGGCGGGCGCGACCGCTCGGATCGAGGGGGACCGGCCGACGGTGCGGATCACCTCCCAGACGCTGGCGAGGCTGACGGGGGAGTGGCTCAGCTGGGCGACGCAGCTCGGGCACGTGCCCACGCGGGTGGTCGCGGTGGCGCCCTTCGCGTCGCTCGAGGTGGGCCCCCCGGAAGCGAACGGCGCCGGGGGGCTGGACGCGACCGGCCTGGCGACCGCGCTGCGCCGGGCGCTGCCCGGCGCGACGGTCGACCTCGTCGACGACGAGGACCCGATCGGGCTGACGCTCCGCCGGCTGGCGGAGCTGCACGACGACGGGTCCCCCGCGGTGCGCGAGGACGGGACGCAGCGGCGCGGGCTGACGGGGCTGAGCCGTCGGCCAGGGCGGGCGCACCGGGCGATGTACCGCTGGTCCGCGGCGGCGCTGGTGGCGGCGAGCGTCGCGGTGAGCGCCGTGAGCTGGAGCCTCTTTCAGAGGGCGGACGGGTCGGGGACGGTGCTGGCGGAGCTGCGGACGCAGCGTCGCGAGCTCCTGGAGTCGATCGACCCGAGGCTGGTGATGAGCCCCTTCGCGTCGCGGGAGCTGCAGTCGATGGTCGACGCGGCCCGGCAGGGCGTGGTGACAGCGGACAGCCTGCCCCCGCCCCCGCCGGCGCTGGCCGAGCTGGAGACGCTGAGCTACCTCCTGGCCAACGAGTCGTACGACCTGACGACGCTGTCGATCGGCCCCTTCGCGGCCTCGTTCACGGTGGTGGTCGATGACATCGGGGCTGCGGAGCAGCTGCGGAGCGGGCTGACCGCGATCGCGGGGTCGAACGTGATCTGGAGCGACCCGACGCTGAACACGCAGTCGGGCGGGCGGGTGAGCGTGCAGGCGAACGGCGTGTGGCGCGTGCGCCCCGCGCCCGGGACCGCGGGGGGCATCGGCGGGGTCGGGGGTGGCGGATGAGCCGGCTGACTTCTCTTGAGCGGACGGTGGCGCCCTTAAGCGCGGACGAGCGGGACGAGCTCGCGTCCGCAGCGGGCCAGGCGGAGCGGGCGAACCGCCCCGCGGCGCTGGTGGTGCTGGCGGGGCTGGTGTTCGTCGTCGCGTGCGGGGGGCTCGGGCTGGCGGCGACCCGCCAGGCGGCGGTGGAGTCGGAGGTCGACCGTCGCCAGGCGGAACTGACCACGCTGCGCGACCTGGCGGTGGACCTCGAGGTCGTGGAGCGACTGCGCTCGACGGGTCCGGAGCTGCCCCGCGCGGAGAACCTGTTGAGCCAGATCGAGAGCCTGGCGCGGGCGGCCGGCATCCAGGGCGACCTGGGCTTCCGCGAGAACCGGGAGAACCTGCCCGGCGGGATCGTCCGCAAGAGTGTGAGCTACGACATCCGGCACCCGACGCTCGCGGAGCCGATGGACTGGGTGCGCCGGGTGACGGAGACGATCAGCGGGATGAAGGTCTCGCGGCTCGCGATCACCCCCCGTGCGAACCGGGAGTGGCGCTTTGAGGTGGGCTTCGAGCGGTACGAGCGGACGCCTTGATGGGAGCGACGATGAGATCGAGCTTGGGACGGTCGTTGGGGTGCGTCGCTGTGGTGTCGCTGGCCGGGGCGCTGGTCGGTGTCGCGGGCGGGTGCGGCTCGCCGCGCCGGGTGGCCCCGCCGCCCGCGCAGCGCCTGACCGAGGCGAACGCGCTGGCGGAGCGTGCGGAGCGTGCGGAGTCGTCGGGCGAGATCCTGCGGGCGATCGAGCTGTACCAGGAGTCGGTGAACACCAGCGGGACGGTCGCGAACTGGAACAACCTGGGCGTGCTGCTGATGGATCAGCAGAACTACGCGGGCGCGGTCAGCGCCTTCCGTCGTGCCGCGGAGCTCGAGCCGACGGACCCGAGGCCCATGACGAACATGGGGATCGCGTTCTACCGCGCTGGCTGGGCGGACGATGCGCTCGACCACTTCGACCGGGCGCTGGTGATCAGCCCGACCTACGTGCCCGCGCTCCGCGGGGCGGCGGCGGCGGGCGACGCGGTGGGGCGAGCAACGGAGAAGGACCTCGATCGCCTGAAGGCGGCGCTGCTGTACGACGCGGACCCGGCATGGCGCGAGTTCTTCGAGCGTCGGCGGTCGGTGGTGCAGCAGCAGCTGCGAGAGAAGGGGCGCCGGGACGCGTCGGGGTGAGGGGGTGGGGGGGCCGCTGCGCGGGCACATGGCCAAAGCTGAAAATGGCCAGGTGGCCACGGGCGGGTGGCGTGGAGACGGAGCACCTTTCTCCACGAGCCCTTGGGGGCCGTCGTGGAGAAATCGTTGCGCGATGTCTCCACGGCACCCTTTGATCGGTCGGGGATGGGTCGGCGGGTGGGGACTTGGGTGGGGACGTTGGTGGGGCGTGGGTGGGGCGCGGGTGGGATGCGGGCGGCGTACCCTGCGGGCTCATGGACGCCTTCTGGACCCTTGCCCGGCGGATGCTCCGCGAGCCGCGGACGCTCGCGCTGGCGATGGTGATGGCGGTCGTCAGCGCCGCGGGCCTTGGGGCGGGGCTCCTGGCGATGGTGCCGGTGGTGGACGCGATCGTGGGGCAGGGGCAGACGCTCGCGGAGCTGGCGGCTGAGTTCAACGAGCAGAGCCCGGTGGATATCCCACAGGGCGTGATCGAGGTGCTGCCGACCGGTGAGTTCGACGCGGTGGTGACGGTGATCGTCGTGGTGGGGCTGCTGACGCTGATCGGCGGGGCGGCGAACTTCGGGCATCTGTACCTGTCGCTGACGCTGGTGGAGCGGACGATCGCGGGGATCCGGCGCGACCTCTTCCAGCGCGTGCTGTTCATGCCCCTGCGCCGGGTGGTCGCGCTCGGGACCTCGGACGCGACGAGCCGGATCGTGAACGACCCGCAGGCGCTCGGCGCGGGGTTCGTGGCGCTGGTGAGCCGGGGCGTGGCGCAGGTGTCGAAGGGTGTGGTCGCGTTCTGCGCCGCGTTCATCCTGGAGTGGCGGCTGACCGCGGTGACGCTGGTGGTGGCCCCGATCCTGTACACGGTGATCAGGAAGCTGGGCAAGAGGATCCGGCGTGCGAGCCGGAGTGCTCTTGAGAGCCAGGCGGGGCTCTACGACGCGGCGACCGAGTCCCTGCAGGGCCTGCGTGTGGTGAAGGTGCACACGACGGAGCGGCGCGAGACCGGGCGCTTCGCGCGGACGAACCGCGAGGTGCTGAGGCAGCTGCTCAGGATGCGGACGGCGCGGAGCCTGTCGAGCCCGCTGGTCGAGATCATGGCGCTCTTCAGCTTCGGGATACTCGCGCTGATCGCGGTGAAGGCGATCCAGGACGGGGAACTGGACCCCTCGCGGATGCTGGTGGTGCTGGCGGCCCTGGGCGTCGCGGGGGCGAGTCTGCGGCCCCTCACCGGGATCGTGAACGATGTGCAGCAGTCGACCGCCGCGGCGCAGCGGATCCAGGCGCAGCTCTCGGAGCCGGTGGAGCCCGGGCGGGAGCGGGACCTGCCCCGGTTGCCCAGGCACCACGAGACGATCCGGTTCGACGGGGTGGTCTTCACCTATCCGGGGACGGATCAGCCGGCGCTCGACGAGGTCGAACTGACCATCCGGCACGGGGAGACGGTGGCGGTCGTCGGGCCGAACGGCTCGGGCAAGACGACGCTGCTCGGGCTGGTGCCGCGGCTGTTTGATCCTGATGAGGCGCTGGATCGGCCCCGTGGCGGTGGGCGGGTGCTCATTGATGGCAAGGACATCCGGCGGGTGACGGTGCGGTCGCTGCGCCGGCAGATCGCGGTGGTGACGCAGGAGACGGTGGTCTTCCGCGGGACGATCGCGGACAACATCGCGTACGGGATGCCCGGGGCGACGATGGAGCAGGTGATCGACGCTGCGAGGCGGGCGCGGGCGGAGGAGTTCATCGAGGCCAAGGGCGGGTACGACGCTCAGGTGGGCGAGCGCGGGCTGACGCTCTCGGGCGGGCAGCGCCAGCGCCTGGCGATCGCGCGGGCGATCCTGCGCGATCCGGCGATCCTGCTTCTTGATGAAGCGACGAGCATGATCGATGCGGAGAGTGAGGCGCGGATCACCGAGGCGCTGGCGGAGTTCGCGAGCGGGCGGACGACGCTGGTGGTGGCGCACCGCCTCAGCACGGTTGTCAACGCGGACCGGATCGTGGTGCTCGACAAGGGGCGGGTGGTGGATCAGGGGGTCCACTCGGAGCTTTTGGAGCGCTGCGATGTGTACCGGCGGATCGCGGAGCATCAGTTGGTGAGTGCGTAGGCAAAGAGCCAAATCGCAAAGGGCCAAAGGTCCAAAGGGCCAGATGGGGGTGCCGTGGAGACGGCGCAGCCTTCTCCACGATCGGTGCGAGCCGGTTTGGTTCTTCGTGGAGAAATCGCTGCGCGATGTCTCCACGGCACCCTTGGCTCGCTCCAACAATGCACCATGCACAGACCCGGCGCCGATCCCGATTCGATGGCGATGGAGGACATCCTCTGCGACTTCTGCGGCCAGCAGTGGACCGACCGGCGGCCCATGGTCGAGGGTCACCGGGGGTCGTGCATCTGCGGGAACTGTCTCTCGATCGCGTACGCGGAACTGATGATCTACAAGGTCTACGACGAGCCCGGGGCGGGGGAGGCGTGCGTCCTGTGCCGTGAGGAGGGGCGGGAGGAGCCCCACTGGCGGAGCCCGGTCTTTGAGGGTGATGAGGCGAAGCTGGCGTGCCGTCGGTGCGTGAAGCAGTCGGCGGGTGTCTTGCACAAGGACAAGGACATCGCGTGGTCGAAGCCTTTGGCGCCTCCCGGCTAGGTGGGGATCGGCCATCAGCCATTGGCCATCGGGGTGTTGGGCTCGGGGTGGGGGATGGGGAGCACTGACCCCCAGAGCCGGGTCAGTGGCACCGGGGTTGTTGGGTCACTCTCGTGTCACGATGCTTGGGTGGGGTGTTGCGGTTGAGGTGGGTTCTCGTACGCTCTGGTGAGCTATGGCCCTGGCCCGTGTGTTGATCGTGGAGGATGAGCCGTCGATCAGGCGGGGGGTGGTCGATGCGCTGTCCGCTTCCGGGTACACGGCGCTCGAGGCGTCGGATGGGCGGGCGGGGCTGGATGTGGCGTTGTCCGCTTCGGTGGACCTCGTGCTGCTCGACCTGATGCTGCCCGGGATGGACGGGCTGGAGGTCCTGGGGCAGATCCGCAAGGCCCGGCCGGGCCTGCCCGTGATCTGCCTGACGGCTCTGGGTGAGCCCGAGGACCGGGTGCGGGGGCTGAGGCTCGGGGCGGACGACTATGTGGTGAAGCCCTTCGGGGTGGCGGAACTGCTGGCGCGGGTGGAGGCGGTGTTGCGCCGGTCGAGCGAGCGCCCGCAGACCGCGGGGGTGGTGTCCTTCGCGGGTCGGACGGTGGACCTGGATAGGCGGGAGGTCACGCTGCCCGGGGGCGGGGTCGCGACCCTGGCGCAGCGGGAGGCGGAGGTCCTGGGCTACCTCTTGGCGCACGCGGGGAGGCCGGTCGGGCGGGATGAGCTGCTGAGGCGCGTGTGGGGGCTGGACCCGCGCGGTGTGGCGAGCCGCACGGTGGACATGGCGATCGCGCGCCTGCGCGAGCACCTGGGGGACGACGCGAGCAATCCCGAGGTGGTGAAGACGGTGCGGGGGCGGGGGTACATGATCGTCACGGACGGGGCGGCAACGGCGGGCGGGGCGGACGCATGAGCCTGCTGGCGTCGCGCAGGCGTGGGTGGGGGGGGTGGGTGCCCTGGGCGGTCTACGCCCTGGCGGCGCTGCTCGTGATCGAGGGATTGGCGTGGGCGTCTTGGAGGCTCGCGTCGGTGGAGCGGGCGCAGGCGCAGGCGGAAGCGGAGGCCCGGGCGGAGGAGCGCCTGCGCCTGGCGCTGTGGCGGATGGACTCGCTGGTGGTGCCCCTGCTCGCACGCGAGTCGGTGAGGCCCTACTACCACTACCTGCCCAGGCACGCGGCGGATGCGCCGTACGCGAGGGCGTGGGACGTGGAGGGGGCGCGGGCGGTGGCGGTGTCGCCTTTGGCCAGCGGCGCGGGTGGGGTGGGTGGGGATGGGGGCGGGGCGCTCGAGTCGGTGGACCCGATCCGCCTGCACGCGCAGGTCGAGCCCGATGGAACGCTGACGGTGCCCGGAGCGGAGGGCGCGGAGGGGCGCCCGGGGTCGGCATCGGCGCAGCGGGCCCGCCGGCTCGGGGACCGCCTGGCGGAACTGATCGATCCGGCGCGGGTCCGGGCGGTGGCGCAGGCGAGCCTGGAGCCCGGGCTGGTGCGGGCTGCAGCGATCGCGCTGGATGAGCCCCAGGCCGCTAAGGACGCGGGCGGGGCGCACGAGCCCGAGGGGGAGCTGGCGACGCGCCGGCGAGCCGCATCGCGGGCGTTGTCGCAGGTGTACGCGCCGGCGGAGCCGGGTGGAGCGGAAGATGGGTCGGGGGCGGTGCTGGGCTCGGAGGCGGAGTTGGCGAGCGCGCCCGTGTTCCTCGGGCGCGAGGCGAGCGGGGCGGAGGGGCTGGTGATCGGGGCGTTCCGCCCGTTCTGGCTGGGCGGCCTGGGCGGCCTGGGCGATGCGGATTCGGCGGAGCTGGCCCTCGTACGGGGGGTGCGGTACGGGGACGATGAGGACCGCGGCGCGGTGCGGGCGCAGATCGTGTGGGTCGACTGGCCCAGGCTCCGCGGGAGTCTCCTGGCGGAGGCGGCGGGCCTGGTGCCCGGGCTGGTGCTGGAGCCCCTCATCGAGCGCGGGGGCGAGCGCGGGAGCGAAAGCGGGGGCCGGGCGAGCGGGGCGGACGAGCTCGCGACGATCCCGGTGCGGGCGGTGGCGCCGGTCGTGGCCCCGGTGTCGACCGGGCTGCTGGGTGGGCTCCTGGGCGGACTGACCGGCCCGACCGGGGCGGCTCTCATGGCGACCTGGGTCGGGGCGCTGGTGGCGCTCCTGGCGATCGGCGTGGTGCTGTGGGTCTCCCGCAGGCTGGCGGAGCAGCGGTGGCGGTTCGTGACCGCGGTGACCCACGAACTGCGGACGCCCCTGACCGGTCTGCGCCTGCACACGGAGTTGCTGGCCCGCTCCGAGGAGCCCGAGGCACGGGCCCGGCGGGTGGAAGCGGTGCGGGCGGACGCGGACCGCCTGGTTTCGGTGGTGGAGAGCGTGCTGGCGTACGCGCGCCTGTCAACGACCGCTTCGGACCCGGCGCGGGGGGCGGTCGTCGGGGATGCGGTGGCGGAGGCGGTGCGGACCGCGGGTCCCCTGCTCGCGTCGCGGGGGATGGAACTGGTGCTCGACGCGGACGCGGTCCGGGGGAGGCGGGTCAGGCTCGACCAGGCGGCGCTGGTGCGGGTGCTGGTGAACCTCCTCGAGAACGCGGCACGCCACGGGGCGCGCGAGGGCGGTGGGGGGACGGTGGGCCTGTTCGGCGAGGGCGAAGGGGACCGGGTGCGGCTGGTCGTCGCGGATGACGGCCCGGGGGTGCCCAAGGGGCGTCGGAAGCGGGTGCTCAGAGCGTTCGTGGGGTCGGAGGGGGGCGGATCGGGGCTGGGGCTGGCCTTGGCGCGGGAACTGGCCCGGGCGGGGGGCGGGAGGCTCCGGGTGATCGACCCGCCGGCGTGGGCGCGGGAGGCGGGTCTGAACGGGGCGGCCTTTGAGGTGGTGCTGGCCGGGGTGGGGTGAGTGGGGCGGGGTGGGGGGGGGATGGGGTGAGGGGGGGGCGGAAACGGGGG
>DAIQNV010000085.1:0-13373 GCA_036788215.1 Phycisphaerales bacterium | reverse complement strand
CGGTGCGTCTGACGGAGGCGGAGTGGCGGGACAGGCTGACGGAGGAGCAGTTCCGGATTCTGCGGAACGATGGGACGGAGCCGGCGTTCTGCGGGACGCTGCTCGACAACAAGACAGAGGGCCTGTACAGCTGCGCGGGGTGCAGGTTGCCTTTGTTCGCATCGGGCACGAAATTCACCTCGGGGACGGGCTGGCCCAGCTTCTTCTCGCCCGTCGCCAAGGAGAATGTGCTGGAGCATGAGGACCGGTCGTACGGGATGGTGCGGACCGAGATCGTGTGTGCGCGGTGCGATGGGCACCTGGGGCATGTCTTTGGCGATGGGCCGGCGCCGACGGGGCGGCGGTACTGCGTGAACTCGGAGTCGCTGGTGTTCACCGCGTCGGACGATGTGGCGACGCTGGCGGAGGTGAGCGAGGCGGTCTTCGCGGGTGGGTGCTTCTGGTGCACGGAGGCGGTCTTTGAGCAGCTCAAGGGCGTTCACTATGTCGAGGCCGGGTATGCGGGTGGCGATGGGCCGGCGAGGTACGAGGCGGTGGTGACGGGGAAGACGGGGCACGCCGAGAGCATCCGGATCGTGTACGACCCTCGGGTGATCTCGTACGAGAAGCTGCTGGAGGTGCACTTCGCGACGCACGACCCGACGACGCTGAACCGGCAGGGGAACGATGTCGGCACGCACTACCGGAGCGCGATCTTCTACGCGAACGAGACCCAGAAGCGGGCGGCGAAGGCGTTTATCGCCGGGCTCGCCGCGAAGGGGGCGTATGACGATCCGATCGTGACGACGCTGGAGCCCCTGGAGAACTATGCCCGGGCCGAGGAGTACCACCAGGACTACGCGGCCCGGAACCCGAATCAGCCCTACATCCGGGGCGTGGCGCGGCCCAAGCTGGACACGCTGCGGAACTACTTCGGGGATCTCCTGAAGAGCACGCCCTGATGGCGTACGGATGGGTGCGTTGCCCGGCGTTTTGTTGGTAGCCCGGCCATACGATGGTGAACCTGTGCCGGCGTGGTGCCGGCCGCCCGGGGGGATCATCGATGCATGTGGCTGTCTTTTCGGCTCGTCCCTATGACCGGCGTTCCCTGGCGGAGGCCAACGAGCGGGCGGGGTCTCCGCACCGGCTGGACTTCCTGGACGGGCTGGCTTCGGGGAGCCTGACGGGGCCCCGGCTGACGGCGCGGTCGGCTTCCCTGGCGGCGGAGCACGACGGGGTGTGCGTCTTCACGAACGACGACCTCGGGCGGGAGACGCTCTCGGCTTTGGCGGAGCTGGGGTGCCGGTCGGTGGGGCTGCGGTGCGCGGGGTTCAACAACCTTGACCTCGGGGCGGCGCGGGAGCTGGGCTTCCGCATCGGGCGGGTGCCGGCGTACTCGCCCCATGCGGTGGCGGAGCACACGATCGGCCTGCTGCTGGCGGTGAACCGCAAGATCCATCGGGCGCACGCCCGGGTGCGGGAGCAGAACTTTTCGCTTGATGGGCTGCTGGGCTCGGACCTCTTCGGCAAGACCGCGACGGTGGTGGGCGCGGGGGCGATCGGGAGCGTGCTGGCGCGGATCCTGCTTGGGTTCGGGTGCCGTGTGATCGCGGTGGACCCGAATGAGTCGGCGGAGCTCCGTGGGCTCGGGGTGGAGTATCTGCCCCTGGAGCGTGCGCTGCCGGAGTCGACGGTGGTGTGCCTGACCTGCCCCCTGAACGAGCAGACGCGCCACCTGATCAACGCGGAGACGATCGCGCTGATGCCCCGGGGGGGCTACCTGATCAACACCGCGCGGGGGGCGGTGCTCGATACGCGGGCGCTGATCCGGGCGTTGAAGGACGAGCACTTCGCGGGGGTGGGGCTCGATGTGTACGAGGAGGAGGAGTCGCTCTTCTTCGAGGACCGCTCGGCGTCGATCCTGCAAGACGATACCTTCGCGAGGCTGATGACCTTCTCGAACGTGCTCATCACCTCGCATCAGGCTTTCTTCACCCGGGAGGCGCTGGACGCGATCGCGGCCACGACGATCGAGAACCTGGCCTCGATCGAGCGGGATGGCCGCGTGCCGGTGGCGAACGTCATCCCGGGTCTGGCCGAGGGGCCGGGCTGATTCGGGGCGCTCGCTGTGGACGCTCTCTTCGCCTCGCTCCCGATCGTCGGCCTGGTCTTCGCGATGACGGTGCGCCTGCCCCGGGTGGGGCTGCCCCTCCCCGCGGCGATCGCGCTGCCGGGTGCCGCGGGGGCCGCGTTGCTGCTGCAGATGCTGTGGATGAGCGGGTCCGGCACAGGGGGCGTGGTGCTGGCGGCTCGCGTGATCGAGGGGCTGCTGACCTCGCTGATGCCCCTGGCGATCGTGTTCGGCGCGGTGGTGCTGTTTCGCGTGCTCTCGGTGTCGGGCGCGATGGGGGTGATCACCGCCCGCCTCGAGCGTTCGGCGCCCGACCCCGTGATGCGCGTGCTGCTGATCGCGTGGTCTTTCTCCTACCTCGTCGAGGGGCTGAGCGGGTTCGGCACCCCCGCGGCCCTGGCGGCGCCGCTGCTGGTAGGGATGGGGTTCCCCGCGGTGCGAGCCGCGGCGGCTTGCCTGGTCATGAATACGGTGCCCGTCGTCTTCGGTGCGGTGGGCACGCCCATCTGGTTCGGGCTGGGCGAACTGGGTCTGGGCGAGGCGGAAGTGCAGTCTGTGCGCGTCGGGGGCGCGGTGCTGCAGTGCGCCGTGGCGCCGGTGGTGGTCGCTTCGGCGCTCGCGATGCTGTTCCCGTGGTCGGCGCTGCGGGCCCGGGCGTTGCCGATCGCGTTGGTAGTCGCGTGCACCGTGGGGCCATCGCTGTTGGTCGCTGGGGTGAGCGCGGAGTTCCCGTCGATCGTGGGCGGCGCGGTCGGGCTGGTGGCGGCGTTCGCGGCGGGGCGCATCGTGCGCCCGAGCGAGGGCGATGGCTTCGAGCGGGGCGGGGCGGCAACCCCGGGGGCGAGCAAGGGCGAGAGCGGGGCGGGGCTCCCGCTTTGGCGGGCCGCTTTCCCGCTGGTCGCGACGGTCGTGCTGCTGGCGATCACGCGGATCGAGCCCCTGGGCCTGCGGGACCTGCTGAACGCATCGTCGCCCGCGCTGTCGCTGGACCTCGGCCCATTAGGCACCGTCGTGGTCTCCGCGGCGGTCGTGGTCGGGCTGAACGACATCCTCGGGACTGGCCTGTCCTGGCGGATGCCGGTGCTCTACGTGCCCTTCGTGATCCCGTTCCTGCTCGTGTCGCTCGTGTCCGCCCGGCTGCTGGGGATGTCGATGCGCCGCACAGCGGGGGTTCTGGGCGGGAGCGCCAGGAGCCTGGGCGTCGCTGCGGTGGCGCTCGCGGGAGCGCTGGTGTTCGTCAAGCTGATGATGCACGGAGGGGACGGCGCACCGGTCGTGCTGATCGGCCGGGCGCTCGCGGATGGAGTCGGCGCGGTGCACGCCTCGCTGTGGTTCCTCGGCGCGCCCTTGGTGGGGGCGTTGGGCTCGTTCTTCTCGGGCTCCGCGACGGTGTCGAACCTGACCTTCGGCGCGGTGCAGGCGGAGATCGCGGGCCGACTCGGGCTTGAGACCTCGCGCATTCTCGCCTTGCAGGCCATCGGCGCCGCGATCGGCAACATGGTGTGCGTGCACAACCTTGTAGCGGTCGCTGCGGTGCTGGGGTTGACCGGTCGCGGATCGCAACCGGACAGGGGCGAACCGGGCACCGTCGCGCCGCCCGGTACACGCGACGATCCCATCGCGACCATGCTTCGGCTGAACTTCGTTCCGCTGGCTCTGGCGATCGCGGTGGCGGCGCTCACCGCGTTCCTGATCACGCTGCTGTAGACCCTTGCGGGCGAGGCGATGAAAAACGAAAAAACCCCGGCGAGCCTGCGGCACACCGGGGTCTTGGATGTTCAGGTCAATCGCTCCCGATTACGGGCAGCCGGCGCTGAACGCACCGAGGAAGGCCGAGATGTCGGCGAAGGTGTAGCTGCCGAAGGGGGGGGCCAAGTCGGCGGCGGGGTTGCTGTTGCTGAACGCACCGAGGAAGGCCGAGATGTCGGCGAAGGTCAGCTGGCCAAAGGGGGCGGCGAGGTCGGCGGGGTTGCAGCCGCCGGCGCCCACGGTCAGCGTCACCGAGCTGGTCGAGAGGGCCTGCTGGTTCGCACCCGGGTCGGTCGAGAAGGTCACGAGGCTGTCACCCAGGTTCAGGACGACCGCGCCGGCGAAATCGACGGTTACGGTCTGGCCGAGAGCGGCGCCCGAGTCGATCGTGAGGTTCAGCGTAAGCAGGTCGACCGGATCGGCGCTGAGGCCGCCCAGGAGGCCGCGACCGGCGGCGGCACGGGCCACGTCGGGCGACGAGCCGGCGCTGGCGGTCGCGCCCGAGGTCAGGCTGGCGTTGATCACCGGCACGCTCGCGGACGCGCCAGCAGCGGCGGCACCCGAGACGGTGACATCACCGCCGAAGCCGTAGAAGCCGGGGGCGCCGAAGATGCCGGCTACGGCGCCGGGGGCGTCCCAGTCGGCGCTGAGCGTGATGGTGACGCTGGCGCCCGGGGCGACATTCGTCGAACTGGCGGAGGCCGAAACCGACGCGGACTGCGCGTGGACGGCGGCACCGGCGGCGAGCAGCGTTGCGAGAGCGATGGTCGTGCGGGTCATGGTTCACCCCTCCGGGTCTGCGGCCGGTCGGGCCGGCTTGTGCTTGGTCTGTACTGTGCGGCGGGCGTCAATCTCTGTCTCTCATGGGTCCGCCGCGTAAACGCTTCAGTCATTGTACTGGATCGGGGAGCGTGTCCAAGCGCCTTGGTGCAAAAATAGCCATTTCTGCGAAAAGAAGCGTTTAACCAAGCCCATCCCGTTCCACAGTTCCGGTATCTTCGTGGTTTCCGGGGGTCCGGAGGCATCCGAGCCCGATGGCGGGCTGGAGATCCATGGACCCTGAATCGGGTACGCCTCATCCCCAAACCAACTGGGATCGCCGAGCCACGCACGGAAGGGCAACATCGCATGGATATCAGAAGCATGGGCCTGCTCGCCGGGCTGCTGATCCTCCTCGGAGGGTGTGCAGGGCCCGAACGCCCGAACGTCCTGGTCATCATCACCGACGACGCTGGGTACACGGATATCGGGTTCGCCGCCCAGGGCGACGTGCCGACGCCTGCCATCGACCGCATCGCGGATGAAGGGGTCCGATTCACCGATGGATATGTGACCGCGTCGGTCTGCAGCCCCTCCCGGGCGGGCCTGCTCACCGGGCGCTACCAGCAGCGATTCGGGCATGAGTTCAACATGGGGGGCGACCAGGAGGCGGCGGGGCTCGGCACGCCGGCGTCGGAGCGGACCATCGCGGAGTGGCTCCGCGATGCGGGCTATCGGACCGCCGCCTTCGGCAAGTGGCATATCGGTTCGGTCGAGGGTCTGCAGCCCCTTGACCAGGGGTTCGACGAGTTCCACGGCTTGCTCGCCGGCTCGCGGAGCTACTTCGCGATGGGCGACGAGGACTCGATCCTCCGGCTGGTCGACGGGCGGTCGCGGATCGACGAGCCGGCCGATCTTTATGTGACCGACTGGATCGGCGACCGCGCGGGCGACTTCATCCGGCGGGCGAGCGCCGAGGGCGCGCCCTTCATGGCGTACGTTGCGTACACCGCTCCGCACACGCCTATGGATGCGCTCGCGGACGACCTGGCCTGGGCCCGGGCCCACTACCCCGAGGGCACCTCCGAGCGCCGTCTGACCTTCGCCGCGATGACGCGCTCCCTCGACCGATCGGTTGGCGAGATCCTGGCGGCGCTCGAGGAGACCGGCGAGGCGGACAACACGCTGGTCTTCTTCATCAACGACAATGGCGGCGCGACGAACAACGGGAGCGACAACGGCCCCTACCGCGGGATGAAGGGCTCGAAGTGGGAAGGGGGCATCCGCGTGCCCTTCGCGATGCGCTGGCCCGCACGGGTCGAAGGCGGGCAGAGCTTCGGCGAGCCCGTCTCGGCGCTCGACATCCTCGCGACGTCAGTCGCAGCGGCGAACGCCCCGGGCGACCGGGGCTCGCTCGACGGGGTCGACCTCGTGCCCTTCGTCACCGGGCGGGCGGAGGGTGCGCCGCACGAGGTCCTCTTCTGGCGCCGGGGCGTGGCGGCGGCGGTGCGGGCGGGCGACTGGAAACTCATCCGCTCGGAGGGCAACCCGACGCTCCTATTCGATCTCGCCGAGGACCCGGGCGAGCGGACGAACCTGGCGGACCGGCGACCGGACAAGCTCGCCGAACTGTCAGCGCACCTCGAGGCGTGGGAAGCGGAGCTCGCCACCCCGGGCTGGAGCGAGGGCGAGCGGTGGGAGCGGAACCAGATCCAGAAGCACCGCATGGAGGTCGACACCCGCGCACAAGAACGGCGCTACCCGTAGGCAGCGCCGCTCGCTGTTGATCCGTGTTCCCTCTGTCCCGGAACGCCGCGGTCTCGATCAGTTCCCAGGGCAGCCCTCGTCGAACACCCGGAGGAACGCGAGCGTGTCGAAGAAGTCGGCGACGCCGTTCCCGTCGTAATCGAGCCCGGCGTTGATCGCTGTGATCGCCGCCAGCACATCGTCTCCATCGACCGCGAAGTCGGCGTTAAAGTCGGCCGGGCAGGTGTCAACGTTCACGGTACCGAGCGGCGACGCGTCCGATTCGCCGGTGTCCCCGTTCGCGGTCACGGTGTACACATAGGTGCCGGGCTCCGGGACCGCGTCGACGAACGACTCGGTCATGACGTTGCTGGCGATGAGCTGGGACGGGCCTCCGGACGGGCCGCTCCGGTAGATGTTGAACCCGAAGAGATCGCGGAAGCCGTGCGTGGCCCAGGCGAGCGCGACCTCGCCCGCCCCGATCGCGTTGGCCGAACCGCCACGCGGGGGCCCCGGGGGGGCCTCGAAGACCGGCACGAACCGCCAGCGGACGTTGTCCGAAGTCGTGCCGGCGGCGGCGAGCGACACCTGCGACGCGCTGCTGCTGAGCCGGCGATCGAGCCCGGGCTCCTGGATGGCGAACCAGCCATGCTCGATCTCGACGATCTCAAACTCCGCGATCGGCGCGGGGGCGCCGGGCGGCTGCAACTGCAGCCCCCCGCTCGCGTAGACCAGGACCCGCCCGTCCTCGACCGACTCGATGCTGTACAGCCCGGGCGTCGCGGTGGGGATGAGCCGCCACTGGAAGCGGTCGGCGGCGTTGGTCCTGTTTCCCAACACGACCGCGTCGGCGTCGGGCGCCCCCACCGTCATCCCGATCCGCTTCTTCGAGCCCCGGTTGTGCAGGTGGTAGGGCGTGTCGGTGCGGACATGGGTGTCCGCGTCCCACGCGGCGTAGTACCGGCCCTCAGGCGTGAGCGTCACGCCATCGGACTCGAGCATCTCGCCCCGGTTGTCGGAGATCGGGTTGGACGGGTCATCAACGAAGGTGAAGACCGCGTAGCGGTGCACGTACGGCAGCTTCTCCATCCGCCAGAGCACCTCGAGGAAGAAATTGTAAACCGCGTCGTTGTCCCAGCTGTTGGTATCGTTCCAATCGACAACGGAGAACTCGCTGACGACGACATCGCGGCCCCAGGCGTTGTGCGCGTCCGTGATCCGCTGGATGAACGAGTTCACGTTCGGGCCCGGGTACGCGTGCATGCCGACGTAGTCGAGCCGAAGCTCTTTCGCCGCGGCCTCCGCCATGAAATCCTGGATCCAGGGGCTGTTCGCCGGGTGCCCCGCGACGGCAGGGCCGAGCAGCGGCATGTTCATCGCTTCGAGCCGGGGCCACATCGCGGCGGCGGTCGAAACGGGCATGTTCGCCTGGTCGGTTTTGTCGGGCTCGTTGTAGCCCATGAGCACGATCGCCTCGCCGTTGCGGAGGTACTCCGGCAAGAGCGAGGGCCGCTGCGACCAGTTGAAGCTCCCCCACTGCATGGGCCAGAACTCGATCGTTTCGGGGAAGTTGTCGTTCGGGCCCCAGTTGTAGGCCCACTCGCTCTCGAACTTGTCCCCGAGCTGCGGGTACCCGCCCTGGCCCTTCTTCACCGCGTGGTCGCGCTCGGTCAGCACCCACGCCTGCCCCGAGCCAACGCTGTCCCGCTGCATCAGGCCCGAGCCATCGTCGAGCGTTGCCGCCGAGAGGATGTGCCCCGACGCTGCGTTCACGAACCGCACGCCGCCGGCGACCGATTCCATCCGCCAACGCTGGGTCGGCAGCCCGCGATACTCCGCCTCGACGACCGGGGCGTCGGGCGCGAGCGAGCCGTCCTGCGGCTCGAGGCAGTCGCCGGTCATCCGGCTGCGGATGCGATAGGTGTCGGTCCCGACATTCAACAGCACCTGGTAGTGCTGCGGGAGCATCGAGGTCGACGGGCGGAGCACCGCTTCGCCGCCGTTCTCGCTCGTCAGTGACAGCCCGGAAGCCGAGAGCTCGATCGAGTGGTAGCGGTCACCGTACGCGAGCGCGTCGGTCGCCTCGCCCACGATCACGCCGGTGCCGATCGGCCAGCCCTGCCCATCGTTCGGCGGCAGGGGCACGATCTCGCGGACGATCCCGCCCGCGTCCTGCACGAGCAGCCGGAGCGTCGGCGTCGTGACCGGCGCGTCGAACATGACCTCCAGCTCGCGCAGCGTGTTGTTGGAGAAGCTGCCCCCGGGGACATCGAGCCAGACGCCCGAGTTCTCATCGAGCGTCTGGAATCGACCACGCGCAATCGGCGCAGCGCCGCTCTCCAGCCCGCTGTACAGATGCACCGAGCCGATCTCGACGGGCGTCGTGGTGGCTCGCACCGAGACGGGGGTGGTCTCGTCCGGGTCACGGATATCGAGCGCGATCCACTGATTCCCGCTCGCGGAACCCTGCCAGTAGTCGGTGTCGTTGACGAACCCGTCCACTACCGCGCGGCGCGAGCTCCCGTTCACGGTCGAACTCGCGGTCGTGAAGGGGATGCGGTGCTGGCGGGCGAGATGGGCGTTCACGCCCGCGCCCATCGGGGCGGGCGAAGCCTCGGGCGGGAAGATCGCGACCTCCTGGATCGTCGCGGTGTTGTCGTTGATGAAGAGTTGGATCTGCGTCGTCGTCACCGGGGACGCGAACTCGAACGCGCGGAACCACTCGGTGTTCCCGTTGACCGAGGCCCCGGGCACATCGACGAGCACGCCGTTCGCGTTCAGGTACTGGATGTTCATCGTGTCCGCCGGGCCGTCACGCTCGCCGCCCGAGTAGACGTGGACGCTGCCGATCTCGGTCGGGCGATCGAAGAAGATATTCAGGCGGTGCCGGCCCCGCGTGCCCGTGACCCAGCGGTTCTCGGGACCGAGCTTCCCGTCGAGGGCGAAGGTCGCGACCGCGGTGCTGTCCGCGGAACTGCCCGAGGCGAAGCGGTACCGCCCGATGTTCGTGTCGCTCTGCGCGAGGACGAGGGGACTCAGGAGCCCGCCTGCGAGCATCGCGACGAGGGCCGCGGGCGGCGTGGTCGGGATCACGGAACGCTGAGTGGAACGGTTCGATTTCATCGAAGACTCCGGGGCAAGGTCGCGACGGGGCACGGTGTATCGGACAGTTCGGGGCCCGCGCGGGGCGGGTTTCACGCTTGACGGACCGAATCGGTTCTCGGGACCGAAAGGACCGAACCCTTTCCGTGTCCGAGGGCCAAAAGAGCGAGGGCCGCGTTTCGGCGGCCCCTCGCAGGGATGCTCTGATCCGGCGGAACGCCAGGGTGTTTCCGCTCAGCGGATGTTCTGGGCGCTGCCGTGGCGGAAGGTCTGGCTGCCCCAGCCCACGACCATGCCCGCGTCCCGGGTCTGTTCCCCGTAGCCCGAGTTGATCGAGAAGATGTCGTCGCCGGAGCGGTCGATATCGGCGTTCTGGTTGTTGCTGTTGGCGTTGTTGTTGCCCTCGTTGAAGTAGCCGCCATAGCTGGTGACGTTCAGGATCGAGCTGGTGGCCCACTCGACATGCCCGTCCCCGTAGGCGACGTGGCCCTCCCACCCGCCGCGACCCTTGACCCAGAGGCTCTGGCGCAGGGCGTCTTTCGCCTCTTTGGTGGACGCGCTGTTGTGGTCGATGTACTGCTGCTCGGTGCGGAACAGCAGGCGATCGGACATGATGGCCGACATCGAGGTCGCCTGGTTGGACCACGACCGGACCAGGGGCTGGAACACCGGCCGGGCGCCGTCCTGGTTGAACAGGTCGAGCAGGGCGTAGGAGTAGAACACCGTCTGCATGTTGTAGTTGTAGCGGAAGCCGTTCCGCTCCCAGCCGCCCTTCTGGTAGTCCACACGGCAGGGGCCGTCGAGGCGATCGCCGCTCCCGCGGGAGCTGTCGACCGTGTAGTCCGCCACGCGGAAGTCGGCGAGATTGAAGGGCGACTCGCCCGGCGACACCAGCGTCTCGCCGACGGTGTAGTCACCCTGCAGCAGGAGCAGGTAGCGGGCCGGCACGTGTCGCCCGGCGCCGCTGCCGCTGATGGTCCAGTTGTCGATCTTGCTCGCATCGGTGAAGGCAGCGGCGAAGGTCGACGCGGCACGCTCCACGCCGGGGAAGTTCCCCTTGTTGTCCTCGCTGAAGACCTGGAAGGCCTGGACGGTCGAGCGTTGGTTCGTCGAGCTGACCAGCTTTCGCCCTGACTCTCGGGCCTTGCCCAGCGCCGGCAGCAGGATCCCGATCAGCAACGCAATGATCGCGATCACCACCAGCAGTTCGATCAGCGTGAACGCCCGACGAGCATCCCTTGAGTAACCGCTTTCCAGTTTGTGCGTCATGATTCGGGCTCCAATCCGGGGGTGCGGCCCCCTCGGCTGCCGTTTCGCTCTTGGTTATGCGTTTAACGATATCAGGGTTTCTTTGGCCATGCAAGCGGTATCTTCAAATCCTGCTCCGGTCTGGGTCGCGCTCGGCGAGGGCTCTCCCGTGCTAGAAGTTCTTCGCGGATCACGCAACCCTCGATTTTCCAAACGGATGGAGCCGGTCCCCCGCTGTTCGTCCCGGACCTCGCATCGCACCGCTGCTCGGCTGTTTTTGTCTGATAACCACGTTCAGGGCCCTCTAAACCGGTGGTGCGAACGGGGTTTGCCCCCATGACCCCAACTCCGGTTGAATGCGCTTGCATCGGGCGGCCGACCGAGGTACATTCGGGTTGTCAATGGCTTAACTAGAGACAGAACCAGCCGATCAGGCAGCCATTTCCGAGATCGAGACCTTTCTGGCGGAGGGATCCCATGCAGCCGCGTATCAGCCCCACAGTCAGCACCATCCTGGCGTCCTTCGCGATGACCTCCCTGGCCCAAGCCCAGGTGCCTCTGACGGTCATCAACGGCTTTAACCTCTATAGCTGGAACGCCGGGACCGAATACCCCGGTGACAACGTCTGGAACGCGGAGAAGCCCAGCACGGGATTCCCGGCCGGGCTCCGGTGGATCTGGGCCGAGCGTGACGCCAACGATTCCGTTGTTCCGCCCGCGCTCCATCCCGTCTACGACTCCGCGGTCCCGGGCATCACCGGCGCGTACAAGTTCCCCGAGGCCCGCGCCACCACGCTGAACGAGAACGGCACCGTTCGCACCTCCTTCTCCTGGGAAGACCAGGCGCAGCCCGGCGAGTCCGGCACCTTCGAGATCTGGTTCAAGCCCGAGGACCTCACGGGCACGCATGTCCTCTGGGAAATCGGCGGCACCAACCGCGGCATCGCGTTCGCACTCCAAGACGACGAGCTGGTCTACGCGGTGGTCGCCAGCGACGGGCCGGCCGGTCCCGACCAGAATGTCATCGACTACGAGTACCGCCAGCCGCTCGCGGCTGCTGAGTGGTACCAGGCCATCATGGTTGTCGACCTGGTTTCCTTCCAGGTCAAGGCCTACCTGAACGGCAACCTCGTGAACCAGCAGGCGTTCACGCCTTCCGCCACCTACCGCTGGACCGGCGGCAACCCCGCGGGCCTGGGCACGCTGGGCACCGACCCCGACTTCCCCGATGCCGGCATCGCCGGAGACGCGGTCGCCAACGCCGATCTCACCGACTTCAACGGGTACATCGCCATTCACCGCTTCTACGACCTTGATCTCTTCGACTCCGAGATCAAGGCCAACTACGACGCGATCACCGATGCCGATGCCGCCGACCGTCGGGCTGACTTCAACGGTGACGGCATTGTCGACGAGAACGACAAGCTCGATTTCCTCACCTTCGCCGCCGGCTCCGACACCACGCCGATCACCCCGTTCCAGTTCCCCTTCCCGCACAACGGCTCGGGCGGCGTGCAGACCAACGACCCCGCGATGGACGAGACCTTCGTGGGCGACTTCGCCTGGGACCTCGACGCCGGCTTCAACCCCGGCGGACAGGAGCCCACCTTCCAGTTCCCCTTCGCGAATGTGCTCGAGCCCGTGCCCGTCAACGACCCCGCCATCCCCAGCGTCCGCCGGGCGTTCGTGCTGAACGGCGCCGAGGGCTTCCGCGGTCCCAAGTTCGAGTTCGCCGACGACACCACCGCGGTCCACGTCCTCTTCTGGCTCTATGTCGATGACCTCGAAGGCAACCACTGCCTCTTCGAGGCGGGCGGCAACGCCCTCGGCTTCTCGATGTTCACCATGGGCGACGAGATCATGGGCCACATCAACACCAGCGCCAACGACGGGCTCGACGAGGTCACCGTCTCCAGCGGGCCGGGTGTCCTGCAGACCGGCTGGCGGCGCTTCGAGATCGTTGTCCGCCGGTTCACCGGCGGAGGCGTGGGCGAGGGCTACGAGCTCTACATGGATGGGCAGCAGGTCGCCGCCATCAACGATGAGCCCGGCCCCGATGGCATCTTCGGCACCGACGACGACATCAACAACTTCTCCCCCGCCGGCACCGGCAACTCCAACTTCATCGGTGGCAACCAGGCGTCCCTGGGCGACGATCTCAACTCGATCGCCCTCCCCCCATTCATCACCCAGGACGACCTGACCCCCTTCACCGGCCTGGTCGGGCCCTTCCGCATGATCCAGTCGCAGCCCCTGCCCGCGGTCATCGCCGCCAACTTCGCCGCGGACGCGTCGCAGAATGTCCTGAACGCCCGCGTCGACCTGAACGGCGACGCCAGCGCCGACTTCTTCGACGTCCTCCGGCAGCTCGAGATCGTCGACGCCGCGAAGTGACCGACGACGGGTCGACGCCCGGTGGGTAGACCCGGCAAGAGAGAGTCGGGGCGTGGCCGGAAGGCCACGCCCCTTTTCTTTGCGCCAAAGCCAACTCCGGGTGCTGAAGTGCCGGGGTGGACATGCCAGTCGCATCGACGGTCATCCGCGCTCGGACACGAACGGTCCAGCCGGCGGGAGCCGGTTCCAGAGCGGGTCGTTCACGACGGGCGCTGCCCTAGAGCCATTTCTCCCGCTCCGTAGCGCCCTCCGGGCGCACACTCGC
>DAIQNV010000084.1:8513-13606 GCA_036788215.1 Phycisphaerales bacterium | reverse complement strand
TGCCCCCGCGCACCCGCCAGGTCGAGCCTCCAGGGGTTGTCGCCGGCCATCGGGCCCGTCCGGTTGATCGGCACCAGGGCGTCGGGGTTGATGAGGCGGTTGCCGCCCAGGCCCGGGATCGAGAGGCCCTCGGTCGCGAGGGCCGCGAGCGGGGCCCAGAGGGTGATTTGCTCGGTGTTGGCGACAAGGTCGAACCGGCCCGAGCTCTCGAAGCGGAACTCGCCGATGGGCAGCTTGAAGTTCTCGTAGGTCGCGATCCCGTTGTTCATGCGGACCGTGACCGACTCGAACCGCTGCAGCGCGGTGCCCTCGGTCGCCTGGCCCGTCAGCGAGAGCAGTTGGCCCAGCCCGCCCGCGATCTGGAAGCCGACCTCGCCCGGGTCGACCGTCGCCTCCGCCTCGATCGCGGTGATCTCGCCCGAGAAGGGCAGGGCCAGCCGGCGGACCGCGAGGCGCGCGGGGGCGTGGCGGGCGGGGTCCTTGCTGACCCGCCCGAACGCGGGCAGGAAGGTCGTCACCGCGCTGCTCGACTGCTCCTCGATCCGGTCGAGCCGGATCTCCGCGGGCGAGCGGAGGACCAGCAGCTTCTCGACGCCCGTCGGGTTCGTCACCGTGCCCTCATAGCGGGCCGAACCATTGGGGAAGTCCGACCGCAGGTTGACGGTGCCCCCGAGCCTCGGGAAGTCCTGCAGCTCGACCGTCGCCCGCATCGTGTTGCCCGCGAGCCGGGTGATGCCGCCGCCACTGCCCGCGAGGGCATCGAGGAGGCCACTGGGCAGCTCCCGGGCCTCGCCCTGCCCGGTGATCGCGGGCTCCACGCCCCGGGCCGCCGCGGCGGGGTCGAGCCCGAAGACGCGGCCATTGAACGACAGGGCCCGGCCACCGTTGCCACCCCCCGCGTCCACCTCCGCGGTCAGCGCGACCGTCGCGTCGGCGTCGATGGTGCGTGCGGTGATGGTGCTGCGCGGGTAGACGCGCTCGGAGCCATCGACCAGCGTGACCCGCATCGCGGTGCCGACGATCGACAGGGCGATGTCGGGGCTCGCCGCCCCGGCCCGCGTGCGGTCGAGGGGGTACCGCAGCGTGTCGGCCCGCACCGTCCAGGTGACGGGGTTCATGAACGAGACGATGGGCCGCGAGGTCGACGGGGCTCCGGGCCGATCGCCCGCGGTCGTCAGCGTCCCGCCCAGGTGGGCGGTCGCCCACGCCTGGGGCATCTGCCAGGTGAGTTCAACAGGCTCGGGCAGCGTGATGGTGTCGTTCGCCAGGGCGAGCCTGATGGGACGCTGGGTGGCGATCGTTTCGGAGCGGGGCGTCAGCGTCGCGGTCGCACGCTGGAGCCCGCCCTGCGCGAGCGTGGCGTCCATCTCGAAGTCGACCGAGACATCCGGCCCCAGGGCCCCCGCGACCAGGGGCGAGGAGGGTGTGTCCTGCCCGGGCTCGGTCAAGAGCCGGTCGAGCCAGGCCGACCGCACGCCGGCGATGCTGCCCCGGACCCGGGCCGGGCCATCGGGCGTGAGGCCCATCGTCGAGGCCGAGCCTTCCAGGTCAACCGACGCGACGCGCGAGCCCCGGTCGTCCCGTGCATCGCCCCGCAGCGTGGCGGTGAGGGTGTGCGATGTATCGCCCGGCCCGAGGAGGGCCAGGGTGGGCACGCTCGCGCCCGCCTCGAAGCCCACGCCGACCGTCCCCGGATCGCCCGCGAGCCCGAGGGCCTGCTGCAGCCCGTTGAGCCCGACGCGATCGGCCCGCACACGGAGATCGACCCCGTCCCCCCGCGTGTTCAGCCCCGCGATGAGACCGATCTCCGCGGTGCGGTCGAGCGTGATGGGCGGGGGGGCGCCGTTCTCGCCCTCGATGCCGACTGCTGCGAGCGTGCGGGCGAGCCCCGCGGGACGCAGGCGGATCGTGCCCCGTCCGTCGAGGGCGGAGATCGAAGCCCGCGTGCCCGCCTCGAAGAGCCCATCCCCGGTCGCGTTCAGCGTGAGCTCCGCCCCGTCGGAGACGACCTGCACCACCGCCGCCCGGGCCCCGGCGCCGGCGGGCGAGGAGCCCAGGCGCACGCTGGCCCAGGGGCCCACGACATCCTGCAGCAGGACACTCAGGGGCACGGTCCCGACCGTCGTCGCCTCCTGGGGCAGGGGCAGGAGCGAGGCGAGCGCGGTGGGCATCCGCTCAAGGAGCACCGAGACCGAGGTCGTCTGTGCGAGATCCCCCGCGATGCTCGGCGCCGACGCGTCGCCCTCGATGCGGAAGGCCTGGCCCGCCCCGGTCATGCTCCCCGCGATCGTCGCCCGCACGCCCTGCCCGGGCGTCAGCGAGCCATCGACGACGAACGACCCGATCGACAGGTCCGCCCCCGCCCCCGGGCCCTCCGCGGTCCGCAGCACACGCGCGTTCGCCAGTTCCGCCCGGAAGGAGCCCCGGGCCAGGTCCGCGTCGATCCCCCGCGTCGCGGCGTCGATGGGCAGGCTGAGGTCGGTGAGCGTCGCGACGAGCCGGCCCCCGTTCTCGACCCGCAGGGCCTCGGGCCCCTCGAGGAGCCCGAGCAGCCGGGCCCCGGTCGCCATGGGCGACGCGTGCTCGACCCGCACGCCCGAGCCGAAGGTGCGGAGCGTCGTGCCCGCGATCTCGAACTCGCCCGTCGCGTCGAGCCTCGAGGCGTCGAGCGTGAGCGTGACGCGCGTGGGCGCATCGGCGGCGCCGGCCGACGCGAGCGACGAGGCGTTGATCCGGAGGTCGATCGTCTCGCCCACATCGCCGGCGAGGTCGATCCCCGCGTCGGTCACCAGGGGCTGCAGCACATCCGCCGAGACCCCGCGCAGGGCGATCTCCCCCGACATCGCGGAGGGCACGCCCGCGACGATCGCCCCCTCGGGCGTGATGAACCCCGCGACGAAGAGGTCGCCATCGAGCATCCCCGCGGGCCGGTTGTCGACCCGGGCGGTCCCGTCGACCGAGACCCGCGCCCCCGAGCCCAGCCCGTCCGACCGCACCCCGAGCCTCATCCCCCGCAGCGCGACCCGCCGGCGTTCGCCCGCCACAAACCGGTCCGACGCGAGCGTCCGGGCCCGGCCCACCGTCTCGCTCAGTTCCACGCCGGCGTCGATCGCGAGCGTGCTGAGGTCGCCCCCGACCAGCGCCGCGTAGGGCGCCTGGAAGCGCGTGACCGCGAGCGTGACATCGCCCCCCGAGTCGATGTTGATGTCCGCCGGGCCCGAGAGCCTGCGGACGAGGGGGCCCGTCTCCGTCAGGCGCACCGTGAGCCCCTGGTCCGCGAGCGTCACCGTCCGGTCGTCCGCGACCAGCGTCCCCTCGGCCCGGAGCTTGTCCGCAGTCGCGACGAGCGTGACGCCCTGCGACCCGTCCGTCCGGGGCTCGGCGCGCAGCGCGATATCGAGCGTGGGCCCGATGTCCTGCGTCAGGCGCAGGCCCGTCCCCTGCAGCAGGGGCTCCACGATCCCGAGGGCGACGCCCGTCGCGGAGACCGACCCGCGCACCCGGGGGGCCCGGTCCGTCCGGGGCCGGCCCGACGCATCAAGAAGGTCCGCCACCGACAGGTTCACCGCCAGACGCCCCGCGGGGTCGCGGTCGACGCTCACGCCCGTCTCCGTCCGCACCGTGATCTCGCCCGCGAGGTCGCGGGCCGCGATCTCGAGTTCCGCCGGTTCGAGCGCGACCCGCCAGCGGTCCTGCGCGTCGTGGTTACCCGCTGCGGTGGGCACCGCCGGCACCGGCACCGTCCCCGCCAGTTCGCCCAGCGCGATCGTCACCACCGCCCCCGACCCCCTGAGGTCGAGCCGCCCGTCCCTGGGCAGGGCGAACTGCAGCGTCCCGACCGACAGCGTCGCCCTGGGCCACCGCGTGATGTCGAGCCCGGCGGAGGACTTCAGCGCCGCCTCCGCCCCGGCCGCCAGCCCGATGAGCCTCGCGGTATCGCCCGAGACCGTGATGGGCCCGCCCGACCGCACGCGCTGCGCCGCCCCGTCGTAGACGAGGTTCGCCGCAGCCTCGACGGTGCCCGAGCGGGCGTTCAGCGCCACCGTCGCTTCGCGCAGCGTGCCATCGACCTCGACCTGCGCCGACGAGTCGGCCCCGAGGGCCGCGACCAGCCGGCCCTCCTGCTGCGCGAGCGCATCGATGAGCGCCGTCGCCACCTGGTCCACCTCGACAGAGGCGTCGATCGTCGCGTCCGTCGTGTTGATCGCCCCGTCGCGTGCGATCAGCCCCGTCGCGACCGCCGAGAGATCGATCGATCCCGCCGGCGTGTCGACCGCGTCCCGCGAGCGCCCGGTCGTCACCTTGCCCGCGAGGCGCACCTCGGTGGGCGAGCCCGGCCCGACGCGGGCCAGCCCGCGCAGGTCCGCGATGCGCACCACCCGCACCGACCCGTCCGTCAGGCCCACGAGCGCCGGGTCCTCGTAGGTCACGGTGAAGTCGGCGAGTTCCACCTCCGCCCGCAGGCCCGAAGGGGCCGAGGGCTCGCCCGCCGGGCCCCCGCCCGACCCGGGGGGCGCCGCAGCGCCCACCCCGAGCGCCCGCTCGACATTGGTCACGCCCTCCGCGTCGCGCACGACATCCGCCTCGCCCCGCAGGTAGACCGTGCCCAGGTCGAGCCCCCCGCCGAAGAGGAGCCCGAAGAGCCCCCGCTCCACCTCCACCTCCACCCGCGCCACACGCCCCGACGCCGGGTCGAACAGTTGCACGCCCCGCAACCGCTGCGAGCCGAACCAAGTCAGGCTCGCCGAGTCGACCTCCACCCGCCCCGCCACCGCGTCGTTCGCCGCGCCCTCGACGATGCCCGGCGCAAAGCCCGAAGCGATCGTCGGCGCCAGCGCCACCAGCAGCACCACGAGCGCCAGCAGCGAGGCGCCCCCGATCAGGATGAGCTTCCGACGCTTCTTCTTCGCCGCCACCCGGCCCGCCTCGCGCCACGCGGTCTCGTCGACGCCCTCGGGCCGCTCGGGGGGGGCACCGGGGCGACCGCCCTCGCCCGCTGCCTTCTTCTCGCGCGACCAGCCGTCCGTGTCCCAGCTCATGAGGGCGTCTCCCGTGGTGTGCCGCGAGCATCCGCGGCCCCTCCAACAGCCTAG
>DAIQNV010000084.1:6543-8413 GCA_036788215.1 Phycisphaerales bacterium | reverse complement strand
ATGCCCGATGAGCACGACAATCCGAACCCGGATGCGCCCGAGACGGTCTGGGCCCCCTGGCGTCTGCGCTACCTCGAGTCCTTCGTCGAGGACGAGCACAACAGCGATATGAAGCCCGGTTCACCGCCCGCGACCCCGCAAGCGCCGGCGGGGCGGGCCGGCTCACGCCCGCGCGGGCCCGAACCGATCAGTTTCTTCGCCGACTACTGGGCCCGCCCGGAGGCGGACGGGCCCAACCACGTCATCGCCCGCACCGGGCACGGGATGATCCTGCTGAACCGCTACCCCTACGCCAACGGGCACCTGCTCGTCGCCCTGGGCGAGGCCCGCCCCCGCCTGCTCGACTACACCGAGGAGCAGCGGGCCGACTTCTGGCGACTCGTCGACACCGCGACCGACCTTATGGAGCGCACCCTCGCCCCGCAGGGGGTCAACATGGGCGTGAACCAGGGCCGGGCAGCGGGCGCCGGCATCCCGACGCACCTGCACGCCCACCTCGTCCCGCGCTGGGGCGGGGACGTGAACTTCATCACGATCGTCGGGCAGATCCGCGTGATCCCGGGGGCGCTCGACGCGATGGCCGACCGCTACCGCCGGGTCTGGGCGACCATGCAGAAGGCCTGAGGGGCTACCGGGCGTAGCCCAGCCGCTCCATCGCCTCGCCCGCCTCCCCGAAGAACCGCTCGGTCATCGCGTCGTCGAACGCCTCGCGCCGCTTCAGGGGCCTGATCCCGCCCGAGTGCACGTTCGTGCTCTCGACGTTGCCCACGAGCCTCGCGAGCCACGACGCACGCACGGACTTGATGGGCACGGGCAGGAGGGGCTCCCGCAGCACCGGCGTCTCGCCCAGGAGCGTTGCGAGTTCATCGATCACCGCCCGCGTGTCCTTCACGACGCGCTCGAACCGCACCGGGGTGACACCCTCGGTGTCGAGCCACGCCAGGACGTGCTCCGCCCACTCGCGAGCCGCGGGCTTGCCCGTCTCCGGGTTGGGCGTGAAGACGAAGTCCGCGAAGTCTTCGGGGGTCGTCGGGTCGAAGCTCTTCCGCCAGGCGTGCATCGAGCACATCACGTCCCGCCCGTCGCGCACCGCGTAGAGCGCGGCCGACCTCGCGACCAGCGCCCGCCCGAACCCCGCGACATCCTCGCGGAAGAGGGGGAAGCCGGGGAGGGCGTGCGTCTTCAGCGTCGCCCGCTTCGCCTTGCGCAGCAGGCGCAGCGCCTCGGGCCGGCCGATGGGCCGGTGGCTGTCGGTGTTGAAGCGGTCGATCGAGAGGTAGCTCGCGTGGATCGACTCGAGGGGCCTCATCCGTGGGCGGAAGGCGGGGAACTGCCGGCGCAGCAGGTCCATGACGAGGTGCGTGCCCGAGCGGTAGTGGCTCACCACCATCGCCGGGGTGCCGATGCGTTCGAGTTCGGGAGCGTTCGACAGATTCGTGCGGGTGGGGTGGGTCGGGTGGGTGGGGTGGGTGGGGTCCCTAGGCATCGGCGGAAACATCCTCAGAAGATGGCCACCAAAAGGAACCCGACGACCACGAGCCCGATCACCGCCATGAGCCAGCCCGCCATCGGGGGCTTGGCTGCCCCCGCCTCGGTCGAGCAGTGCGGGCACGCGTCGAGCTGGTCGTAGTAGTCCGCCCCGCAGGCGCTGCAGGTGAGGAACTCATCGCCGAACCGATCGAGGTCCGCCTCGCTCGGGCCCTCGGGGTCAAGGTCAGGTTCGGATTCGGGCCGCCCGGGTTCGTACGCCATCGGAACGAGTGTACGCTCTGTGAATCTGGGCGATTTTCGTCGCTTTCACCAGGGTGCACAGGGGTCTCAGGAGCACATGCCTTGACGACCGACAAGCCGACCGACAAGCCGACCGACA
>DAIQNV010000084.1:0-6443 GCA_036788215.1 Phycisphaerales bacterium | reverse complement strand
CGACCGACAAGCCGACCGACAAGCCGACCGACAGGCCGAGTGACAACCCCGAGAGCGCCGACACCACCCTCGGCGAGGACGCCACGACCGCGCCCTCGGTGGGCCTCCGCGTGGGCGAAGCCATCGGCCCCTACCGCCTGCTCGAGGTGCTGGGCGAGGGCGGGTTCGGCGTCGTGTGGCTCGCGGAGCAGCGCGAGCCGATCCGCCGGCGCGTCGCGCTCAAGGTCATCAAGCCCGGGATGGACACCAGGGCGGTCCTCGCGCGCTTCGAGGCGGAGCGGAACGCGCTGGCGGTGATGGACCACCCGCATATCGCCCGCGTCCTCGATGGCGGCGCGACGAAGCAGGGCCTGCCCTACTTCGTGATGGAGTTCGTGCCGGGTGACACGGTCACCGTCTACTGCAAGAGGCACGACCTCGACCTCAACGCCCGCCTCCGCCTCTTCGCCCAGGTCTGCCAGGCGGTGCAGCACGCCCACGCCAAGGGCGTCGTCCACCGCGACCTCAAGCCCGGCAACATCCTCGTCCGCGAGATCGACGGGGAGCCCGTCGCCAAGGTCATCGACTTCGGCGTCGCCAAGGCCCTCGACAACCGCCTCAGCGAGCACACGCTCTTCACGACCCAGGGCCACATCGTGGGCACCCCCGAGTACATGGCCCCCGAGCAGGCGGAGGGCGTGGGGCGCGACATCGACACCCGGGCCGATGTCTACAGCCTGGGCGTCGTGCTCTACGAGCTGCTCACCGGCGCACGCCCGTTCGACCTGCGCTCCGCAGCGATGCACGAGATCGCCCGCATCATCCAGGAGGTCGACCCCGAGCGACCCTCCACCCGCGTCCTCACCCGCCTCGCGCCCACGACCAGCCCACGCGACCGCACCCGCACGCGGACGCTCGCCCGGGCCCTGCGCAACGACCTCGACTGGGTCGTGATGAAGTGCCTCGAGAAGGACCGGGCCCGTCGCTACCAGACCGCCCTCGCGCTCGCGGAGGATCTCGAGCGCTTCCTCCGGGGCGAGCCCGTCGTCGCCGGGCCCCCCAGCGTCACCTACCGCGCCGGCAAGTTCTTCCGGCGCCACCGCGTGCTGGTCGGCGCCGGGGCCGCGGTCGCCCTGCTCACGCTCGCGTTCGTCGTCGCCCTCTCCGTCGCGCTCGTCCGCGAGCGGGCCGCGACGGAACGGGCCGAGCGATCCGCAGCGAGCGAGCGGGCCATGCGGACCTACCTCCTCGAGGGCATCATCTCCGCCGCCCGTCCCGAGCGTCTCGGGAAGGGCGTCACCGTCGTGGACGCGGTCCGCGCCTCGATCGCCGACCGCGACCGCTACCTGGGCGAGGACCCGCTGAGCGCCGCTGTGCAGTCGCAGCTCGCGATCGTGCTCTCCCGCGCGGGGCGCGACCGGGAGGCGCTCGAACTCGCGCGGGCTGCGGACGAACTGTGGAGGGCCTCGGGCTCCTGGCGGGCCGAGCCCGGGGGCCCGCCCGAGGGGCTGTTCAACAAGTCCACCATCGCGCTCTCGCTGGCCCAATTGGGCCGCCCGGAAGAGGCGGACGCGGTCTACGCCGAACTCATCCCGCTCGCGGAGGCGGACCTCGGCGCCGAGCACCCCTTCACACTGGGCATGTCGCTCTCGCGAGCGGTCGCGCTCGCACGCCTGGGCGACTTCCGGGGAGCCCTCGGCGCGTACGAGCGTGTCCGCGAGATCAGCTCGCGTGTCGAGGGTGACCGCTCGAAGGATGTCGCGAGCGCCTCCCTGAGCATCGTGCACGCCAAGGCGGAACTGAACGAACACGAGCCCGCCACCGTCGAGGACCACCGGGCGCTCGTCGAAGAGGCACGCGAGGCCCGCACACTCGCGATCGCGGCCGACGAGCGGGGCCCGCTCGCCCTGATCGGCGCGAGCAACCTGATCCAGGCCCTCGCGAACACACGGGACCCGTCCGTTGCCCGCGAGGCCTTCGCCATCGCGGAGGAGGCCCTTTCCATCGCCACCGCCACGGTCGAACCGAACGCGTCCCCGGTCGTCGCGGTGCGGCACCACCGGGCCCGCTGCCGGCTCGTGCTGGGTGAGATCGACGCCGGGCTGGCGGAACTCCGCGAGGCGATCGCGCTGCACCGCTCACGCATGGGGGAGTCGGTGACCGCGGACCGGGCGGAGATCGTCATGCGATGCCGACTTATCGAGGCCCTGCAGCGAGCGGGGCGTGACGCCACGACCGAACTCGCGGCGCTGCGGGTCCGCGGGCCGCTCTCGGCGATACGGGAGATCGACCCCGCCCGGGCGTGGGTCGCGTCGATCGTCGAAGAGTGAGGCTCAGCCTCCCGACCCGCCCCCCGGCGATCCGGTGGCTGCCGGGGCGTACGCCGCCCCGTGGCCCGTGCCGATCACCCAGTCGTACGCGATGGTGAATGTCTTGCTGGTCGCAAAGAAGTCACCAGCGACACTCAGCGCATTCTTCTCGTCCTCCGTCAGCGCCTGCGGCTCCATCTCGGACAGCTTCTTCAGTGCGCGATCGACATAGCGCTTGATCTGGTCCACCCCGAGCACCACACCGACCTGCTCCAGCCAGGGCATCTTCGCCCCGGTGTCGACGACCCCCCCGATCGGCGAGGCGTACGCGCCCGCGCGGTCGTTCAGGATGCTGGCCCCGGAGCTCATCCAACGCACGCCCTCCTGCCCGAACCACTCGAGGAACCGCGTGTCGCGGCTCCGGGTGGGGCCGTACAGCACGATCTCGGCGAGCACGCTGTCGTACTTTCCGTTCGCGTGCAGCCGGATGTCCTTGCCCCGCTGCTCCAGCGTCGCGGTGAAGAGGGCCCCCGCCCGGTTGAGGAATTCTGCCCACTGCTCAGGGGTCATGCCAGCGCCTCCCGCGTCCGGGTTTCTCCGAGGCCCGCCATGGGCCCCGCACGGACAAGCATGCGACTACGCGTTCGCCCGAGTTCGTGCCCCGGTGCTCACCGGGGCGAATCTTCACGCTCCGGGTGTGCGATCGGGCATGATTCCGTTCCCGTTCTACCCCGGAGCAGGTGGAGTCGATCGGGCGGTTCGTGCGCGTCAGATCGGCCTCGGCCCCGTCGTCGCCCGCGTCGACCCCGCGAGCGTGTACTCGCCCCCGTGCCCGGTGTCGATCACCCAGTCCTGCACCACCGTCAGCTCGCCCAGGCCCGAAAGCGTGGAGCCGGGCGTGGCGAGGGCCGCTGCGACCGGCGCCGGCACGGGCCGGGGTTGCATCTCCTGCATCGCCTCGAGCGCGGTCTGCACGACCGCCCACACGCGCGCCGTCGCCCCCTCCGCCCGCTGCTTCTCGACCGGGCTCAGCGCCATCGGCGCCGCCCGCTCGGCCCCCCCCCAGGGCACGCCCGCCTGCCCGAGCCACCGGAGGTACTCCGCGTACCGGGCCCGGGTCAGCCCCCCGGTGTCGATCTCCCCGAGCACCCCGTCATACCGGCCCGCCTGGGCGGCGCAGATCGTCTTCGTGCGGCTGTTCAGCGTCGTCGGGAGCTTGGCGGAGGCGAGTTCGAGGGCCTGATTCCAGTGCATTCGGGGCTCCGGCGGTGAGCTCGGACGGGGTAGGAGGTGGGTGAACGCCTGAGCCTACGCGCCGGGGTTGGGGGTCGTGACGGGCGGGTTGGGCCGGGGTCGGTGGGGTCGGTGGGGTGGGCTGGGGTGGGCGGGGGCGGTTTCCGGGAAGCGCTTTGCGGGAAACGGGTGTTTGGTCGATCCGCTCACCTCGGGTAGGCTGCGTGCATGTCGAGAGCGGGCGGCTCCTGCCCGCTTCTGGGGAAGCCTCTCCGGGAGGCCCGCATGCCGCGCGACCGCGATCCCTGGGATATCGGTGACGACCCGACCATCGCTGCGCCCGGGCCGGCCGATCTGCCCACGCAGCGGACGGGGCGCGCCGCGGTGGTGCGCCTGAAGCCGGGCGACGCGGTGGGGCCCTACACGCTGGTCGAGGAGGTGGGCTCGGGCGGATTCGGCGTGGTCTGGCGCGCTGAGCAGCGCGAGCCGATCCGCCGGACGGTGGCGATCAAGGTCATCAAGCCCGGCATGGACACCGACGCGGTGGTGGGCCGGTTCGAGGCGGAGCGGGACGCCCTGAGCGTCATGGACCACCCCAATATCGCCCGCGTGCTGGACGGGGGCACCACCGACGCCGGACTGCCCTGCTTCGTCATGGAGTTCGTGCCTGGGGTGCCCATCACCCGCTACTGCACCGACCACGCGCTCGGGCTCGACGAGCGCCTCGAACTGTTCACGCAGGTCTGCAGCGCGGTGCAGCACGCGCACACCAAGGGCGTCATCCACCGCGACCTCAAGCCCAGCAACATCCTCGTCCGCGAGGTCGACTCCGAGCCGGTCGCCAAGGTGATCGACTTCGGCGTCGCCAAGGCTCTGCGTGGGCGCCAGGCGGACGCGACCGACTTCACCATCGCGGGCGAGCCCATCGGGACACCCGCCTACATGGCTCCCGAGCAGGCCGAAGGCTCCGAGCGCGACATCGACACCCGGGCGGATGTCTACGGGCTGGGCGTCGTGCTCTACGAATTGCTCACCGGTCGCGTGCCCTTCGATCTGGAGGGCGCCGGCTGGCGCGAGGTCTCGCGCGTCATCCGGGAAACCGAGCCCGCCCGCCCGAGCGCCCGGGTGCTCTCGACGCTCAGCGACCACACGCCCGCGGGGGCGACGGTCTCCGGGCGCCGGGCCTGGTCGCGGGCTCTCGCCCGCGATCTCGACTGGATCGTGATGCGCTGCCTCGAGAAGGACCGCTCCCGTCGCTACGACGCGGTCAGCGATATCGCCCTCGAGATCCGGCGCTACCTCGGGGGCGAGCCGGTCCTGGCGGGCCCGCCCACGGTCGCCTACCGCGTGCGGAAGTTCGTCGCCCGCCACCGGGCCCCGGTCGCTGCCGCGGGCATCGGGCTCACCCTCATGGTCGCGGGGCTGATGGGCACCTCCTACGGGTTGGTGCAGGCTCAGCGCGAACGCGGGCGGGCCCAGGACGCCCTGAAGGCGGAGGCCGAGCAGCGCATCCTCGCCGACCGGCGCGCCGCAGAGCTCGAGCGGGTTTCCGCCTTCCAGGCGGCCCAGCTCGGGGCCATCGACCCGCCCGCGATGGGACAGACCATCCGGGAGGCGCTGATCGTCTCCACGCCAGAAGCCGACCGACCCGGGCTCGAGGCGTCGCTCGACCGCATCAACTTCACCAACATCGCGCTGCGGTCCCTCGGGCACGACATCTTCGAGCCGACGATCGCCGCGGTCGAGACCGAGTTCCTCGACCAGCCCCTGGTGCGGGCCCGCCTGCTGCAGTCGGTCGCGGACACGCTGCTCTCGCTCGGGCTGACGCAGGACGCGGTCGCCCCGCAGGAGCGGGCCCTGGCCCTGCGACGAGAAGCCCTCGGGGACGACCACCCGGACACGCTCCTGAGCATCAACAACGCCGCGGGGCTGATGATGGCCCTGGGCCGGCTGGACGACGCCCGGGCCTACTTCGAGGAGGCGCTCGATGGCGCCCGCCGGACTCTGGGCGAGACGCACCCCGACACCCTCAACGCGATGAACAACATGGGCGGGCTCCTCGTCCGTCAGCAGCGCTACGACGAGGCGGAGCGCTACTGGCGGGAGACCCTGCGGGGCTACCGCGCCACGCTGACCGCGAGCGACGAGGACCTGCTCACCTCGATCGCCAACCTGGGCTCGCTCCTCTTCCGCCGGGGCCGGTTCGACGAAGCGGGCACCCTGCTGACCGAGGCCCTCGAGGGGCGCGAGCGCCTCTTGGGCCCCGATCACCCCGACACGCTGGGCTCGGTCGCCAATGTCGCGCTGCTGCTCCGCGAGCAGGGACGCCTCGAGGACGCGGAGCCCATGCACCTCCGCGCGGTCGAGGGCTACCGCAGGCTGCTGGGCGAGTCGCACCCCGCGACGGTCGCCGCGATCAACAACTGGGGGGGCCTGCTCAACCAACTGGGCCGCCACGACGAGGCCCTGCTCGTTCTCTCCCAGGCCGAGCCCGCCGCCCGGGGCGTGTGGCGCGGGGACAACGCCCGCTGGCTGGGCTCCTTCCTCGTCAAGCTGGGCGAGGCCCGCGGCGCCACCGGCGACCACGCCCGGGCCGCGGCGGAGCTGCAGGAGGCGTACGACCTCCTCGTCCGGGGCTTCGGGCCCGAGGACGAGCGGATCGGGGAGTGCATCGTGCGCCTGGCGCAGGTGTTCCACGCGTGGGCGGAAGGGGACGAATCCCGCCGGCCCGACGCGGAAGCCTGGGGCGAGCGGGCGCGGGGGCTTGATTGAGTCGGGCCCCTCCGGGCCCGAGGGGGCTTGATTGAGTCAGGCCCGTCCGGGCCCGAGGGAGTGAGTCACGCCGGGTGGCGTGGTCGAGACGGCTGTGCGTCTCGGCCACGAACGGGGAGCGTCGGTCGTTCGTGGCCGAGTCCGCCTGGC
>DAIQNV010000083.1:6723-13866 GCA_036788215.1 Phycisphaerales bacterium | reverse complement strand
CGCCCTCGGAACTGCCCGGGAGGATGCGCACGCTGCTGGCGGACCTGGGCCTGCCCGCGACCCTGTCGGAGGCGGGGGTGCCCCGGGCGGCGCTCGAGGGTCTGGCCCGGTCGATCGACCCGGTGCGGGTGTCGAACAACCCCCGGGAGATCTCGCACGCGGATGCGCTGGCCCTGTTGGAGCGTGCGTTCGCCTGATGTCGGCGCGGTGGAGTCAAGGGGACGGGTTTCGCGGCACGGGGAGCACCGGGCGGTGCGTGTGCGCCCGCTCAGGGCCTCGTTCTCAGTCGCCGTTCTCGGAGGGGTCCTCCGCCAGCATGCCGTGATAGACGATCAGGGCCTGCGCGGGGGACTTGCCCGGGTTGAGGACGCGGTGGGGGGTCGCTCCGTCGAAGTAGGCGCTGTCGCCCGCTCTCAGGGTGTGGCTGGTGTCGCCATATTCGAGCTCGACGGTGCCGGTGAGGACCATCATGAACTCCTCGCCTCCGTGGCCCAGGGCGGGGCGGTCGTCACCCGGGTCGATGGTGAGGACGAAGGGGTCCATGCGGCGCGCGGGGCGTGAGTGGGCGAGGGACTCGTAGTGGTAGTGCGAGACTTCCTCGTCCCTCTTGATCTGTCGGCGCTCGTTCTTGCGGATGACGACGATCGGGGGCCGGCTGTCGAGCCCGTCGAAGAGCTCGGCGAGGGGCACGCCCAGCGCCTGGGCGATGCTGGAGAGGGCCGGGAGTGAGGGCGTGACGCGGAAGTTCTCGACCTTGGAGAGCCAGCCCCGGGTGAGGCCCGCTTCGGAGGCGACCTGTTCGAGCGTGAAGCCCCGCTCGGTGCGGAGGCGCTTGAGTCGTTGTGCGAGTTCGACGAGGTTCATGGGGGTCGCATCCGTGTCGCCGGTGTTCGGCGGGCGGATGGTAGCAGGGGCGGCCCACGACGTGGGTGCTCGGGCGCATGGGCCCCGCCTCCCCCGGGCGCGGGGACGGGTGGGGCGGGGACGGGAGGGGCGGGACGGGGCGGGATGGGGCGGGGTGGGGGGGGGGGGGGGGGGGGGGGGGGGGGGGGGGGGGGGGGGGGGGGGGAAGGGTGGGGACGGGCCTGAACCACGATCGCCCCCGGCCCGGCCCGGGAGCGCGGGGGAGCGCTCGGGGGCGGGCCTGGGGGCGACCGGTTGTGGCGTGCCTTCGGGGGGCGCGGGCGGGGCTCAGTGGGCGGCGTCGCGCAGGGCTTCGATGCTGTCGCGTGTCGCCTTGACCTCCGCGAGCTGATCGCTGAGGGTCGCGTTGAGCGGGCTGCCCGCGGTGTCCCGGAGCGTCTCCTTGTAGGCGTCGACGAGGTGGGACTCGCCCCGGACCGCTTCGGCGAGCATGGCCTTGGTGTCGCCCCCGTCGAGGGCGCCGCGGACATTCAGCCAGGAGCGGTGGAGGAACCCGAGCGCGGTGCCCGAGTCGGGGATGTCCTCGTCGCTGAGGGAGAGAGCGCCCTGCAGATCGGCGGCGAGGAGCGACCGCCGGTCCGCGGCGGTGCGGAAGAGCGCGGCGCACTGTTCGCTCTCGACGCGGTCCGCGGCTTCGGAGAAGCCTTTGGCGGCGTCGATGTTCATCTTGACGAGTTCCTTGAGACGGTCTGCGGTCTCGGGCCTGAGGTTGGTGACGGATTCCATGGCGCGTACTCCGGAGCTTGGGGCGAGTGGGAAGGGAAACGAGAGTGACATGTCGGTCTATGCCCTTGATGTGCCCCTTCGGGCGAGGCCCATGATGAGTGAAACCAGGAAGAGCACGAGGAAGATGAAGAAGAGGACCTGCGCGATGGTCGCGGCGCCTGCGGCGATGTTGCCGAAGCCGAAGATCGCGGCGACAATGGCGATCAGGAAAAAGGCGAGTGCCCAGCCGAGCATGGTGTGTCCTTTCGCGGGGGGGGCGGGGGGGTATGTGGATGCGGACGCTGGTGACGCGGTCAGTCGGACGCGTCTTCGGCCGCGTCGGAGAGGGCATCGCCGGTTGCGGAGACGTCCTTGCCGACGCCTTCGGTGGTGTTGCAGCCGGAGAGCGCGAGCGGAGCGGCGAGCGCTGAGCAGAGGGCGGCGAGCAGGACGAGCCGGTCGGTCCAGGTGTTCGAGACGGTGTTGCTGACGCGTTGCATGGGTGAGAACTCCTTTCGGTCTACGGAACTTTGGGCCGGTGGTGTGTTGATCCGGTGAAGTGGCGCTGAAAGGCGGCTCATTCTCGGTGGGGTTTACCGGGACCCGGACACACCGTGAAGCGGCGTTCATATTGCCGGGGTACGGCGTGACAACGCGTCGGTGCGTGCGTTTGCGTGCTTCACGGGCTTATCATGAAAGCGGACGAAGGAGGTTCTGTGCGCATTCTGATCGTCGAGGACAACCCGAAGATGGCTTCCGCGATCCAGCGTGGTCTGCAGGAGCACGGTTTCGCGGCCGATGTCTCGCACACGGGCTACGAGGGCGAGGAGTTGGCGGCGATCGAGCCCTACGACCTGCTGCTGCTCGACCTGATGCTGCCCGACCGCGACGGGATCGAGGTGTGCCGGAACCTGCGGCGTCGGGACATCTCGACGCCGGTGATCATGCTGACGGCGCTGTCGGCGACGGAGGAGAAGATCGACGGGCTGGACGCGGGGGCGGACGACTACATCACGAAGCCCTTCGAGTTCGAGGAGCTGCTGGCGCGGATCCGGGCGATTTTCCGGCGGGGGGAGGCGACGGAGTCGCGCCTGCTGAGGCACGACGACCTGGAGCTGGACCTGTACACCCGCCGGATGACGCGGGGGGAGTACACGCACGACCTTTCGAACAAGGAGTTCGCGCTGCTGGAGTACCTGATGCGGAACACGGATCGGGTGCTGACGCGGACGCAGATCGGCGAGAAGGTCTGGGACATGAACTTCGAGCCTTCGAGCAACGTGATCGACGTGTACATCTCCGCGCTGCGGAAGAAGGTCGATCGGTTTCAGGATCGCGAGCTGATTCACACGGTGAAGGGCGCGGGGTATCGTTTCGGCATTATCGATGACACGCCGGGCATTTAGGTCGTGGGTTGCGCATCTGGGCTCGGGCGTCCCGCTTCGCGTGCGGATGACGCTCTGGGTGCTGGCGATATTCGTGGTGATCCATGCCAGCCTGTCGCTTTTCGTCGTGCTCTTCCAGCACAGGGCGGTCCGGGGGCAGTTGTCGGCCGACCTGTTGGCGACGGCGGCGCTGGCGGCGGAGACCGTCGCGAGCGACGGGTCGTGGGATGGCGTCCCGCCCGGCGCTGCGGAGCGGTGGGCGCCCCTGTGGCGGCTGACGCTGGATGAGGCGGGGGCGATCCGCTACTCCGCGGATGCGCCGAGCGCATCCGGGTTGGAGGCACGCGTCGCGGAGATCGAGGAGGCGTCGCGGGGCGAGGACGGGGTGACGGCGCAGCAGGCGGGGGACTTCCTGGTCGCGACGGCGCCGATCGAGTCGGGTGGGCTCGTCGCGGTCGCGGTGCCCGGGGAGCGGATCGACGAGGCGCTGGCGCCGTTCGTGATCGTGATGCTGGCGACGCTGCCCATCGGGTTGCTCGCTGCGGGCGTGCCGACGTGGTACATGTCGGGGCTGACGGTCCGCCCGCTGCAGCAGGTGCGTTCGTTCGCGAAGGAACTCTCTGCGGAGACGATCTCGGAGGGGATCGACCTCGACGACGCGGCCCCCGAGGTGGAGCTGCTGCGCGAGGAGCTCGAGAGGGCGATGGCCCGCATCCGCGACGGGTACGACCGGCAGGCGCGATTCCTGGCGAACGTGTCGCACGAGCTGAAGACGCCGATCAGCGTGATCCGGACCGAGGCGCAGGTGCTGCTCGCGGGGACGCCCGAGCAGGAGGACCTGAAGGCGTTCGCGAGGAGCGCGTCGGAGGAGATGCACCGGCTTGGGCGGATGGTCGAGAGCTTCCTGCTGCTCACGCGGATCCGGCACGGGACCGCGGAGATCAAGGCGGAGCGTCACGACGCGAACGAGGTGCTGATGGAGGCGGTGGGCTACTGCGGGGCGATGGCTCGCCAGTACGACGTGAGCCTGCTGCCGATCCTCCACGAGGGCTCGGGGTGCGCCGATATCGAGGGCAACGCGGACCTGATCCAGACCGCGCTCGGCAACCTCGTGCGGAACGCGATCCGGTTCTCGCCCTCGGGGTGCCCGGTTGAGGTGGGGTGCGCGTGCGCGAACGGCACGATCAGCTTCGGCGTGCGGGATTTCGGGCCGGGCGTGCCGGAGACGCTGATCGAGCGGCTCTTCGAGCCCTTCACGCAGGCGAACGAGGAGCGACTGAAGGGGCGTGGCAGCGGGCTGGGCCTGCAGATCGCGCAGGCGATCGCCGAGTTGCACGGGGGATTCATCGGGGTCGAGAATCTCGAGGAGGGGTGCCGATTCACGCTCACGCTGCCCCGTCCGAAGGGGACGGTCACGGCGCTTGCCAGCATGAACGGGGATTCATGAACGCTTCAGGGCGCGCTTACCCCGGTGCGTAATCGTTGGGCATGTTCCGGGGTTCTTTGATCCTTAGCCTGCTCACCGCGGTGCTCGCCGGGGCGTTGGCCTTCGGGCTGCCCCTGACACGGGGCAACGCGCTCGTCGATGTCGTGTTCATCGTCGCGGCTGGAGTCTTCATCGTGGCGGTCGTCCGCGCCATGGCCGATCAGATTCGGGCTGCCCTGGAAGAGTCGGTGTCGGGTGACTTGCGGGCCCGCGGGGAAGCCCGGGCGGAGGTGTCCATCAGTGATCGTTCGTGAGGCAGACCCTTCACAGGACCTTCCGCAGCGGGAGGGTGCGCGGTCGTCGCCCACGCTGGCGACGCGCGTTGCGGTCATCCGTTCTGGAGACTCCGGCGGGGCGTCGTCGCGCCCGGGCCTGGGCGATCGGATCGCGGAGCGCGTGCGGGCCTTTGGTGGCGAGGTGGTGTTCGATCGCCCGGAGCGCAGCATCCCGGATCAGGCGGCGCTGGCGCGGGATGAGGCGCCGCGCCTCGTGATCGCGCTGGGTGGCGACGGGACGGTGAACGCGGCTGCCGGTCTGGCGATCGGGGTCGGGGCGGACCTCTTGATCCTGCCGAACGGGACGATGAACCTGGTCGCCCGGGATATCCGCCTTCCCCTCGATCCCGAGCGGGTTCTTGAGCACGCGGGCGACCTGACGCGGATCACGATTGACTACGCGACGGTGAACGGGCGGATCTTCCTGCACTCAGCGCTGTTGGGCGTTGTGGCCGACATGGCGGTGGCGCGGGAGGCCGTTCGCCGGAGCGATGATGCGCCGGAGAAGCTGGCGGCGCTCGCGCAACTGGCGGAGGCTGCGCTGTCGTCGGCGCCCCTGGAGCTTGTGCTCGAGGCGGAGAAGGGGTCGCGCAGGCAGGAGACGCGGTGCGTCGCGGTGACCTGCAACCCGCTGATCAAGGGGGGCGTTGTCGAGCACGGGCGGGCGACGCTGAGCGCGGGCCGGCTCGGTGTATACGCCTCCGATCACCATGGCCCGCTCGCGCCGATCAAGCTGCTGGCTTCCCTGGGCACGGGGCAACTGGCCCAAGACCCCGAGACGCTCTCGACCGACTGCGCGACGCTGACGATCCACGCGGAGCAGGCGTCGCTCTCGGTTTCGCTCGATGGCGAGGTCATGGAACTTCGGACGCCTTTGCACTTCGCGATCGAGCCCCGGGGCCTCGCCATCGCGGTGCCCACCGGCAACCCGCAAGGCACCCCGGGCCAGTCGGGGGGCGCGGGGGAGGCGGGGGCGACCGCATGATGATCGCCCATGTGTCCGATCTGCATTTCGGCGCCGCGCTGCCCGATGTCGTGGACGGTCTGCGCGACCGGCTCATCGAGCTGGCGCCGGATCTCGTCGTCGCGAGCGGCGACTTCACGATGGCCGGTCGCCACGGGGAGTACCGCGCGGCGCGGGAAGCGGTCGAGTCGTGGGGCCTGCCCGTGCTCGCCACGCCAGGGAACCACGACGTACCGGTGTACAACCCGTGGGAGCGGTTCATCCGTCCCTTCGCGCGCTACGCCCGCTATATGGACCCGGCGACCTTCGACCGGTACACCGGCGACGACGCGGCGCTGCTGGCGCTCAACTCCGCGAGGCCCTGGGACCTGTCGTTCAACTGGTCGCACGGGCGCCTGTCGGGCGAGCAGGTGAAGGAGGCCGACGCCTTCTTCGGCGAGCGGGCGGACGCATCCTTCAAGGCCCTCGTGGTGCACCACCCGTTCTTCGTGCCCGAGGACCTCCCGGGCTTTCGCACCATCGGGAACGCCGACGCGATGCTCGACGTGCTCGCCCGCCACCGGGTGGACGCGGTGCTGACCGGTCACCTGCACCGCCAGTTCCGCGCCGCCCGCAACCTGCCCCTCAAGGGCGACGAACACACCGTGAGCCTGCTGCAGGTCGCGACCGCGACCTCCTCCAGGCACAGGGATCAGCCGAACGCCTTCGCGGTCATCCGGACCGGCCGCGAGCGGTTCGAGTACTCGACCGAGGTCTGGAACGGCGAGCGCTTCGAGGCGCCCGCTTCACCTACGCGATCGAGCGCGAAGTCGCGCTCAGAAGGGATTCTTGTATGACCACCCGCACCCCGAAGCCTTGGCGCCCGGCGGACGAGATCGACGACAACCCGATCAACCTGCCCAAGTCCGCGGCATCGAAGATCGTGCCCGACCTGGACCGCCACCTGGCCTCGTTCTTCGTGCTGTTCCACCAGTACCAGAAGCACCACTGGCTGGTCGAGGGCCCGCAGTTTCGCGACATCCATCTCTTCCTCGAGGAGGGGTACAACGAGATCCACGAGCAGCTCGACGCGATCGCCGAGCGGATCACCGCCCTCGGGGGCGTGCCCACGAGTTCGCCCACAGGCCAGGCGAAGCTCGCCTACATCGAGCACGAGCCGGAGGGGATCTTCCGCATCCGCGACATGCTCGAGCGCGACCGGACCCAGGAAGGCTCGATCGCCTCGCAGCTCCGCGACACCATCAAGCTGTGCACGCAGAACGATGACTTCGGCACCGAGACGCTGCTCAAGGGCATCCTGCTGAAGGTCGAGGACCGCGCCCACCACCTCGACCACTTCCTGGGCGAGGACTCGCTGGGTCTCGCACTCGTCCATGACGAAGCGACCACGGTCTAGAGCGGCTA
>DAIQNV010000083.1:0-6623 GCA_036788215.1 Phycisphaerales bacterium | reverse complement strand
GAGCGCAAGAAACAGCCCTAAGGTGGCCCCATGGAAGTCCTCAAGATCATCCTCGCCATCCTGCTCCCGCCGGTCGGTGTCTTCCTGCAGGTCGGTCTGCGGGGCCACTTCTGGCTCAATATCCTGCTGACCATCCTGGGCTACCTGCCCGGCATCATCCACGCGGTCTGGGTCATCGCGAAGGACAAGTAGTGGACGCGCGCGCGCCGCGAGACGGGCCCCGTCCCTGGGTGACACGGATGGCGCGGGTCATGGACTCGCGCTTCCGCGTGCCCGGGACGGGCATCCGCTTCGGTCTCGACCCGATCATCGGCCTGGTCCCTGTCGTCGGCGACACGCTGACGATGCTCATCGGGCTGGCCATGCTGGGCGAGGCCCGCCGGATGAACGCTCCCGCTTCGATCCACGCCAAGATGGTCGGCAACCTCGCCCTCGACTGGTTCGTCGGCCTCGTGCCGGGCATCGACATCGTGCTCGACACGATGGTCAAGGCGCACACCCGAAACGCTGCGCTCCTCCACCGCCTCGCCCGTGAACGGGCCGACGCTGCGCGGGAGGTCGTCGACGAGCCGGTCACACCCGGAAGACGCTGAGGCGCTCGTACGCCCCGCGCACCGCGGTCGAGCACGCTTCGGACCCGGTCGCGGCTCCCTCCGCGTTCTCCTTCACGCGCCGGAGCGTGCTGTCGATCTCGCCCATCGAGCTGGCGACCTCCTCGACCTGGCGCAGGATCTTGTCGAGCGCCGAGCCCGCGTCCGCGCCCAGCTCGCCGGTACGACCCGCCTGATTGCGGGCCCGGTCGATGGTGGCGCGCGTCCGGTCGGCCTCGGCGCTCAGCTGGTCGATCGATGCGCGGACATCGTTGGCAGCAGCCAGCGACCGATCGGCCAGCTTCCGCACCTCGTCCGCGACGACCGCGAACCCGCGCCCGTGCTCCCCCGCCCGCGCCGCCTCGATGGCGGCGTTGAGCGCCAGCAGGTTCGTCTGTTCCGCGATGTCGCCGATGATGCCGACGAAGCCCGAGATGCTCTCCGCCACCTCGTTGAACCGGCCGGCGGACTGCGCGGTCGCTTCCACCAGGCTCCCCGCCTCGCGCACCGAGTCCACCGCCTGCTGCACGAGGTTCCGACCGTCCTCCGCCGCCCGGCGCGTCGCCTCGGCGCTGCGGGATGTCTGCTCCGCCTGGGCCGCGATCTCCTCGATCGCCCCGTGTGTGTCCGAGGTGTTGCTCGCGATCTCCGATGCCGCGCGCACAGCCTGGTCCGCGGCGTTTCCCGCGTCCCGGATCGTCTGCGTCAGTTCCCCGAGCAGGCGGTTGACGCCCTCCGCCGCCGCTTCCAGCACCTGCACGCCCCCTGCGTCCACCGGGCGCGAGAGGTCCTTGGTCCGGCCGATCTCATCGAGACGGGCGCTCAGGTCGTGCACCGCGCGCTCGAGATTCGCCCGGCGCTCTTCGGTCTCCGCCTTGCCCGATGCGAGCGCGATCTGCTCGGGGCTCATCCGACGCATGGTCAGGAGGAGGAAGCCCACCTCGACGACCACCCACACCGCGTGCTCCACCCAGCGGAAGCGCGAGATCGTCGCGATCCCGTAGACCGACTGGGGCCAGAACAGCCCGCGCGACGCGTGGTCGAGCGCGACCACCGCAGCGGACATCACGAGCACCCGCCAGTCCCGGTAGATCGCGAGGATCGCGAGCGAGACGAACACATGGAAGTGCCACTCGATCCGCCCACCCCCGAAGTGGATGAAGAGCGCCCCCAGCACCGCCTGCAGCGCCCCGATCGTCAGGCGCGTCATCAGGGCCCCCGGTGCCATCCGGGCCATCCCGAGCGCCGTGCCCGCGATGACCGCCCCGAGCGTCAGCGCTGCGATCAGGTGCGTGTGCGGGCTGGCCGACTCCCCGATCCAGGTCAACGGGCTGATGAAGAACGCGACGCACGCGAGGATCGGGTACTGCGCAGCGATGAACCACGCCATGATCCGGTCGGTCTGCGCCCAGTACTGGACGCGGGCATCTTCGAGGGTGGCGGCGCCCGTACGGGCGGCGATCGTTGCCATGTTCAGCGCTCCGAGGCCGGGTCGGTCCCGGCGGTCGCGCCCGTTTCCGGGCAAAGGGGGCAGCCGTACACAGCCGCCGAGTCCGTCCGGGGCGTGCGCCCCGACAAGAGGTCTTCCAGTACAGCCAGTCCGGTCGCGGGGCCCACCATCCCCCGCATGGGCGTCACGCCCCCGGAGAACCGTGTCCGCCCGCCCGGGTCGAACGCCACCAGGTGGCCCGAGGTCACCGCCCCGAACCGAGCCGCCAACGCGCCCTCGGGATCGGGCACGAACCGCACATTCGGCAGGTGCGCCAGCGCGCTGAGCACGCCCGGGTCCGCCTGGTCGGGGCGGTGGGGGCGGTGGGGCGTGGTGAAGCTCAGCACGACCAGCGTTGCGTCATCGCCCGCCCGCGTCATCGTCCGGAGCAACTGGTCCGCCGTCGCCCTCGTGCAGGGGCAGCGCGGGTGCGCCGCAAGGACGAAGGTCCACCCCGACGCCTCCCGGGCGAAGGGAGCATCGGAGGGCCACGCATCGGGCGTCGTCGCGACCGACCCGGGCGTCGCCATGTAGGTGTTCAGCTGCGCGATGCCGAAGGCGAGCGCCCCCGCCGAAGCGAGTGGCAGGGCGATCTTCAGGATGGAGCGACAGCGCGAAGTCATCAGGGCTCCGGTTGAGGAACCCAAGCGATCGGATGGACGGAGTGATCCGTTCGGCCCTCGATCATGCCTTGGGGTATCCACCCCAGCCAAATCCGCGGGTCTGATCGGCCCGCCCCCCTGAGTTTGGGCGAACTTTGAACCCTTCCGATCCAAGGGATCTCAGGGCGTGGTCACCCGATCCGGGAGGCGATCCGCGCCGCGAGCCGGGCGTTGCTCCTGACGAGCGCGAGGTTCGCCCGCAGCGTCGCCCCGCCCGAGATCTCGTGCAACGCACCGAGGATCGCGGGGGTCACCCCGCGCCCGGTCGCGCCCGCGCCCCGGGCCCGGGCCTCCGCCGCCGCGAGCCAGCGGGTCCAGTCGCCCGGCGACAGCTCGTCCATTTCGGGGATCGGGTTGCCGATCAGCACGCCACGCCCCGTGCGGGCCAGTTCCGACTGGATGAAGGACGCCAGCGCTCCCGCGTCGTCGAACCGGGCGTCGAGGGCCGGCCCCGCGTCCGGCCCGATATCCCGGAGGTAGAACGCCGGCAGGCGGTCGGTCCCGAACCCCACGCAGGGCACCCCGAGCGACTCGAGCGCCTCGCGTGTGGCAGCGACGTCCAGCAGGCTCTTGACCCCCGACGCGACGACCGCGACCGGGAAGCGGGCCAGGGCCAGGAGGTCGCTCGAGATGTCGAGGTGCGTCCCGTACCCCTTGTGCACGCCCCCGATCCCCCCCGTCGCGAAGACACGGACCCCCGCCGAAGCGGCGATCTCGCAGGTCGCGCTCACCGTCGTCGCCGCCGACGACCCGGCGTGCAGGAGCGCCCCGAGATTCGCGGTGTTGGCCTTGGGCACGGCGCCGGGCCCGGCGGAGACGAGGGCCCCGAGTTCCTCGTCCGTCAGCCCCGCGACCGGCCGGCCCTTCACGATGCCGATCGTCGTGGGCGTCGCCCCTTCGGAGGCGATGATCCCGTCGAGCTCCCGGGCGAAGGGCAGGGCATCGGAGGTGGGCAGCCCATGGACGAGCAGCGTCGTCTCCAGGGCGACCGCACGGGGCTGCACGCGGCTCACGAGGTTCATCAGCATTGGTCCGAGGGTACCCGGGGAGCGTGGCGGGGCACGAAAAAGGCCCGCGGCGCGGTCGGCGCAGCGGGCCCGTGGTGGATCAGGTCGGTCGGCGGGTCAGGCGACCAGGTCCTTCAGGCCCTTCATGGGGCGAACCTTGACGACGTTGCGGGCGGGCTTGGGGGCGAAGGTCTGCTCCTGGCCGGTGAAGGGGTTGATGCCCTTGCGCGCCTTGGTCGCGGGCTTGCGCTGCACGACGACCTTCATCATGCCGGGGACGGTGAAGGTGCCCACGGCGCCCTTCTTGAGGTCCGCGGCGATCATCTGGCTCATGGTGTCGAAGACGCTGGCGACCTCCTTCTTGGAGATCCCGACGTGATCGGCGATGGTGGCGTAGACCTCGCTCTTGGTCCGGGCCTTGTCCTTGGCGCCGGTGATCTTGGTGGTCTTCGGGGCCGCAGCGGCCTTGGGGGCGGGCTTCGTGCCGGCCTTCTTGGCGGTCTTCTTGGCAACTTTCTTGGCCATGGTTCCAACTCCGGATAGTGATGGTTCGGCGGCCGGCCTCCTGCCGGTGCAGCCGAGTCATCGGCCAAAGGGCGTGTTTCGCCCTTCTTTTGCAGGGGTTTTTGGCTCGCTCCGGGCAAATGGCGAGCATGGGGCCTGTTTTTTCAGCAGTTTTTCAGTTCGACGACGAGCGCCGCGTGGTCGGAAAGCCCACGCAGGCGGGGCCCGTGCAGGTACTCGGCGCCCGAGACCGACCCCGACAGCGCCTCCGAACACCACGCGTGATCGAGCCGGAACCCCGCGCCCGCGTGGCTCACCCAGCTGAAAGCCCGCCCTCGCGAGGGCTCAGCGTCGGATCGATCCGCCCACGCGTCGCGGTAGCCCAGGGTGCGCAGGCGCCCGAGGAGCGCGGTGCAACTGAAGGTCGAGCCCCGCTCATCCACGCGGTGCCGCCCGGTGTTGAGGTCGCCCAGCACCGCGTGCGCCAGCCCCCTGCGGGCCGACGCTTCCGCCAGCACAGCGTGCCAGGCAGCGGACTTGCGCGCTTCCGCCCGGGCGTCGCCCAAGCGTGCATCGGGCACATGCGCGACTGTCACCGCGAGGTCGAACTCGGGCAGTTCCACCGTCGCCAGCTTCCGGGCCAGCGCTGCGTGCGGGCCCGACAGGGGCGTCCCGACCGGGCGCAGGGGCGTCCGCGCCGCGATCAGGAGGGCGTTCCGCCGCCCCGCGTCGGGCCCATCGCCCGATGTGTCGTGCTGGTGTACCCAGCCATGATCGGCCAGCACACCCCGCAGCTGCCCGCCCATGATCCCGGGGCGATATTCGCACAACGCGATGAGATCCGCGTCGATCTCGAGCAGTTCGAGTGCGATCCGGGGCATCCGCCGCCCGCCCCCGTGCAGGATGTTCCAGGTCAGCAGTCGCACGCGTCGTCCCTGATGGCGGTCGCTCGCGGGGGCCATCCCTGGCCCCTTCTGATCCGCGCCGGCGACTAGGCTAGCTTGCCATGCCCGATCCTGAAACGCGTCGTCCCGTCGTCATCGCCACCCGCGCCGTCCCGGGCACGCTCGAGGTCCCGGGCGCGGAGGTGAGGATCCTGGGCGAGGGCTGCCCCGATCGGGGCGAGGTGCTCCGCGCCGCAGCGGAGGCCGATGTGCTCGTCACGATGTTCAGCGATCGCGTCGACGCCGAACTGCTCGACGCCGGACGCGGACGCCTCAAGGGCGTCTGCAACTTCGCTGTCGGGGTGAACAACATCGACCTGGCCGCCGCCCGGGAGCGCGGGGTCGCGGTCACCAACACCCCGGATGCGGTCACCGAGGGCACCGCCAACATGGCCTGGCTGCTGACGATGGCGGTCGCGCGGAGGCTGGTCGAGGGGGACCGCTTCGCCCGTTCAGGCGCCTGGGCCTCCCATGGCCCCATGGCGATGGGCGAGTTCCTGGGCCTCGACCTGACGGGGCGGACGATCCTGATCGTCGGCGCTGGGCGGATCGGCTACGCCACCGCGAGCCGGGCCCTGGCGTGGGGCATGCGCGTCCTCTACACAGCCCGCACGCGGAAGTGGGCTTTCGAACTCGCCCCGATGAACGCCCGGCGCGTCGCGCTCGACGAGGGCCTGCGCGAGGCGGATGTCGTCAGCCTGCACACCCCCCTGACCGAGGAAACCAGGCACCTGATCGGGCGGGATGAACTCGAAATGATGAAGACCACCGCGATCCTGGTGAACACCAGCCGCGGGCCGGTGATCGATGAGGACGCCCTCGCTGAAGCCCTGAGCAGCAGGCGCATCTGGGGCGCCGGGCTCGATGTCTTCGAGAACGAGCCCCACGTCCATCCCGGGCTCGTGGGCCTCGACAACGTGACGATGATGCCCCACGTCGGGTCGGGGGAAATCCGCTACCGCGAGGAAATGACGCGGATGGTGGGCCTGAGCGCGAGCGCGATCCTCGCCGGGCAGCGCCCGCCCAACCTCGCCGGCTAGCCGGGCCCGGTCGGGCTCAGTCCTTCTTCGACTTGTCCTTCTTCTTGCCCAGCACGGAGAGCTGCATCGCCAGCCCCGCGCCCGCCGCGATCGCCCAGATCACCGCCCAGGTCGCGGGTGGCTGCGTCACATACGCCCGGGCCGGCTCGAGCGCCGGCAGCGCCTCGATCAGCCAGACCCCAGACGCCAGGAAGGTCGCCGACCCCGCCAGCGCCGTGATGACCGCGGTCGAACGCTTGGGCAGGAAGAACCCCGCCGCGAGCCCGAGGGCCAGCCCCCCCAGCGTGCTCCCCACGATCGCCCCGCGCTGGTCGATGCTGAGCCCCGCCCACTGCCTGGCGACGAAGTCCGCCGCGGACCGCATCACCGCGTGCACCCGGGCCGCGA
>DAIQNV010000082.1:0-13887 GCA_036788215.1 Phycisphaerales bacterium | reverse complement strand
AGAAGCTCGACAACATCCGCAGCGCCAACAAGGAGGCGTTCGTGACGCTCAAGGCACCGCGGAAGATGAGCCTTGAGCAGCACGTCGAGTATGTGCAGGGCGACGAACTGGTGGAGATCACCCCGAAGACGGTGCGGCTGCGCAAGCGGATCCTCGATGAGGGGCTGCGTCGCCGGACGGAGCGGCAGTCGAAGGACAAGGCGGAGGCGGGGGTGTAACCCTCTCTGGATACCTGTCAAAGCCCAAATAATCACAGCGGTTTGGTCGGATGGAGCGGCGCCGGCGGGCCCGCGATCGGCACCCCGCCTATGGTCTCGACCCCCGTTCGCGGGCCGGGCACCCAAGCCGGGCAGCCCCCGCCCCGTCCCCGCGCGGCCAGGAGCAGTCAGATGTACGCGATCATCGAAGAGTCGGGCGGTCAGCGCAAGGTCGTCGAGGGCGACGAGATCCTGATCGACCTCTACAACCATGGCCAGTCCGAAGCCGGCGGCACCATCACCTTTGACAAGGTGCTGACCGTCTCCGACGGGAACGATGCCGGCGCCGCGAAGATCGGCCAGCCCTACGTCGCGGGTGCCTCGGTGACCGCGGAGATCCTCGACCCCGAGGTGAAGGGCGAGAAGCTCTACATCTACAAGTTCAAGCCCAAGAAGGGCTACCGTCGCAAGACGGGCCACCGCCAGCGCTACACCGCGGTGAAGATCACCGGCATTTCCGCCTGATCGACGCCCTCGGGCCCGCCATCACGGATCCTTATGCAGACAGCGTCCCGAAGAGTCGGTACGCTGTTTCCGCGCGCCCCGGGTGGTTGCCGGGGTGCGCGGGACAGGAAGGATCTCCACCGTGAACGCACGCACGCTCGTTGCTTTCTTCGTCGCCCTGATCGCGCTGGTCGCGGCGCGGCCGGTGCTCGCGCAGGCGCCCGCGCCCCGGGCGGCCGAGATGACCGCCGCGCCCTGGCAGGTGCCGCTGGATGAACTGCGGGCGGAGGTCCGCCCGCTGCGCGTCGCGGAACTGGAGGACCGGCTCGCGTTCTGGATGGAGGCGTACCAGGAGTCGGTCGCGGAGGCGGCCCTGCTGGGTCGCGAGGGGGCGGCCGGGGCGAGCGAGCTCACCGGCGCGACGGGCCGGAAGGCGGCGCTCGCGGAGCGGCTCGGCGTCGTGCTGAACTCCTACGAGGCCAAGGGCGGGGACGGCGCCGAGTACCGCAAGTTCCTGGCGGCGACGAGCCAGATCGACGTGAACGTCTTCGACCCGCAGGCGCTCGGCGCGTTCTTCCGGACGTGGATCATCGCGCCCGAGGGCGGCATCAAGGTCGGACTGAACATCCTGTGGTTCGCGCTGATCATCGTCGTCACATGGTTCATCTCGATCGTGGTGGCGGGCGCGATGCGGACCTCGGTGCGGCGTCTGCCCAAGGCCTCCAGCCTGCTGCAGGATTTCCTTGTCGGCGGGGCCAAGCGGATCGTGCTGCTCATCGGGATCGTCATCGCGGTGAGCTACCTGGGAGTGAATGTCACGCCCCTGGTCGCGGCGATCGGTGCGGCAGGCCTGGTGATCGGCCTGGCGCTCCAGGGGACGCTGAGCAACTTCGCGTCGGGCATCCTGATCCTGGTGTACCGCCCGTACGACGTGGGGGATGTCATCGAGGGCGGGGGGACGAGCGGGAAGGTCGAGGCGATGAATCTCGTCTCGACGCGGATCGCGACCTTCGACAACCAGGTCATGTACGTGCCCAACAACCAGATCTGGAACGGCGTGATCAAGAACATCACGCAGCGCGACACGCGCCGCGTCGACCTGACGGTGGGCGTCGCCTACGGGAGCGACCTGGCGAAGGTCGAGACGATCGTCCGCGACATCCTGTCGAAGCACGCGAAGGTGCTGCCCGAGCCCGCGCCGAACGTGAAGGTGGGCTCACTCGGTGACAACAGCGTGAACATCCTCGTCCGCCCATGGTCGAAGACCGCGGACTACTGGGATGTCTACTGGGACGTGACGCGGGCCCTCAAGGAGCGGTTCGAGGCCGAGGGCATCGGCATCCCCTTCCCGCAGCGGGACCTGACCTTCTCGAACCCGGTCGAGGTCGTGCTCCGCAACAAGTAGAGCCCTTCCCCTCAGGGGAACCGCCAGCCCACCCGCTCCCAACGCCCGGTGCTCGCCGCCGGGCGCCCGTCGGTGCCGCCCTGGGCGAACCAGACCTCGCCGGTGTCGGGCCTGGCGACCACGGAATAGATCGTCCGCAGGTGCTCGGGCTCGGTCATCTCCACCTCCGTGTCCGCGAGGACATCGATCAGGTCGTCCGGCCCGTGCTCGGGCGGGTGCTCGCGGGCGATGCGGCGCAGGGCGCAGTACCGGCCCACCGTCGAGCCGGGCCTCGCTTTGGCCTCGCGGGAGGCGTCGATGGCCTTGGCCTGCGGGTGGTTCGTCGCGACCATGGGCGGGCTTGGAGCACCGGGGTCGAAGTCGTGGCGGGTGTGGTCCGCCTTCGTGCACTCGAAGAGGGCGCCCGCGCCCGTCTTCCCGTCGAGCGCCACCGCGATGACGCCCCGATCCCGGCCCGTCGCCCGGATGAACCCCTCCAGTTCATCGAGGGTGGCGCAGGTCTCGAGCGCCTCCCGGGCCCAGAAGAGCCACGAGATCGTCGTGCGATCCCGGGGCGGGTCGTCCAACGCCAGGAGCGTGTGCAGGTGCAGCCACAGACGCTCCGCGTTCATGCCCGTGTCGATGTCGATGTCGCCCCGGATGCCGACCGCGAGCGTCGGGATCCGGCCCGGGGTCTCGTGCACGACCGCGGAGGTGCCGCGCATCAGCGTCGCGTACAGCCAGTCGCAGTTCCGCGCGACCCACGACGCCCCGTCCAGCCGGGCGAGCATCGCCGAGCACAGCGGCCCCGGCAGGTCGTGCAGCCCCGGCTCCGGCTCCGCGTCCCGCACCGCGTCGAACGCCCGCGACTCCGCTGCGCTCGCCCGCGCGATGTCGGCGTAGAGGAAGGTCGCCGCGGTCTGCGTCGGAACGCGGGCGCCCCGGGCCATGCCTTCGATTTCCTCATGGAAGTGGGGGGGCAGGCCCTCCAGCCAGCGGGCCGCCTGCAGCGGCAGGTCGGCCCGCGTCACGCGGTTGGTCAAGACGAACCGCCCGAGGTAGGCATCGAGGAACGCATCCTCGAAGAAGCCCAGATCGCGGAGTATCCGCCCATGCGCCAGCCCCGCGTCCCCCGCGGGGCCCGGGATGTGGTCGACCGGCAGCGTCACAGCTTCGGGGCTTGCACGAAGGTGCCGCGCCCCCGGTCCTTGACCACCCCCGGGAACTTGAGCGCCCGCCCGTGGGCGACGCAGTAGACCCCGGGCGCGAGCGCGCTGGTCGCGAAGATCGCCTCGTTGAGGTTCTGCAGCGCGTCCGACCGCTTCATCTCGAAGGGGCGCATCGCTCCGGTCAGGATGATCGGCACCGGCGGGTCGGGCATCTCCCGGAAGATCAGGTCCCCGGTCTCGCAGAGGGTGTCCGTCCCGTGCAGCACGACGACCCCGTCGGTGTCCCCGTCGCGGTCGAGGTCCCCGTCGCCCGACATCACCCGGACCATCTCCAGGATCCGCATGCGGTCGTGCTCGGTGAGGTCGAGCGAGTCCTTCTGCATGAGCTGGATGGAGTTGATCATCACCTCCTCCAGCCTCAGGCGGGCCAGCATCCGCTGCACGATCGACGCGCGGTTCTCGAGCCGGCCCGTCCGCTCGTCGTAGGTCTTCTCGATCGTTCCGCCCGTGCTGATCAGCGCGATGTGCCGCATGGGGGGATCGTACCGGCCCCACCCGCCCGGGCGGATACACTCGCCCTCCCCGGCCCCGCGAGGCGTGAGACCCCGCGGAAAGCCCCCGGGGGGAGGCCCGACGATGACGCAGCAGATGACCGCCGACCAGGCGATCGACCAGGTCAACAAGCTCCTCCGTCGCGGCGACACCATCACCGCGTTCCGCCTCAGCACGCAGATCGTCCGCCAGGCCCCGGGGTTCGCGGGCGGGCTCCTTGCCCACGCCCGCGTCCTCACCCATGCGGGGCGGGGCGGGCAGGCCCGCATGATCCTCACCCGCGTCGAGCCCGCCATGCCCGACGACCAGAAGGCGTCCGTCCGCCTCGACCTCGCCCGCGCCTGGCTCTGCGACGGGCACGCCCCTCAGGCCCTGGAGATCACCGCCCCCCTGGCGGAGGCGAACCCGGGCGACCCCCGGATCCTCGCGACGCACGCCCGCGCCCTCGCGGGCTCGGGCCGGCCCGTCGACGGCGCGCAGGTCGCCCTGGGCGCCATCGACGCGGGGCACGACACCATCGAGCTCGCGACCGCCCTGGGCCACTGCGCCCTCGAGGGCGCGGGGGACCAACGGGAGCCCGCCCGGGCGGCGCTCGCGGCGCACACCGCCAAGGTCGGGGCCGATGTCTCGAGCCTGCGTGATGCGCTCGCTGTCCTCGCGGAGCTCGCTTCCCGAGCGGGCGACGACGACGGGGCGTTCGCCGCCTTCCGGCGGGCCGCCAAGCTCCAGAACACCCGCCTCGACCCCGCCAAGCACACCGAGGGCGTGCAGAAGTTCAACGAGGGCTGGCCCGCCGACGCCTACGCCAAGGCCCCCCGGGTGGCCCCCGCCGACACCTCCGACGAGGGGCTCGTCTTCGTCGTGGGCCTGAGCGGGGGCGGGCTCGCGGGCGTCTCCGCGATCGCCCACGCGGTGGGGTTCACCGCGCCGACGGAGCCCGACGCCGGCGTGGTCGCCGCGATGTCCGAGCTCAAGACCGAGATGGCGAGCTTCATGGTCTATGTCCCGAGGCCCGCGGTGCTGACCGAGCCCAAGCTCAAGGCGTTCCGCAAGGACCTCCTGCGGCGCGTCCGCCCCGAGGTTGCCGGCGACGAGGGCGGGCGGCTGGTCGTCGACGCCTCCTTCCCCAATGTCTACACCCTGAGCGTCCTCCCCCTCGCATTCCCGAACGCCCGGATCGTCTATGTCGACCGCCCGCTGATCGACGCCGCGACCGCCAGCTACTTCGTCGAGCGGGGCCCGCAGACGCCCTTCTCGGGCGACCCGGTCGTGGCGGGCGCGGTCCTCCGCGATGTGCAGACGATGCTCGAGCACCACTGGGCCCTCGTCGACGCCGACGAGGGGGCCCGCACGCTCCGCGTCTCCTACGACGCCCTGGTAGGCGAGGCGGACGACGCCCGCCGGGAGCTGCTCGCCTTCCTGGGCATCGACCAGGACGACACCACGCTCGCCGCAGCCCGCGACGCCTCCCGCAAGCACGCGTCGTTCGTCGCCCACGCCCCGGGCGTCGGCCAGAGATTCGCGGGCAAGCTCCGCGACCTGCACCGCGCGATCGAGGACTGACCCCGCTCCTCCGCCTTACCGGGGCGGGCCGATCATGATCTCGCTCGAGAGTTCCGTGACGACCGCGGAGGACGCGCTCTGCTGGATCGTCTCGTGCAGCGATCCGCGATAGCGCTTGCGTTGGGCCTCGATCGAAGCGTCGCGGAAGCTCTTGGCCGCGGTGAACTCGCCCTGGTGGGTGTGCTGGCCCAAGACAGCAGCCAGGTTCGTCGCCGCCGATTGCAGGCCTTCGATGATGTAGCCGGAGTCGATCAGCCCCTTGGCCTCGCGGAGCTGCGCCAGCCCCGCGAGAGACCGCATCGCGGACTTGAGTCGTCGGTCGCGTTCCATCAGCCTGGGCTGCAGGCGCAGGTTGTCCGACGCCCGGATGCCCAGGTTGACGAACAGTTCCTCGGTGAAGGCGGGCAGCGGGTCGTCCTTGCTCGCCACGCCCAGGAGCGCGACCAGCTCGTCGAGGTGGAACTCCCGCCGCCCCCCCTGCCACACCCAGAAGGCGTGGTCCACATCGTGCAGGGTCTGCCAGGCGAGCCGCTGCACCGCTTCGTTGTACTTCTTCCGCTCGATCAGCCAGTCGATGATCGCGACCGTCAGCGCGAGCCCGAGGATCTCCGCCCCGACGTTCCCCAGGACGCCGATGGCCCCCCCCGCCATGTCCTCATCCAGCACCACGCCCAGAACGATCATCAGGATCGCCGCTGCGGCGCACGCCCCACCCAGAACCCAGCGCATCTGCATCCGGTCGCCCTCCAGTCGAGGCCGATCGTACCACGCCCCGGGCGGGACACAACAAAAGAGGGCCCGGCCGAAGCCGAGCCCTCCGATAAGTGCCGATCAGGCGGCTTCCCGACGGACGAAAGGCTTACGGGAAGATGCCCCGGAGCTGGTACACCTTGCCGATGTGTTCGAGCGCCGCGACGAACGCTGCGGTCCGCAGGTCGCACCCGTACCGCTCGCGGGCCGCCATGGTCCGCCTCGCCGCGACGCACATGTGCCGGTTCAGCTCGCGGTCCACCTGGTTCGCGTCCCAGGTGACGCTGCTCTTGTTCTGCAGCCACTCGAAGTAGGAGACGGTCACGCCGCCCGCGTTGGCGAGGATCGCCGGGATGACCTCGATCCCGCGCTCCATCAGCGTGCGGTCGCCCGCGGGGTCGCAGGGCGCGTTGGCCGCCTCCGCGAGCACCTTGCAGTTGAGCAGCTTGGCCTGCGCCGGCTTGATCATCTGCTCGAGCGCACCGGGGATGAAGACGTCGCAGGGCGTGGAGTAGAACTCCTCCTCGCCGATCGCCTCGGCCCCGTGGCTCGCGTGCGTGCCGCTGCCGGTTCGGGTCGGCTCGTTCTCGTAGCCCCGGATGCCCTTGTTCCGGTCGGCGTACTCCGCCAGCGAGTGGCAATCGAGCCCGTCGTCGTTGCGGAGGGCGCCCGTGTGGTCCATGACCGACACGATCCGCGCGCCCATGTCCTGCAGGATCCGCCCGCCCCACGAGTTCACGTTGCCGAAGCCCAGGAGCGACACGGTCATGCCCTGGATCGGGATGCCGATGCCGGGCAGCATCTCCGCCAGCACGTCCGCGACGCCCTGGCCCGTCGCCTTCTCGCGACCCGCCGACCCGCCGAACTCGACCGGCTTGCCGGTCACGATCCGCAGCCCGTCTTGCGCGTTCGCGTCGGCGCCCATCATGTAGGTGTCGGCCATCCACGCCATGATCTGCGCGTTCGTCCCCACGTCCGGCGCGGGGATGTCGTAGTCCGGCCCGATCATGTGCGCGATGGCGCTCGTGAACCGGCGCGACACGCGCTCCAGCTCGCCATGGCTCAGTTCCCGCGGGTTCACCTTCACGCCGCCCTTGCCGCCCCCGAAGGGCACGCGCACCAGGGCCGTCTTCATCGTCATCAGGAAGGCCAGCGCCTTCACGTCATCGAGGTGCACGTCCTCGTGGAAACGGATGCCCCCCTTGTACGGGCCCAGCGCGTTGTTGTGCTGCACCCGGTAGCCCTTGAACAGCCTGTGGTGCCCGTCGTCCATCCGGACCGGGAAGTGCACCATCGCCTCGTTCTTGGGCTGCGCCAGGATGATCTTGACCCGGTGCTTCAGGTCGAGAAGCTCCGCCGCCTTGAGCATCTGCGCCACCGTCTGCAGGTACAGATTGTCGGGGTCCGTAGGGAACCCGAGCTCGTCAAAGATCGGGTCACGGGCGTCGCCCACACCCGTCACCACCGCATCGGGCAGCTTCTCCGTCTGGCTCGTTGAAGGAACGGTCGTCATGGTCGTCAGGCCTTCTGTTGGCCGGGCGATCGCTCGCCCACGCGGCTCCGGGCGTCGCGCGACACCCGATCTGGAATACTCGACACAAAGCGCCCGCAGGTCCACCCGCAGGGGCGCTCAGCCGGCCGGCCCGACTCCCGAGCCCGCCGACCACTCCCATCCCGCGTCCGCCGGCCGGCTTCTGGGGCCCGCGAGCCGCGATGAGGCCCCGTCCGAGAGGGGCCTCTCCTGAACCGTACACCGGGCTCCTGTTCTCTGTTCAGCCCAGCGGCAGAACGATGGTAGTCCACCATCGGAAACGCTTACAACGCTCGCCAGCGGATCCTCTACGAATTGACCCGAATCGGGGGTCGCTCGCTGCCGCATTTTCTCGGAGAAGCCCCGGTGCGTAACACTTGGGTAATAGTTTGTAGGGATACTATCAATCGCTGGGTAGTGGCTAAACAAGTCCTGATCGAGCGCCGAAATGTCGTTCTTGGCCCAAGGGCTTCTCCTCCTGACAGACTTCCCACTCTTCGTGGGGGTCGCGTTCAGGCGTGAAGCTCCGCTGGGGCCTCGTTGGGGGAGAAATTCGTCGATGCCCGAGGGAGAAGACCGGCTGTACACGCTTGGCGAACTCATCCTTGATGCCGACGCCTACGCGGTCGAAACCAGAGACGGGCGTCGGCGCCTGACGCGTGCCGAGTTCCAAGTCCTGCAACTGCTGATCCGTCGCCCCGATCGCGTCTACACCTACGCCGAGATCGCGGACGCTTACGCCGGAGACGGGCAGATCGTCGCGGAGTCCGCGGTCCGCGTCATGATCCACCGCGTCCGCAGGAAACTGGGCCCCGACGGCGCCAAGATCCGCGCCCTCCGCGGCGTCGGCTTCTTCATCACCGACGAGGATCCCGAAAGCCGGGCAGGGGCGCGGGCCGACGCGGGGCCGGGCAGTCCGAACTGATTCTCGCGCCGGTCACCGGCGCCGACGCGTCGCCCACGCGATCGCGAACCCCGCCGCCGCGACGGTTCCGGGCGTCGGGATCGACAGCCACGCCTGCGCCAGGCGGTTCCCGGCGACGATCGTGGTTTCGCCCGCAAAGTGCACGGGGTCGCGCAGCGGATAGTCGTCGATGTTCACCATCCACGCGTTCGGGTCCGCGTCCACGAAGGCCTGCTTCTGGCGGCGCATCTCCTCCACCGCGGGCCTTCCCGAGTCGGCGTGCTCCTGCGTCATGAGCACCGCCAGGTCTCCCACGCCCAGGTCCGACCGCACCGCGCCCACGAACGCCGCGAGGTTCGAGGCGTAGTTCATCGCGAGGTCGGTGTATGCATCGCCCGACCCCTGCACCCACACGAGCCCCCGCACCCGCACCTCGTAACCCTCCGCTTCGAGGGCCGAGATCTGGCGCCGGGCGAAGTCGATGAAATCGGGGTAGAGATCGTTGTCGTCGGGCCCCCAGCGATTGGCGAGCGAACTCCCGTTCACCGCGTGCTTCGCGAGCGCGAACCGCCGGTCGGGCAATGCGTCCGCCAGCGTGTGCCCGAAGCCCAGTTCCGGTCCGTAGCTCGCACCGACGCCGGTTCCGAACAGGTGGCGGAGGGCCCCGAACCCGTTGCTCTCGTTCGTCCCCGCGCCCGTCCCCAGCCGGTAGCTGTACAGCACATCCTCGCGCGCCGGGACATAGCGAGGGTCGAGGTCCGCCAGCGGGGCCCCGCCCACCATGTTCGACTGCCCCGCCAGGAGGAATAGGTCGATCGGCCCAGCGAGCACCGAACCGCCCGCGCCGATTGCCACGCCCACGCCCACCACGCTCGCCCACGCTGCACGCATCGCTGTGTCCTCTCTCTGCCGCCCCCCTCGGGGCGGGGCCTCCCAACTCTCGTCAGGTCAGGGAACACCATGCGAACGCAATGGGATCGCTACATCCCGGATACCGTCAGATAACACTTGCGGTACGCAAAAAGAACCGGAACGCAACCTAGCTCGGATCGAATCAGCCCGACCGTCCCCACGCGGTCGGATGCACCGGCCAACTCCGCGTCTCCGCAGGCGTGAACCCGCCCGCCGACCCGGCTAGAGTTGAGGCCCCACGCCGGGAGCCGCGGAGGGCGTGCGCACGCCCAGCGGAGACCCGAACCCTCATCCGCCCCCTCGGGGCGACCGGACCGGCCTTGCGGACAGGGGATCCGCGGCCGACCGGAGCGCACGGCGCACCCCTCGCCACCCCGGCGGGCGACGGGTCGGGCCGGACGCACACGCGGGAGCGTTCCGTTCCCCGCGGAAAGGTTCTGACCGCATGATCGACGAAACCCTGATCGCCTCACTCGGCATCGACGATGCCGAGGCGCAGAAGCTGCTCGACGAGATGTTCGGCGGGGACACCGACGGCGCCATGGAGCGTCTTGTCGGCGACCGCGTCGCGGACCTCGCGCCCGGCAAGCTCATCAAGGGCCGCATCATCGGCTTCTCCGGCGACGACGTCGTCGTGGAAGTCGGGCTGAAGAGCGAGGGGCTGATCCCGAAGGAGGAGTTCGGCGACGAGCTGTCCAGCCTCCGCATCAACGACCAGATCGACGTTCTCCTCGAGAACATGGAGGGCGAGGGCGGGCTCATCCAGCTCTCGAAGCGGAAGGCCGACCGCCAGATCGCCTGGCAGCGCATCATCGACACGACCAAGGAAGGCGACCCGGTCGAGGGCATCTGCATGCGGAAGATCAAGGGCGGCCTGCTCGTCGATATCGGCGTGCCGGTCTTCCTCCCCGCCTCGCAGGTCGACATCCGGCGCCCGCACGACATCGGCGACTTCATCGGTCGCTCGGTCCGCGCCGAGATCCTGAAGATCGACATCGAGCGCCGCAACATCGTCATCTCCCGTCGCAAGCTGATCGAGCACGAGCGCGACACCGCCAAGAAGCGCCTCCTCGAGAACCTCCAGGAAGGCCAGCTCGTCAACGGCACCGTCAAGAACATCGCCGACTTCGGCGCGTTCGTCGACCTGGGCGGCATCGACGGTCTCCTGCACATCACCGACATGTCCTGGGGACGCGTCAACCACCCGTCCGAGGTCGTGCGCATCGATCAGAAGATCGAGGTCAAGGTCCTCAACATCGACCGGGACAAGGAGAAGATCGCCCTGGGCCTCAAGCAGAAGGAGGCCAGCCCCTGGGAGGAGATCGAGGCCAAGTACCCCGTGGGCTCCCGCATCACGGGCGAGGTGGTCAACATCATGTCCTACGGCGCCTTCGTCCGCATCGAGGACGGCATCGAGGGCCTGGTGCACATCTCCGAGATGTCCTGGACCCGCCGGGTCAACCACCCGTCGGAGATGGTCAACGTCGCCGACACGATCGATGTCGTCGTCCTCGACATCGACAAGAACAAGCAGGAAATCAGCCTCGGCATGAAGCAGACCGAGGTCAACCCCTGGGAACTCGTCAGCGAGAAGTACCCCGGCGGCACCGTCATCAAGGGCGTCGTCCGCAACCTCGCCAACTACGGCGCGTTCATCGAGATCGAGCCCGGCATCGACGGCCTGCTCCACATCTCCGACATGTCCTGGACCAAGAAGGTCACGCACCCCAACGAGCTCTACAAGAAGGGCGACGAGGTCGAGTGCGTCGTTCTCGATGTCGACCAGGAGAAGCAGCGCGTCTCCCTGGGCGTCAAGCAGCTCACCGAGGACCCCTGGCTCGAGGCCATCCCCGGCGCCTACCAGCCCGGCATGGTCGTCCGGGGCAAGGTCACGAAGATCACCAACTTCGGCGTCTTCGTCGAGCTCGAGGACGACCTCGAGGGCCTGCTCCACATCTCCGAGCTCGCCGACCACAAGGTCGAGAACCCCCAGGACGTCGTCAAGGCGGACGAGGAGATCGACGTCAAGATCCTCCGCGTCGACATCCACGACCGCAAGATCGGCCTCTCCCTCAAGCGCGCCCAGTGGGGCGACAGCTCCGGGGGCGGGGACACCGGCGGCGGCCAGGGCGGCTACGACTTCGGCGGAGGCCGGCCCGACATGCCCGCCCGAGGCGGCATGGACGAGCACGGCTCCATGGGCACCGACAAGATCAGCTTCTGATCGCCCCAAGGCGGTCGCGTAGACCGTTGATCGCGTACACAACAGCGCCCCGGGTCACCACGACCCGGGGCGCTTTCGTTTTTCACTCAGACAATGGAGCCCCGAGCGTGAGCGAGCGGGCTGGACCTCCCGTTCGCCCCGGGTGTCACGACGACGCCCCGATTCAGCACAAGACCAGGTAGCTCAGGATCGTGAGGACGAACACCCGCTTGTGGACTTCCGTGATCGCGAACATGGTCTTCGAGTTCATGGGCTCACCTCTCTGGTTGTGCCAGACCGAGGTTCAAAGCCCGTGCCCGTCCGTGCCAACCCCCTTCCCGGGCCCCAAACGCGGTTCGCCACCCCGATCCGCCCCGGTTCTCGGCCGTACCGTTGCCCAGGAGCAACACCCCACGATGTTCACCCGCACCATCGCAGCCCTGGCGGTCCTCGTCCTCGCGGTCGGTGCGGCGCCCGCCCTGCCCGACCCCGCCGACGCCCCGCCGGGCCCCGGCGACGCGATCGACGCCTTCAACGCGGTCCAGACCTATCTCAGGGGCCTCGACGCCTCCGCGCCCGCGCCCCATGGCCTGCCGGCGGTCGACGCCGCGGGCATCACCGTCGCCCTCGAAGGCCGGATCATCGCCGACGCCTTTGCTGCTGCTGCCACTGCCTCCGACCGCGAGACCACGCTCTTCCGCGCCACCGCCGAAGCCACCCGCAAAGCACGGGACGCCCTCGCCACCAACCCCTCCGCCCGTGCGTCCGACCTCACCATCTCCCTTGAACTCTCCGGCCCCGCCCGCTCCCTCCTCGGAGAAGACCTCTTCGCCCCGGGCGCGGACTGGCAGCTCGGCGCCCCGGGCCCCGCCCTCCGCCCGGGCATCGAGGGCCTGATCCTGCGCGCCCCCGACATGGCCTCGACCCGCGCCGTCGCCCGCACCCCTGCCTGGATGCTCCGCCGGGGCATCGGGCCCAACGGGGCGGTCGCCGCGGTCTTGGGCGACCTCGGGGGTGACGCCGAGCTCACCGGCCTTGCCGCGATCAAGCTCCTTGAGCGGGGCTTTACCTTCGCCACCTTCGAGGTCGTCCACCTCGCGCAGCTCGAGCCCGGCGGCGCCCCCGTCTTTCTTCATCGGGGGGGACGCGTCGTCGAGCCCGAGGAAGCGACCGGCTCCGCCCTGCCCGAGCTCGGGGCCCACATCGCCAGCCACCTCCGGACCCGCCTCTGGCCCGGGGTTGAGCCCCTGGGCATGGTCGGCGCGCTCGACCCCCTCCGGGGGCGCTACGACCCGCCCATCGCGGCTCCCGCCGACCAGGCCCTCGCCGCCGCTGCGATGCTCGCCTGGGCGAACACCGCCCGCGCCCCGGCTGAAAGCCGCGCGGGCGCCCGGTCCTTCGCAACCCAGGTCCTCGCCGACCTCGCCCAGAAGACCGACGCCGAGCCCGACCCCGTCGCAACGCCGGCCGACGCTGCGATGGTGTACATCGCGCTCACCATGCCCAACGCCCCCGCTTCAGAATCGCTCGCGAAGAGTGCGCTCGACACCCTCCGCCCCCTCTTCCCGAGCGCTGGCGCCTCCGCCGACCTCCCGCCCCCGCTTCGGGGCCTCGTCGCGCTCGCCTCGGTCCGGGCTGCGGAGCGGGGGGAGATCACCACGGGAGCCGCTGCGGAGTGCGTTGCTTCCGCCTTCGCCTCCGTGCCGACCGAGCAGCTCGTCGCGCTCATGCCATTCCTGGGCTTCGCGTCGGTGGAACTCGCCGACCTCGAGTCCGCCCCCGTCCGCGCCGCGCCGGCCCTGCGCGCAATGCGCGACCTGACCGACGCCTTCCGCATCACCGCTGCGGATGTCGATGCGGACGCCCGCGACCTCGTCGGGGGCATCGTCTTCACCGTCGGCGCGAGCCCCCTGCCCACCTGGCACACGCTCCGCCCCGTCGCCTTCGAGGCGACCATGCTCGCCCGCCCGGAGCTCACCCCGGGCACGCCCACGACGGGCGAGGTCCCCGCCCGCCTGACCACCCACGCCACCGGCCTCCGCTTCCTGGCCCAGCTCACCGCGTCCCGCGAGGAGGCCCACGCCTACCGCAACCCCGCCTTCGCCCTGGGTGGGGTGAGGCGCGCGGTCTGGGACCACGAGATGCCCATCGAGGCCAGCGCCCTGGCGCTGTGGACGGTTGCTGAGACGCTCGACGCCCTCGATCAACTGCGGGCCCG
>DAIQNV010000081.1:12351-14179 GCA_036788215.1 Phycisphaerales bacterium | reverse complement strand
GCCCCAGCACCGTGATCGGCTGAAAGATCGAGTGCGCCGCCGGCTGCAGCCCCACCTGACGGCTGTTGTCCTGCACACGCCGACGCGCCTGGGCGTTGATCTGCGGGTCCATCCCGAACACATCGTCCGGCAACTCCTGGATCTCGCTCGACGCCGGGGCCAGCACCGTCACATGCCTCGTCAGGAGCCACTCCGACGCGTACTCGTTCGGATTCGTGAACACCGCCGTCGAGGCCTCACCGAGGCGCGCCAACGCGATGTTGTTCAGATCATCCAGCCGGGGCCGATCGAACCGGCGGTCCGCGTTGTCCTGCGTGAAGTCGCTCACGACCGTCCCGTTCGCGTCCACGTCCGCCGGCATCCGCTGCCCGTGCCCGTAGTACACCCGCGCCTCGGTGCTCCGCGCGTTCATCGCCGGGTGCAGGGGCGTCCGACGGCTCACGAACCGGCCCGAGGTGAAGAACGCGATCTCATCGATCCGCCGCTGCCGCGCGTCCGTGTCCCCCTCGAAGAGCGGGATGTCATCGTCCGTCCGCCCCTGCGCATTCGGCGTCGTATCGAAGGGACGCGTCCGCCAGTCCCGCCGCGCGTACTCGTTCCGGATGACCAGGAAACCCTTCCCCTGCTCCAGCCCCTCGAAGTCCTTCCGCATGATCTGTTCGATCCGCGCCGCGACACGGTTCAACGAGCTCAGCCGCTGGCCCGTCGTCACCGTGTCCCCCACCGTCTGGAACACCGCCGCGATCGCGATCGTCACGATCGCCAGGATCCCCACCGCCACGATCACCTCGATCAGCGTGAACGCACGCCCCACCCCGCGCCCCACCCCCCGCCCCACCCGGCGCACGACCACAGCCCCCCCCACCAGGCGGATCGAACGCGTACGGATTGTCTGCTGATCGCGCATCGCCGCTCCTCAATCCACCGTGATCACACGCGGCTTCACCGCCGGGATCTGGGGCGTGAACACCACGCTGTACAACACCGAAGCCCGCTCCTCGACCGTCGGGATCGAGAGCGGGCTGAACCCCGCCGAAACGCCCGCCCGGCGCTGCGACTCCACATAGGGCTGATCCACCCGCACCACGATCGACCCGCCGCTCGCGCGGTCGAAGGGCTCCGCCTCGACGACCTGCCGCACGATGCCCAGGTTGTCGACCAGGTACTGCCCCACGCGCCCCGCGCGACGGATCAATTCCGCCCGCTGCCCCGCCTGCACGCCCTCCGCCGCCGCCACGGTCAGGCGCACCCGGTCCCACACCCCGTTGGGCGTTCCGCTCGGATCGTCCGCGTCGTCGAGCAACTCCGCGTTCGCCTTCACGGGGATCGAATAGGTCACCGCGTTCCGGCCAGCCCCTCCGCCCACCGGCGCCCCCGCCCCGGTCGGGCGACCGTTCCCGTCGATCCCTATGGGCAGCCGCACCGAGCTCTGGTCGAAGCTCGGGCTCGGGTCCGCCCCCGTCAGCACATCCGAGATCGTGTACCCCTGCGGGGGCACGATCCCCGTGTCGATCCGCCGGATGAACACCGCGAGCTGCAGCTCGTTCTGCGCCGTCCGCCGGGGCACCACATCCCACACAAACTGAGGCTGCGCCCCGCTGAAGGGCGCCGGAAACACCCGCGCCCCCACCGGCACCGCGACCACCCGGGCGTCATCGAACGCCGTCGCCGGAGCGAGCTGCGTCCACCCCACTGAGGGGTTCCATTGCAACGCCCGCCCCGTGTTCAGGTACAGGGCACCCTGCTCGAGGAGCTGCTCATCCGTTCGCAGCGACACCCCCTGCCAGCGCCAGTCGGGGTCCCAGTCCAGCGTCGACCGCTCCACCCA
>DAIQNV010000081.1:0-12251 GCA_036788215.1 Phycisphaerales bacterium | reverse complement strand
CGCTGCTGGCTGATCACCACCGGGAAGACCGCCGCCAACCCGAGCAGCCCGATCCCCAGCACCAGGACCGCCAGCAGCACCTCGATCAGCGAGAAGCCACGCCGCGCTACGCCAGTGTGTCCGAGCACGACAGGGCTCATTGCCGAACCTCCTCGCCCGCAGGCCGGCTCGCCGAGATCAACTCGCCCGAGAGCGTGTCCACGAGGTACACCACCGCACTGCTCCCGTCGTCATCGTCGTCGTAAGCGCCGTTCCCCACCGCCCGACCGGGCCGCCACCCGGGCGCCCGGCGCGCATCCACATCGCCCTCGATCCACTGGTTGATCGAAACCCGGAGCAGGTTCACATCGTTGCGCCAGGGCGACAGCACACCATCGGGAAACGTCTGCCCGCTCGAACGATCCTGCGGGTACACATCCATCCGGATCGGCACCTGCCCCGCAAAGGTCGTCCCCCGCCGGATATCCCCCTGCTTCGCCGGCGCCTCGTACAGCGTCCCCGTCTCCGGGTTCACACCCCGCGCCCCGAGCCCCGCCGCCAGGTCCTCCACCTTGTACACCGCGAGCCGCGTCACCACGCCCGCCAGCACCGTGTCGTTCGAGTGCTTCCCGATCAGCTGCGCACGCACCCGGTTCGCCCGGTTGTCGTCCCGCGAGCCGATCAGCGCCGTGGGCGGCGCCGCCAGCACCGCACGCGCCCACGTCTGCAGGTTCTCCGCCCGATCGATCCGCAGCGTCTGGTCGCTCACCTGCACCGGGTTCGCGGTGCTGGGGCGCGGATCGACCACGATCGCCGGCGCCGCGTCCCGACGCAGGAGCCCCGTCCCCGCCTCGAAACGCACCATGAAGCTCTGCCGCGCCGTCGAGAACCCGCCCGCCACCTGCACGCGCCCACCCGGCGAATACGGGTTGTAGTACCCGCTCTCCGGCGACACCCAGTTCCCCTCGCTCTTCGCGTTCCCCGCGCTCAGCGTGTTGAAGTCGTACAGCTCCGAGTCGTACCAGTCCGGGTCGTTGTCGATCGAAGGATCGAGGGGCCCCATCCGACCGCCGGGCACGTACCCCCGAACCATCCACCCACGGGGCAGCTCGATCCCCGAAAGCCCGGGCACCGGCGCGAACACCTCACGCTGCACGCCCTGCTGCGCCAGCAAACCGCCCACGTTCGGATCGATGTTCTGGAAGGGATCGCCCGGAAGCTCGTCCAGAACCCCCACCTTCACCATGGGCACAATCCGCAGCCGCCCGCCGGGCTCGAAGAAGAACACCGCCGCCGCATCGTCACGGCTCGCCGACGCCAGGTCCCGCGCCTGCCGCACCCCCTCGCGCAGCCCGTTCTCCGCCAGCGTCCGGTTCGTCCCCTCGATCATCGCGCTGAAGGTCGGCACCGCCAGCGTCACCGCGATCGCCAGGATCGCCATCACGAGGAACAACTCCACGAGCGTGAACGCCCGCCCCGCCGCATTCCAGATGCCAGGCCGACGCTCGCTCATCCCCCCACCTCCACCAGGTTGTCCTCGCGGGCGATCCGACGCACCACGAGCTCCGAGGGCTCATCCGCCACCGGGATATTCAGGATCCGCCGCAGGTCCGCGATGTCCTCCGTACCGAACACGCCGTCCGCACCCGCCCCCACGATCGCCCACCGCGCCGAACGCAGCTTCGCGTCCCCGCCCGTCGGGTCCGCCGTCACCGCCGCCCCGCCCAGCGCTTGCCCGTACGCCTCCGAAGCCAGCACCGGGTCGAGCAGCACGCTCGGGATGTTCATGTCCACCACCGAAGCGATCGCCGCCTGCCCACGACCCGCGTTCGGGTTCCCCGATTCCCACCGGTAGTACCGGAACGCGCGACCGTTGCCGTCCACCAGCGCCTGATGGTCACGGCTCGTCGCCGCCGCGATCGCCGGACCCGCTGTCGGCGCCGTCAGCCCCCGCCCGTTCTCACGGTACTCAAGAGCGTCGAAGTACTCCCCCTCCAGCGTTGCCGAACTCGCCCGGCCCGCGTCAAAGAACGACTCGTACCTGGGCGTCCCATTCGCCAGCTGGAACCCCCCCGTCCGCCGGGGCTCGTTGAACCCCGGCCCGTCCACCCCGTCCACATTCGCCCCGAGCGCCCCGATGATGTAGTAAGGCAGCGAGAACTTGCTGTACCGCTCGTCCGCCTCCCCCTGCAGCCCCGTCGACGTGTTGAAGGGATACCGCACCCCGCTCACCGGGTCGTACCCACGCAGGAAGAGGTCCCCCTCGGCACCCTGGAACGCCGCGGGCCGACGCAGCCCGCCCGCGCCGCCCAGGTCGTACACCGGCGAGTCCGCCACCGTCCCGCCCCCCGGCTCCGTAGGCAGGGGCGAACTCATCATCCCCCCGTCGTGCACCAAGGGAGGCGGATACCCGAACTGGTTCTCGAACTGGCTCACCGCCAGCCCGATCGTCCGCACCGTCGCCCGCAACGCCTGGTCCCGCGCCGTCCGCGCAGCAGCCCGCACCCCCGTGATCAGGAGCCCAACCAGGATCCCGATGATCAGGATCGACACGATCAGCTCGATCAGCGTGAAGCCGCCCGATCGCCGCGCGCACCGCGGGCACCCGATATGCTCGGTCAGGGTCATCATGGGCTCCGTCCAATCCTTCGGGCGCCACTCACGCCCGCCTCGCCCCCGCGCCGGTCCGTCCCGACGCACGGGGCACACTCAAGCCCGGACACCATCCGCTGGGGATCACACCCCGCCGGCGCCAAGGCTGTTGATCATCGACACCAGGGGAAGGAACATCGCCACGACGATCGTGCCGACCATCCCGCCCAGCACCACCACCATCAGGGGCTCGAGCAGGCTCACCAGCGACGCCACCGCCACGTCGACCTCCTCGTCGTAGTTGTCCGCGATCTTCAGCAGCATCGCGTCCATCTCGCCCGTCTCCTCCCCCACGTCGATCATGTTCACCACGATCGCGTCGCACGTCTTGCTCTCACGCAAAGGCTGCGCAAAGCTCTCGCCCTCGCGGATCGAGTCGTGCACCTTCTGCAGCGCCCGCTCGTACACGAAGTTCCCGCTCGTCTCCTTCGTGATCGTCACCGCCTCCAGGATCGGCACGCCCGCGCCGATCAGCGTCCCCAGCGTCCGCGTGAACCGGGCGATCACCGTCTTGCGGATCAGCATCCCGAAAATCGGCGTCCACAGCATCATGATGTCCGTCAAAGCCTTGCCCGGCTTCGTCAGACGCACGATCGTCCACACGAAGGGCGTCGCGATCACGCACGCCACAATCACCACCGCGCCGAAACCGGGGAACGGAGCGCCCGGGGTGTTCCCAGCCACCCAGCGGCTCGTCTCCATCAGCCAGATCGTGAGCGCCGGCAGCGCCACCCCGAAGTCCGCGAAGATCTCCTCGAACTTCGGGATGATGAACAGCATGATCGCCGTCAGAATCACCAGCGCGATGACCACCACCACGATCGGGTACACCATCGCGCCCTTGATCTTCCGCTTCAGCCGCTCCGCCTTCTCCATGAACTCCGCGAGACGCTGCAGGATGATGTCAAGCACACCGCCGATCTCGCCCGCGTTCACCATCTTCGTGTAGAGACGGTCGAACGCCTTCGGGTACTTCGCCATCGACTCGCTCAGGCTCGACCCGCCCTCGACCTCCTCGCACACCCCGCCCAGGATGTTCTTCATCAGCCCGGGCTTCTGCTGCTGCTCCAGGATCTGAAGCGACCGCAGCAGAGGGAGCCCCGCGTCCTGAAGCGTCGACAACTGACGCGTGAACAGCGTCAGGTGCTTCGCCGACACCCCGCCGATCGCCAGCGTCGTGTTGGGCTTCCTCTTCTTCTTCTTCTCGCCGCCCATCCCCGACAGGAGATCATCGCCACCGCCCGGGGCCGCCTCCTGTCCCTTCTTCGCCTTGCTCTTGGTGGGCTTCACGCTCGTCACGAAGAGCTGCTGCCCCTTGATCCGCTGGATCGCCTCTTCGCTCGACGCCGCCTCGATCGTCCCCTTCTGGGGCTTCCCGGCCGCATTCAACGCTTCATACTGAAAGGTCGGCATCTCAAAGTCTCCAGCGATTCACCAGTCGTCCAGACACCCACAGCCCACTCCGTCTCTCCGTCTCTCCGTCTGTCCCGATCAATCCTCCGCCAGCGTCTCCCGCACCACCTCGTCGATCGTCGTCTGGCCCTCGTAGATCGCCAAGAGACCGCACTCACGCAGGCTCCGCATCCCCATCTTCCGGGAGTGATCGCGGAGGAACGACGTGCTCGCCTCCTTCATCACCAGCTCCCGCATCGTGTCGTCCATCTGCATGATCTCGAAGAGCGCCATACGCCCCTTGTACCCGCCGCCCAGACCATCGCTGCGAGCAGGACGGAAGAACTGACGACCCTTCACGTCATCCGGCGTCAGGTTGAGCTCCATCAGCTCCTCCTCGCCAGGCGTGTACGCCTCACGCACCGTCGGGTCGATCCGCCGCACCAGCCGCTGAGCCACCACGCCCTCGATCGTCGCCGTCAGCAGGAAGGGCTCGATCCCCAGGTCAACCAAGCGGATGATCGAACTCGGCGCATCGTTCGTGTGCAGCGTCGACAGCACCATGTGGCCCGTCAGCGACGCCTGCACCGCGATCTGCGCCGTCTCGAGGTCGCGGATCTCGCCCACCAGGATCACGTCCGGGTCCTGACGCAGGAACGAACGCAGCGCCTTCGCGAAGGTCAGCCCCACCTCGGTGTTCACCTGGCACTGGCACAGCCCGTCGATGTCGTACTCGACCGGGTCCTCAGCCGTCAGGATCTTCGTCTCGATGTCGTTCAGCTCGTTCAGCGCCGCGTACAGCGTCGTCGTCTTGCCCGACCCCGTCGGACCCGTCACCACCACGATCCCGTTGGGCTTGTTGATCAGGTAGCGGAACTTCTCCAGGTCATCCTCGCGGAACCCCACCCGGTCCAGCTCCAGCGACACGTTGCTCCGGTCCAGAACACGCATCACCACGCTCTCGCCAAAGAGCGTTGGCAACACCGCCACACGAAGGTCCACAGGGTTCCCACCCACCTTCAGCTCGATGCGACCGTCCTGGGGCAACCGCCGCTCCGCGATGTCCAGGTTCGCCATCACCTTCACACGGCTCGTGATCGCCGGCCCCAGGTGCTTGGGCGGGGGCACCATCTCGTACAGCACCCCGTCGATGCGGTACCGCATCTTGAACTCGTCCTCGAAGGGCTCGAAGTGGATGTCCGAAGCCCGGTCCCGGATCGCCTGCAGCAGCACAAGGTTCAACAGCCGGACGATCTGGCTGTCGTCCGCCGCCTCCATCACCGCGTCCAGGTCGACCGACGCATCGCTGTGACCGGCAAGCCCCGCGAACTTCTGGTCCGCGCTGAGCGCCCCCACCACGTCCGCCATCGACTCGCTCTTGCTGTAGTGCTTCGCGATCAACGCGTTGACCGCGTCCGGGTCCGCCACCACCGCCTCGACCGTGAACCCCATCAGCAGCCGCAGGTCGTCCACCGCCTGAAAGTTATCCGGACTCTTCAGCGCCACCTTGAGCCGCTTGCTCTTCGGGTTGTACGCGATGGGCATCACCTGGTACGCGTGCACGTTCTCCGCAGGCACCGCCCGGATCGTCTCCTCGCTGATCTCAAGGGCCCCAAGGTCCACATACGCCATCCCCGACTGACCCGCCAGAGACTCCCGCACGTCCCGCTCGGTCACATACCCCAATTCGGTGAGGATCTGACCGATCTTCGCCTTGCGCGTCTTCTGGACCGCGAGCGCCTCGTGCACCTGGTCGCGCGACACCCGGCCCATCTTCGTGAGCACACGACCGAGCTTGCGACCCTTCAGTTCCGAGACATCCAGCTGCGTCATCCGTCACCTTTCCGACGCCCGGTCGGGCCCGCGATCCGCCAGAGCCGGCTGGGCCGACCCCCGACGATCCACGCCCGCCAGGCGACCGCGGGAGCCAACGCCCCCGACGATACCCATACCTTCGCACACGCACACCGGTCGGTTCAACCGAGAACCCCTCCGGAACGCACGCAGTTTGACACGACTCGTGGATTCCGGCCCTGCTCAGCCGCAAACCGCACGGACACGCCCCGCCGGGCCGCTCACTCCATCGCCTGGCTGGCCTCCTCAGCCAGCTCCGGCCGGAGCACTTCGCCACCCGACGCCAGCACCTTGTTCCTCAGGTCACTCTGATTCTTGCCCTTGTCGACCATCTCCTCAGCCGAGATTTTCCCCTGGCTGTAGAGCGACCACAGGTGGTCGTCGAGGAGCTGCATCCCGTACTTCTTGCCCGTCTGGATCATCGAGTCGATGCGGAAGGTCTTGTTGTCGCGGATCAGGTTCGCGATCGCCGGCGTCACCACCAGGAACTCGTACGCCGCGACCCGGCCCTTCGTGTCCATCCGCTTGAGCAGCACTTGGCTCAGGACCGCGATCAGCGCCGTCGAGAGCTGCACCCGGATCTGGTTCTGCTGGCTCACCGGGAAGGCGTCGACCAGGCGGTCCACCGTCTTCGCGGCTCCCGTCGTGTGCAGCGTACCGAACACAAGGTGACCGGTTTCCGCCGCCCGCACCGCTGCCTCGATGGTCTCGAGGTCGCGCATCTCACCCACCAAGATCACGTCCGGGTCCTGACGCAGGGCGCGCCGGAGGGCCTCCGCGAAGCTGGGCACGTCGTTGCCCACCTCGCGCTGGTTGATGATCGACTTCTTGTGCTGGTGGTAGTACTCGATCGGATCCTCCATCGTGATGATGTGGTGATCCATGTACATGTTGATGTAGTCGATCATCGTCGCCAGCGAGGTCGTCTTGCCCGACCCGGTGGGCCCCGTGACCAGGAACAAACCCCGGGGTCGGCGGATCAGGTCCCGGCAGATGTCCGGCAGCCCGATCTGGTCAAAGGTCAGGAGCTGGTTCGGGATCTGCCTCAGCACGATCGCCAGGTCGCCCCTCTGGCGGAAGACCGACACACGGAACCGGGCCGCGTCGCCATAGGCGAAGCCGAAGTCGGTGCCGCCCTCCTCCTGCAGCTCCTGCTGGTTCCGCTCGGGCGTGATCGACTTCATCAGGCCGACCATGTCGTCCGAGTCGAGCACCTTGGTCTGCAGGTTCCGCAGCCCGCCCGACAGGCGGATCGTGGGCTGGCGCCCCACCGTCAGGTGAAGGTCCGACCCGCCCGTTTTCACCACCGTGTCGAGCAGACGGTCGATCTGCATCGTGGACATCGCCGCACTCCTTCGGGCCCCGGTCCCCGGGCGCCCGTGTTCGCCGCGGGGCTCGCCCCGCGGGGTCTTCTCAGTCCTGTTCGTCCACCTGGCTGACGCGGGCGATCTCTTCCGCCGTGGTCACGCCGTTGAGGACCTTGATCTTCCCGTCGTCCACCAGCGGTCGCATCCCGCTCGCCAGCGCCGCCCGGCGCAGCTCGACAACGGGCGCCATCTTGAACGTCAGCTCCCGGAGCTCCGCGTTCATCTGCAGCATCTCGAAGATGCCCTTCCGGCCCCTGTACCCGCCCGGCGCCTCCTCGGTCGGCACCGCCACGTGCGCCCGACCGAGCGCCTCTTCCTTCTTCAGGCCGATCAGCGAGAGGTGCTTGGGGTCGAGTTCGTCCTCCCGCGCGAGGCGCTTCGACGCCGACAGCACGCGGATCAGCCGCTGCGCCATCACCGCCTGGATACTCGACGCCACGAGGAAGGGCTTGATGCCCATGTCGATCAGTCGCGTCATCGCGCTCGGCGCATCGTTCGTGTGCAGCGTCGAGAACACCAGGTGGCCCGTCAACGCCGCCTGGATCGCGATCTCGCCGACCTCGCGGTCGCGGATCTCACCCACAAGGATGATATTCGGCGCCTGGCGCAGCATCGAGCGGAGGATCGCGGGGAAGGTCAGCCCGATCCCCTCGCGCACCTGGCACTGGTTGATCCCCGCGAAGTTGTACTCCACCGGGTCCTCAGCGGTGATGATCTTCCGGTCCGGACGGTTCAGGACATCGAGCGCCGAGTACAAGGTCGTCGTCTTGCCCGAACCCGTCGGGCCCGTCACCAGGAAGATCCCGTTCGGACGACGGATGATCTTCTCGAACGCGGCCAGGTTGTCAGGCTCGAAACCGAGGTTGACAAGGCCGATCCGCACCGCGTCGGGCCGCAGGATACGCAGCACCACGCTCTCCCCGTGGTAAGCGGGGCAGCTCGACACGCGGTAGTCGATCTGCACACCGTCCACCTCGAGCTTGATGCGACCGTCCTGCGGGATGCGACGCTCCGCGATGTTCACGCCCGCCATCAGCTTCACGCGGCTCAACACCGCGTTCTGCATCCGCTTGGGCAGGTTGTCGCGCTCGATGCATACCCCGTCGATCCGGTACCGCAGGCGCACCCGGTCCGCCATGGGCTCGATGTGCACGTCGCTCGCACGCATCCGCACCGCCTCGGACAGGATCCGGTTCGCCAGCCGGACCACCGGCGAGCTGTCGTCGCCCGCCACGTCGATCGACTTGTCCATCGACTTGTCGACCGAGCGGTCGATCGTTCGGTCGATCGACTCGGTCACCAGCGACTGGTCCGTCGCGACCGGCTTCGTCCCCTTCTCGTGGCCCTCGATGTACGACCGGATCTGCTGCCGGCTCGCCAGTTTCAGGTCCAGGTCCATGTTCAGGCGGAAGCGGAGGTTGTCCAGGAGCTCGAGGTTCATCGGGTCGTGCACGATGAGCCGCATCTTGCCGCCCGCCTTGCCCATGGGCAGGACCAGGTACTTTTTGATCAGGCTGTCATCGATCGACTTCATGTCGATCTGCGTCCCGACGCCGTCCGCGTTCAGGTCGACATACTCCAGCCCGAACTGGTGCGCCAGCCCCTTGGCCACCTGTTCCTCGCTCGCGAGCCCCTGCTCCACGAGCGACTCACCCAGGCGCTTGCCCGACTGCTTCGCGGTCTTCACCGCCGAGTCGAGCTTGTCCTGCGTCAGCACGCCCCAGCCGACAAGCACATCGCCGAGCTTCTTGCGCGATCGGGCCATGAAGCCTCCACCAGCTACCTCGGGAAGACGCCGACCCACGCCCGCCGCCCGTCCTGGGGGGCTGCGTGTCAATCGCCGACGCGGGCCCCCCGGCGCCGGCTCGCGGCGACCTCGGCAGGGGCCGAAGGGACTATATCGCAACCAAGACTCCCCCGTTCCCGGCCCAGAATCGAGGGTGCAGAGGGAAAGTGGCCGTCGCGCAAAGGTCCCCATCCCGATACGCCCGACCCGCGCCACAAGACGCCCTAAACTCTCACTTTCCTGTCCCGAACCGACCAGCCCCGTCCCACCGATGGCCCGACCACACTCCGCAAACAATCCGAGCGACAAACCGGACAGGGCCCTCCGCCTCCTCCTCACCGCCGGCCCGACCCACGAGCCGATCGACGCGGTACGGTTCATCGGAAATCGTTCCTCCGGAAAGCTCGGCATCGCGCTGGCGGACGAAGCCGCCCGATCGGGGTGGAAGGTGACGCTTCTTCTGGGCCCAGTGGCCCATGCACCGAGCGAGCCTTCCGTGGAAACCATTGGGTTCGAGAGCACCGCCGACCTCGAAAGACGCCTGCAGGAGCTGCTGCCCAGCCACGATGTGCTGGTGATGGCTGCGGCTGTAAGTGACTACCGGCCCGCGGTTTCTGAAGTCGACCTGACCTCGAAGCGCCGCCGGACCAGCGCCGGGATGGCATTGAAGCTCGACCCCACCCCCGACCTGCTCGCGGGGTGCAGCGCCCGGCGACGCCAAGAGCAGTTGCTGGTTGGGTTTGCGCTCGAGCCCGCGGAAGAGCTCGCGGCATCCGCCCGCCGGAAGCTGGCGCGGAAGCGGGTCGACCTGATCGTTGCAAACCCATTGGAGACAATGGGTGCCGACACCATCGACGCCCGCCTCATCGCATCCGATGAAATGGTAATCGAGGGCACGCCCGCGGAGGAGCGGACGGGCCCCAACATGCCCAAGGCGGCGTTCGCCCGGTGGCTCCTGGAGCGGCTCGCGAGGGCCTGCGGGGCGCGCGCCCGGTTGCATGAGGCGCGCGCACAGACTGAGGCGGCGCGCGCACTATGAACAATTTCTCCGATCGATCTCCCGGAAACAATTCCCCGGACAGGGGGCCGCGTCGCGGTCCGCCTCAACAGGGTGGCCCACGCTCCGGCCCGCCGCGGAGTGGGCCGCCTCGGGGACCGAGGCCCGGCCCCGGAACGGGTGGGCCCAGCGGGCCCCGCTCGGGCGGACCGGGCGGCCCGGGATTTGGTGGACCCCGGGGACCCGGGATGGGTGGCCCACGGGGGCCAGGGATCGGTCGGCCGGGCGGGCCCGGGGGTCGCGGCCCTGGCGGGCCGGGCGGGCCGGGGGGGCCGGGGGGTGGTCGGAAGCCAATGGGGCCACGGCGCGGGCCGGGGCCGGGTGGGGCGGGAGGCCCGGGTGGGGCGCGTGGGCCTCGTCCGTTCGATGGCGGGCCCGGGTTTCGATCGGAAGCCAGCGGACCGCCCACCTTCAGCGCCGGGATCTCCCTGGTGCATGTCGACCAGGACATCGTCGTGGTGGAGAAGCCTGCGGGTCTGCCCCTGGGCGGGGAGTCGCAGCGCGATCGGCCCAGCAAGCTCGGGGTGTTCGAGCATGTGTCGCGCGGGCTTGGTGGGCCGAACAGACCCGCCGGGCTGTGGCGTGTGCATGACATGGACCGCGAGGCATCCGGGCTGTGTGTCTTTGCCAGGCACAAGCGGGCGTCGGACGCGATGCGTGAGTGGATGAAGAAGCAGGGCACGCGGATCTACTCCGCGGTGATCGTGCTGCCCAGCGAGGACGCGCCCGATCCTGAGGCGACGACGATCCAGACGCTGCTGCGCCCCAACCGACGTGGCGTCGCGGATGTCGTGCCCCAGGGGAGCGAACTGGACCGCGGCGCGGATGCGCCGGGTGAGGGCGGGGGCGGGGGCGCCGCGTTCACGGTGCGGGCGGTGACGCAGGTGCAGCCCCGGGAGCGGACGGGGCGGCTGGCGCTGGTGCGCCTGCGGGCGGAAACCGATCATCCTTTCCAGCTGCGGGCGCACCTGGCGTGGCGGGGGACGCCGATCCTGGGTGATCGCGCGTACGGGGCGCCGGCGGGCTCTGCGGGGCGCCTGTGCCTGCACGCGGACGAGTTGACGTTCGAGCATCCGCGGACGCGGGAGACGGTGCGGTTCCGGGTAAAGGTTCCGGAGGCGTTGAAGTCGGCGCTCTCGGGGCCGGTCGAGCCCCCGATGGAGTCGGCGCGTGCTGCGGACGCTAACGCTGGTTCGTCGTCCGTCGCGCCCGCGAAGCCCTCGGGCTGGGACCATGTGGCGGAGTGGTACGCGGAGCACCTGTCGTCGACCGAGAGTGATCACCAGGTGGAGATCGTTCGGCCCGGCGTGATCGAGCTGCTCGAGGAGGCGATGCGGTCGGAGACGGGGGACCTTTCGGGCCGGCTGATCGTGGACGTCGCGTGCGGCGAGGGCGCGCTGTCGCGCGAGCTGGCGGCGCGGGGCGCTGGGGTCGTGGGCGTCGACGCGGCGGCGAAACTCATCGAGGTGGCCCAGCAGCGGGCGGGAACCGGGGCGGTCGCGGAACGCCTTCGGTACGAGGTGGCGGACGCGGAGACGCTCAGCGGTGTCGCGGATGAATCGTTCGACGCGGCGACGTGCGTGCTGGCGCTGATGAACATCGGGGACATGGACGCGGTGGTGCGGTCGATCGCGCGGGTGCTGCGGCCCGGCGGGGTGTTCGTGGGCGTGGTGATCCACCCGGCGTTCCGCTCGCCCGGGCGGACGGGCTGGGGCTGGGACGAGGGTGCGCACGGCGTCGTGCAGTACCGGCGCGTGGAGGCGTACCTGAGCGAGACGGTGCACGAGATCGTGATGAACCCCGGGGCGGTCTCGTCGGGTGCCGAGGCGGTCATCACGCACACCTACGTGCGGCCCACGGGGGCGTACGTGAACGCTCTGGGCGCGGCGGGCCTCCTCGTCGATCGCGTGGAGGAGTGGGCGAGCCGGCGGGTGAGCAAGCCCGGGCCCCGGGCGGACGCGGAGAACCTGGCCCGGCGGGAGATCCCGATGTTCCTGGCGGTGCGGGGGCGGAAGGTCGTGGGCGGGGCCATGGGTGGTGGGCAATAGTCGGTCGGCGGGACGCCCGGACCCCGGGGTCCGGGTCCGTGGCGCGGGGCTTCGGACGAGGCCCGCTCGCTAACGCTCGGGGCTCCGTGGACGGGCCCTCGGGGGCTACACTTTGG
>DAIQNV010000080.1:0-14345 GCA_036788215.1 Phycisphaerales bacterium | reverse complement strand
GAAACCAGTAGTCGAGTTTCCAGGCTCCAGAGGCCGATCTGGACCGCAAAGAGTTCAACTGGAGTTCTGTCACCCCGATTCTGACAGAGGATGACAAGTCACGACCCTTCTGTGACTTGTGATCGGCGTCCTCGATCTCATCAACAACTCGGTCAGTGGCGGGAAAGGCCTCGGTCGGCGTCTTTCCGTTCTCAAAGGCGACCTGCAGGCCCTCTGAGAGGCGGCAAGAGGAGCCGGCGGGCGGTCACGACCCCCATCAGGCCGTGATGCCACGGGATGATCAACTTCCGCGATCCGGCCCCATGCCGCGCGGGCGGGTCGGGGGATTCGGCCAGAGCCGCTCGGCATCCTCAGTCTTCCGTCGATTCCTCGACGCGAAGGAATGCCTTGAGTTCGATCAAGCCTGAAACCGACTCTGCGGCTCGCTTCGCGGTATCCGGCGGAGCGAAGTGCTGCGCGATACTCCTGAGCACCCCAAGATGCGCCACCGGGTCATTGGCCTGAGAGATGATGAGGAACACCGCGTGGACGGGCTGGCCATCGGGCGAGTCGAAGTCGATGCCTTCGGGTGAGAGGCACATCGCCACACAGAGTTTGTCTATATCCGGGACCCGGATGTGCGGGACCGCCACTCCGTTCCCGAGCGCGTAGCTCAGCAGGCTCTGCTGGCGACGCACCCGCTTCACAACATCCTCGACTTCGAGACCGAGCTCTGTCGCGGCGGCCTCGGCGAGTCGTTCCATAACCTGGACGCGCGACGTGATGCCCGAGCAGTCCACGAATGTTCGGCTGGTGAGGAACCGCAAGAAACTGGACTGCCGCGGCTTTCCGAGACATCTTTGCACGAGCAATCCGCTCGCGGTGGAGGTGACGATGGCCATGACGACGAGCGCCACAAAGAGCTTCTCGTTGATGACGCCGGCTTCCAGAGCGAGGAGGCCGAGCACGATCTCCATCGCGCCTCGGGCGTTCATGCCGAAGCCGATCGCCCAGGCCTCGCGTGAGGTGAAGCGGCACCACTTCGCGGCGGCCCAGCCCGCCCCGACCTTGCCGACCGTTGCGATCGCGAGGACCGCAAGAACGAGAGGGAGGTCAAAGTTCGCGGCGAAGTCGGCCTTGAGGCCGATGCCCGCGAAGAAAATCGGGGCAAAGACCGAGGACACGAAGTGATCGATCGTCTTGCGTGTTCGCTGGCGCAGGTGCGAGGAATCCCCGATCGCGATGCCCAGGAGAAACGCGCCGAAGATCGCGTGCACGCCGATCCATTCGGTGAACGCGGCGGCCATCAGCCCGAGCGAGATCGCGAAGGCGAGCACGCCGGCGGGCCACTGCGAGTGGGCTTGGATCCAGGGCAGCGTTTTGTGAATCGCCCAACGACCGACCGTGAGCATCAGCGCCGCGAAAGCAAGGGTGAGGCCGCCGGTCACAACAGGGGAGAACGGCGATTCTCCGAGTCCGATCAGGCTCAGGATGAAGGCGAACGCGATCCACCCCAGCAGGTCGTTGACGATCGCTGCCGACACGATCGTGACGGCCACATCGGTGTGGAAGAGCTTGAGATCCAGCAGGATCTTGGCGATGACGGGCAACGCGGTGATCGCCATGGCGATCCCTACGAACGAGGCGAAAAGAACGGGGGAGATGTCGGCGGCTCCGAACCAGGATGGTGCGGCCAGAGCGGGTAGGAAGCCAAGCAAGAACGGGGCCAGCATGCCCAAGCCGCCGACGTAGAGAACCGATTTGCCCTGCCGCCAGACAGCGGACAGGTCGATCTCCATGCCCGCAACGATGAGGAAGAGCGTAATCGCGAGGACCGAGAGTCCGCTTGCCGCGATCGCGGCCGGGCCTTCGGTTGGGAACATCCACACCTGCATGTCGGGAGCCAACATGCCGAAGATCGTCGGGCCCAGGAGGATGCCGGCGAGGATCTCCCCGACGATCGCCGGCTGCCTCAGGCGAACCGCGGCTTCACCGAGCACTCTGGCGCTTCCCAGCAGCACGCCGGTGGACAGGAGAAATACGGTAATGTCCGGAACTGAGAGCCCGCTCAGGGGAGATCCCTTCTCGTCTGCTCCGCCGGTTCGCGGCAGAGGAGGACCGAACAAGGCAGTTCGCTCAGGGCGAGCCTGACAGGGTGACTCAGGAGTCGACTGATGATTCCGAGGGGCCTTACGGGGGCACGAAGGACCATCAGGTCACAGCCGACATCCCTCGCAAAGGACGCGATGTCGGCGCCGGGTCGGCCCCGCAAGATAACGGCTTCAGGATTGATGGCTCCTTCATGAACGCTGTCGACAAAGTTTGCAAGCTGATAGGCATCTGCGGGGAGCCGACCGAGGCTCTGCGGCGACCATGTGAACGGGCTCTGGTGCTCGGCTTGACTGAGATGAACCGACTCTTGATGAGCAAAGATAAATCGTGGATCGCGGACGAGATGGGGTGCGATCTGGACGGCCCACGCCGCCATGGTCCCACCTGATTCCGAGTACTCAACATCGATGACGACCGTCTGCCATCGCGTCGGCGGCCGCCCCTGCGTTGAGATGATGAGGACCGAGCATTCCGCCCGGAGGGAGAGCCGCCGGGCGGTGCTTCCAATCAAGTCGCGAACGGCCGATTCGCTCGGGGGAGCGCCGAGAACAACCAAGACAGGGCGCGTCGAACGGACGTGGTGGAGCAACGCCCTGCTCGGATTGGGGTCGATCAGGATCTCAAGACTCTCCGGCGGAAGGTTCTGTGCGCGGAGTTGATCTTGAAGGATCTGAGCGTCGGAGTCTTCGCAAGCACCGACATGAACGAATCGAGGGGTCAACTCCCAGGCCTCGGCGGCAAGACGGGTCGCGGCGATCACTCTGTTCGCGGTCGGCGAACGCGTGAGCAAGCCAGCAACGCTCCTTTCGGAGTGGGTCATGCGGAAACCTCGATAAAGCCGTCCGAGTGTCAGCGTAGCAGGTCATGGTCGTGGACGCATGCTCTATTTGCAGGGCTCGCGGCGATGACCGAAGATGCACCGAGGCGTGTTTGAGCCGGGGGATGGACATGGCGGCCGGATCGCGCTCGTCGCCTGAGCGGCGCACATTCGAATCAGCGTTCGCGTGGCGTGGAGTTCCCCGCTCCGCTCCGGCGCGGAGCGTCGTGGGTCGTGCGTGGTTACCGCGCCCCGTCTTGTTCCGGCAGCGTGTAGCGCACGATGACGCGTGACGACATGGGGGGGTGCTCGACGAGCAGTCTCAGGCAGCGGAACTCGGACAGGCTTCGGCCCAGCTTGGCCATGACCGCCTGGATCGATTCTCCGTAGCGGTCGACGAGGGGCGTGTCGATCAGGGCGCCGGGGCCGAGGTTCTTGAACCCTTCGGGCATGTGGAGGCGCATGGAGCCGACGCCATCAACGGCGCCGCCCAGGGTGCCGACCATCTCCGTCTGCGGGGACATGGCCTCGGTCAGTGATTCGTGCACGAAGAGGTCGAAGAGCAGGGCCTCGGCGGGGACGGAGACGGAGGCGATCAGTTCGCCGATGCTGTTCGACGCGTCGCGGTAGCGCGGGACGCTCGCGAGGTCGGCGAAGCCGAAGAAGCAGGAGAACTCGCCCGTCCGCCCGACCGGTCCTTCGCCGATCTCGTACATCGTGACGTCGTCGCGCCGGCTCAGGTGGATGGTGGGCATGGCGCCGGAGCAGAACGACCGCATGAGCCAGGGGTCCCCGGGCTCGCCCTCCGCTTCGGGGGGCGGGGGTTCGATCGCTTCGCGCCGGAGGGGACGGCTGTCGGGCGAGCCATCGTCGTTGTAGTGGCGGAGCTGGAAGACGGGCCAGCGCTCGATGGCGCGCAGGCGACGGACGCGGGTCAGCCCGCCCATGATGGCGAGATCGAGGAGGTTCGGGTCGGACCGGCACGGGGCGAGGAAGTGGGCGGTCACGCGGACGCCCGCCTGGATGCCCCAGATCCCGCTGTTGCCCCGGAAGGCGAGTTTGCGGCTCATCTCCATGGGGCGGCCCACGCCCATGCTGTCGAGGACGAGTTCGAGCTGGTTGCGGTCCCCGGTGTGGACCTCGATCATCCGGGCGAACTCGTCCATCGCGTCGCGCACGCGGGCGAGGGCGTCCTCGTTGGCGCCCGCCCGCGACATCGCGTCGAGCAGGATGTCGAGCCCGCCCGGGCCCGGGATCAGTGGGACCGCTTCGAAGGCGTCCTCGGCGCCGATGATGCGGGCGACCTTCCAGGTGAGGTTCTTGTTGAGGCGGTATTGCCTCGAGACGATCTGAGGCTTCGCGGGATCGGCGCCGACCGCCCGGTAGAGGTCAAGGAGTGCGCCGCGCAGGCCGTGCACGGAGCGGCGGCAGTGCTCGTCGAACTTGAGTTCGGCGTTGCCTGGCTCGATGGGGGTGGGATGGTCGGTGCCGGGGTTCACCACGAGGGGTCTCGGGGAGGTGGGTTTGGGTCGGTCGGGTGGGGTCGGGTGGGGTCGGGACTGCCGGGTGATCGGTGTGCGTATGGATTTCTGAGCGCGGTTGCCCGGGCATGATACGCGGACGGGGACTGGGCCTGCAAAATGTTTACAACTTTCCCCAGGGAATGTTGCAGGGTATGCGGGGGCGCTGTAGCATGCCCCCAGGCCAGGGGAGTTTTCGGCCCTCACACGCGCAGGCCACACCCGGCAACCACCCTCTCCGGAGTAGAGACATCATGAAGACACCATTGCTCATCCTCGTGGCCACCGGCCTGAGCGTCTCGGCGGCGAGCGCGCAGCAGTTCTGGAACCTCGGGGGCGACCGGCTCAGCACCAGCATCAGCAACGAAGGCGTCGTCGTCGGTGACAACCTCGGTAACGGGCAGTACTTCCTGTGGACTGCGGGCGCTGGCCAGATGAACATCGGCGGGCAGGTCGCGGGCGATGGCGTGGGCGGGCAGTCCACCATCTCGCACGACGGACGCACCGTCGCGGGCACGGTTTTCAACAGCAGCTCCGGCACGCACGAGATGGGGCGGTACAGCGTGAGCAGCGGCACCTGGACGCCCCTGGGCGGTATCGGGGCTGTCTCCGACGCGGAGACGAGCTCGGGCTGGGGCATCGCGGGCGACGGGCAGTCGATCGTCGGGCTCGGGTGGGTCACGCCCGGCTCCGCGCACGCGGTCCGCTGGCGCAGCGACACCGGCATGGTCGACCTGGGCACGACCACCGCGGGAAGGAGCAGCCGTGCGAACAGCACGAACTTTGATGGCTCGGTCGTCGTGGGCTGGCAGGACAACGACAACGGTCGGCAGGGGGCGGTCTGGGTGAACGGTGCTCAGCAGCTGATCAACGACACGAACGGTTTTGCTGCGAGCGAGGCGCTGTCGGTGAGCAACGACGGGACGTTCGTCTCCGGCATCCAGTTCGGCGGATTCTTCGCGCCTTCCGAGCTGTGGCGGTACAACACGGTCACCAACACCTACGAGGGTCTTGGCAACCTGACCGATGGTGGTGCCGCCGGCACCACTGCGGGCAACGCCATGAACGCGGACGGCACGCTGATCGCGGGCGGGACGTGGGGCTTCGGCCCGGCGTTCTTCGGCACCGCGATCATCTGGGAGGAGGGCGTAGGCGTTCAGCGCTTCTCCGAGTATCTCGACGCGCGGGGTGTTTCCTACGACGAGACGTACACGTTCGCCTACGTGACCGACATGTCGGCCGACGGGACCTGGTTCACGGGCTGGGGCCTCGACGCGAATTTCACGCTCACCAGTTTCGTCGTCCAGGTGCCGACGCCCAGCGGCTTCGGGCTGCTCGCGGTCGCCGGGCTGGTGGCGACACGGCGCCGTCGCTGATCGGGTCTCGGCAGCGACGCTGATCTCGCCCGGGCAGCTGGGCCCGGGCGAGATCAGCATTCGAGGCACCGGCGCGTCACTGGCGCGCCGGTACCTTCTTTGGGGTTGCAGGGAGGTCCCCCGGGCGGGGTGCGCAGGGCGTCAATGAGCCTCGGCCCGGTGTGGATACACTCGGGGATCGCACACCGCCTTGACATCCGGGCTTTCGCTGCTTCGACCGTTGCCGAGTCTGCGTGGCGATCGTGGTAGAACTTCCCTGCAAAGAGTGCCAGGGAACCTGCTGCACCGGGCATCGCGGCGTGCTGCTCGATGACGGCTCGATCCTGCCGTTCATCGATGGTCGCTGTCCGCACCTCAGCGAGGTCGGGCTCTGCACCATCTACGAGACGCGCCCGCGCGGGTGCCGTGCGTTTGATTGCTCGCGCGAGCCGAACTACCTGCGGGTGCACCCGGAGGTGGCGGCCTTACTCTCGGTGCACGGGGTCCCGGTGCTGACGGAGGGGTGAGCCGCCTCCTCGTTGCGCTGGGCGTTCGTCAAGGCAACAGGTCGCGGTTCTGGATCTCGTCGTCTTCGAAGATGGCGGGCGCACCGGGGTGTTCGACATGTCGTGACGCGAGCCGGACGTAGTGGGGCGGGAGCTTCTCGAGGTAGGCCCGGTCGGCCTCGCTGATCGAGCGCACGATCTTGCCCGGGACGCCCACGACGACAGACTCGTCGGGGACCACCAGGCCCGGGGGGACGACGGCGCCGGCGCCGATGAGGCAGTGCTTGCCGATCCTGGTGTGTCCGAGGACGATGGCGCCCATGCCTATGAGGGTGTGGTCGCCTATGGACTCGCCATGGACGATGGCGCCGTGACCGATGGTGACGTGGGCGCCGATGACGTTGGCGTAGCGGTGGTCGCAGTGGACGACCGCGTTGTCCTGGATGTTGGTGCCCTCGCCTATGACGACGGGGGCGACGTCGCCCCGGATGACGGCGCCGTACCAGATGCTCACGTCCTTGGCGATGCGGACATCGCCCACGACGCGGGCGGTGTCGGCGATGCGGTAGCCATTGAGTTCGCGCATGGTCATCGGTGGACTCGGGAACTCAGGGCCTTCCTCAAGGGGCGGTCCTTTCGGGCAGTGGCGGGAGCATCACGGGCGAGATCATTGCGCGCAGGACGGTGTCGAGCTCGGCGACGCGGGGTGCCTGTGCGGGGTCGTTGGCAAGGTTGTGCCACTCATGGGGATCGGTGTCGTGATCGTAAAGCTCCACGGCGCCGGTGTTGTAGCGGGTGTAGCGGTAGCGCGCGGTGCGGATGCTCCAGTGCTGGCGGGCGGCGTCGCTCTCGTCGGACGACGTGAGGGGGCGGACGGCGTCTTCGGCGGCGTGCATCATGGTGAGTGCGGCGGGCGGGCCGCCCCAGCGGCTTTCCGCTGGACGCTCGAGCAGGGGGCGCAGGGAATGACCGTCGAGGGGGCGGCCGGCGTCGTTCTTCCGTGTGTCGCGTGGAAGGCCGCAGAGATCGACGAGGGTCGGGTAGAGGTCGATCAGGCTGACCGGGACGGCGGTGCGGGCGCCGGCGGTCGAGTGGCCGGGTGCGCGGATCAAAAGAGGGACGCGGGTGCTCTCCTCCCATGGTGCGTTCTTGAAAAGGTACTGTTTCTCGCCGATGTTGAACCCGTGGTCGCTGGTGATGATCACGATGGTGTTGTCGTCGAGACCCGTTTGTTCGAGGGCGTCGAGGATGAGACCGATCTGGGCGTCGACGAACGCTGTGCACGCGAGATAGGCCTGTGCGAAACGTCGGAGCCCCGCTTCGGCGGAGCCGTAGGCCTCGGCGATGGCTCGGTAGTAGCGGCGACCCTTCTGGTCGGGGGCGATGTGGTCGTCAAACGGCGTGTCGGCCCGATCCTTGTCGAGACGCGGTGTGGTGCGGACTTCTTCAAGGGGGAAGAGATCGAAGTACTCCTTTGGTGCGTACATCGGCGTGTGAGGGCGGATGAAGCCGACGGCGAGGAAGAAGGGCTCGGCGTCGCTGGTTTCAGCGAAGCGTTCGAGTCGCCTGGCGGCCCATTTCGCAACGATCTCGTCGGGCGTGGGGTCGCGATCGGATGGGGACTCGTAGCGGAAGGGTTTGGTCGTTCCCCAGGCCCCGTAGATCCAGCCTGCACCGGGCATGTCGGGCGTGTCCTTGAACGGGACATCGTCGAGGGACGCGAAAGAGCCGTCGATGGAGCCGATGGAACGGAAGGGCTCGGCGACGCTCGGGTGGCCCACACGCTGAGCGCCGTCGTAGGCGATGGGCCCGTAGTCGGCGCGGTGGGGGAACTCGTCCCACTCGTCGCGCTTGAAGTGGTGCATGAGCTTGCCGGAGCCGACGACGCGGTAGCCATTGTCGCGGAAGTGCTGCATGACGGTCTTGGAGTTCTCCAGGACCGGGTTGTTGAACCACGGTGCCCAGAAGAGGTTGCCGGAGGTGTGCGGGTAGAGGCCGGTGAGGAAGCTGGCGCGGGAGGGTGCGCAGACGGGGTTGTTGGAGTGGGCGTTGGTGAAGTTGACCGCGGTGGTCGCGAAGTCCGCGAGCACCGGCGTGCGGGCTTGCGGGTGCCCGCCGAGCGGTTCGATCCAGTCGTTGAGGTCGTCGCAAACGACGAGGACGACATTGGGTCGGGAGTCGTTCGCCCGCGTGCCGGTCGCCCAGGCGCACGCGACGACGATGCACAGGAGTCTGACCATGCGATTGCCTCCCGGACGCCACGATAGCAGGTGAGGCCGGCGGGGGGCGCTCATGTTTGCTGTCGCTCAGGACCGCCAGGGGCCGGTGATGGCGAGCGTCAGGCCCAGGCCCTGCATGTTGACGAAGAAAGTCGAGCCGTCGGGGGAGAAGCAGCCACCGGCGAACTCGGACTCGTTGCGGGCGTTGCGGGCGAGCTTGTAGAGGCGTCCCTCGGGGGTGACGCCCACGACGAACTGCTGGCCTCTGCCGTCCTCGCAGAGGACGAGGTCGCCCCAGGGAGCGACGCCGATGTTGTCGGGCATGTCGAGGGCCTCGGGGTCGTCGGCCTCGACGAAGAGGCTGAGGCGGCCCGGCTGGTCGGCCTCTGCAGGCGTGCCTTCGGAGGGCGAGGGCTGGTAGCGGTACACCTGACCCTTGCGGAGGGCGCCCCCGTTGGTGCAGACGATATAGGCGGCGTCGTTGGCCCAGATGATGCCCTCGCCCCGCGCGAAGCGGGCGGCGCCGGCATGGAAGCCCCGGTGGCGGAGGTCGTCCTCGGGGGCGTCGATGTCTGCGAGGTCGATCCACTCGACCTCAAGGGCGGTCTCGAGGGGGACGGTGCGGTTCTCCCAGTTGCGGGTGTCAAGGCCCGGCCTGTCTCGGACAGCCAAGGCCTGGAGCGTCCCGCCGGCGTGCATGTCGCGGGGGCGCTTCGGGATGAAGCGGTAGAGCAGGCCATCGCCCCGGTCTTCGGTGAGGTAGACGATGCTGGTGCGGGGGTCGACGCAGACCGCCTCGTGGTTGAAGCGTCCCATCTCTTTGATCGGGACGGGGCGGGCGAGGCTGGGGCGGGCGACGGCGGGGACTTCGAAGACGTAGCCATGGTCTTTGAGGCAGCCGTCCTGACCGGCGCGGACCATGGTCTCCTCGCAGGTGAGCCAAGTGCCCCAGGGGGTCGGGCCTCCGGCGCAGTTGCGCAGGGTGCCGGCGAGGGAGAGGAACTGGGCGACCCGCTTCTGGTTTTTCGTGTCGTAGACGATGTTGGTCGTGCCCCCGGGAGAGGGGATTCCTCCGCGTTCGCCGGTGTCGTAGAGCTCCTGCGGGCGGATCGGCCCGAGCGACCTGCCCTCGTTGTGGAAGGGGCTGCGCCGGTGGTCGCCCGGGTCGAGTTCGTGGTTGCAGACGAGCACGGTGAGGCCATCGGGGCCCTCGAAGGCGGCCATGCCATCAGGGAGGCCCGGGAAACGGAGACCGTCGTCCATGCGGTCGCCCATGCGGGCGATGACGCGGTAGGAGAAGCCCGCGGGGAGGTCGATGAGGCCCTCGGGATCGGGGACGAGGGGGCCGAAGCCGACCGGCGTCGAGGGGGCGAAATCGGGGCTCGCTCCCATGACCAGGCGGCGGATGCCTGCGAAGCCCAGGGAGGCGGCCCCTGCGGCGATGAGAAAGTCGCGGCGATCGATCGGCATGGCGGGGTCCCTCCGGGTCAGTTCCCAGACGGTACCTCGACAGGGCGGGCCCGGGGGGACCGGGCGCGTGTGTTTGCGAGGTCTTCACGAAAGCTTGGTGTCAGGAGGGGGACGGGATCGCGGTTGCCCCTGCCGGGTCTTCGTCGGCTGTTGGTGCGGCGCGGGGTGGGGCGTTGGGCTGGGCGTCGCGGGCGTTGACGAAGCGTTTCACAGCGGTGAAGAGCGCGGCGGTGAGCACGGGCGCGAGGAGGGCGCCCATGATGCCCCAGAGCCACCCCCAGACGATGAGCGAAACAAGGACGGCGAAGGTCGAGAGGTCGAGCATGTTCCCTTGCAGGATGGGGTCGAGGACGTTGCCGACGAGCACCTCGATGGTGATGAGGCCTGCGCCGACGATGAGCCCCTCGGTCCAGCCCAGCTCGACGATGGCGAGGAGCGTGGGGGGCACGCCTGAGATGACGGCACCGATGTTGGGGATGAAGTTGAGCAGGAGCGTGAAGAGTGCCCAGACCAGGGGCATCGGGACGCCCATGGTCCAGAGCCACAGCCCGGTGGCGGCGCCGCTGACGACGCCGCTGATGGCTTTGCCGATGAAGTAGCGGCGGGTCTGCATGGACCACGTGGCGACGAGGTCGTGCAGGAACTGGAATCGTCGTTCGCTGATGCGATTGCGGACCCATTTGTTCCACTCGGAGGCCTCGTACAGGGCGAGGAACGCGAGGAAGATGGTGAGGAGGATCGCGGCGGCGACCCCCGCGACGGAGCGGAGCCCGCCTGTGATGAGCGACCCGAGCCGGGACCGCACATCGTCAGAGATCGCCCAGCGGCGGTCGATGAGGCCGATCGTCGCGGTTTCGGCGTCGACGCCCTCGGTGGTTGTCCGGAGTTCGGGGAGCGTTGCTTCGGGCAGGCCCCAGCCGGTCACGGTTTCGCGGAAGGATTGATACTGGTCGATGTACTTCTGGCGGTCGTCCTGGAACCGGTCCATCGCGGAGGTGGCGGCGTACGCGGTCCAGCCCCCGACGAGCAGGATGATGGCGATGAGGATCGTTGTGCACAGCATCGCCGAAGCCCAGCGGGGCATGAAGCGGGTGAGCCACTGGCGGGTGGGCCAGAGCATGAGCGTGAGGATCAGGGCGGCGACGATCGGGAGGATGGCGACCGCTGCGACCTTGAGCGCCCCGGCGACGATGACGACCGCGATGCAGATCAGCGCCCAGCGGACGGTGGGCGAGAGCATGCGGTGCGCGTTGGCCATACAGGGAGTTTGCGGGTTGCGGTGAGGCGTCGGTGGGAGGCGCGTGAGACTCCGTTCATAGAGCGGCGGAGTTCGCGGTATCTTGGCTCTGATGCACCCGTCATGCCCCCCGCTCGCGGTCTGTTCGTGGTCTCTCCTCGCCCCGGACGCCGGCGCGCTCGCGGAGCGTGTCCTGGCGACCGGCGTGTCGGCGGTGCAGTTGCACCTTGATCCACTCCGCGGGGCGGGCGACCCTCTGGAAGCGATCCGTCCCCTGCTCGACGCGGGGATCGCGATCGTCTCCGGGATGATGACGCCGCTCGGGGAGGACTACGGGACGATCGAATCGATCCGCCGGACGGGCGGCCTGCGACCAAATGAGCATTGGGAGGCAAACCTGGCGGCGGCGCGGGCGGACGCCCTGATCGCGGAGCGGCTGGGGTTGGACCTCGTGACGCTGCACGCGGGGTTCATCCCGGAGGACCCGGGCGACCCGGAGCGTGCGGTGTTCCTCGAGAGGCTCGGGCTGGTGGCCGACGCGTTCGGGGAGCGGGGCGTGCGGCTCGGGCTCGAGACCGGGCAGGAGTCGGCGGCGTGCCTCGCGGAGGTGCTGGGGGAGCTTGGGCGCCCGGGCGTGGGGGTGAACTTCGACCCGGCGAACATGATCCTGTACGGGTCGGGGGATCCGCTCGCGGCGCTGGAGGTGCTCGGGCCCTGGGTGATGCAGGCGCACGTGAAGGACGCGCGGGCGTCGGGCGTCCCGGGGGCCTGGGGCGAGGAGGTGGTGGCGGGCACGGGGGAGGTCGACTGGCCGGCGTTCTTCGGCACGCTCGACCGCGTCGCGCCCGGGGTGGGGCTGGCGATCGAGCGAGAGGCGGGGGAGGACCGCGTGGCGGACGCGTCGGAGGCGGCCCGGCTGGTGCGGGCCTTTCGCCCGGGGGCGTGACCCCGCTGCACGCGTTGGCCCGCGCTGTCATACTGGGGGCACACTGCGACGGAGGATCGGCATGACGACGAACATGACCAGGCGGACGGCTCTGAAGATCGGGGCGGGCGCCGCGGCGGGTGCGGCGGTTTCGGGGCTCCTTGGGTGCGCCTCCTCGGCGAAGGCGCGGACGAAGACGCCGTCGCGGGCCTACGAGATCTCGCTGGCGCAGTGGTCGCTGCACCGCGAGTTGTACGCGGGTGAGTTCGAGAACCTGGACTTCCCAAGGGTCACACGGGAGCGTTACGGGCTCGGGGGGTGCGAGTTCGTCAATTCCTTCTTTAAGGACAAGGCGCAGGACGCTGCCTACCTCGCGGAGCTGCGCAACCGGGCGGACGCTGAGGGCGTCGCGTGCCTGCTGATCATGTGCGACGGGGAGGGCAACCTCGGGGACCCGAGCGAATCCGGGCGGGCCCGGGCGGTGACGAACCATGTGAAGTGGCTCGACGCGGCGAACGCCCTCGGCTGCCACTCGATCCGCGTGAACGCTGCGAGCGCAGGCTCCTGGGAGGAGCAGCAGAAGCTCGCGGCGGACGGGCTCCGTCGGCTCTCGGAGCTGGGGGCGGAGCGGGACCTGTACGTCCTTGTCGAGAACCACGGCGGGCTGAGCTCGAACGGGGAGTGGCTCGCGGGCGTGATGAAAATGGTGGACCACCCCCGGTGCGGCACGCTGCCGGACTTTGGCAACTTCTGCATGGACTGGTCGCGCCGGGACGACCCGGAGGCGTGGTACGACCGCTACCGGGGTGTGACGGAGCTGATGCCCTACGCCAAGGCGGTCAGCGCGAAGTCCTACGAGTTCAACGCCGCGGGCGACGAGGTGCAGACCGACTACCGGCGGATGATGCGGATCGTGGCCGATGCGGGCTACCGCGGGTGGGTGGGCATCGAGTACGAGGGCGGGGCGATCAGCGAGCACGAGGGCGTGCTGGCGACGAAGCGCCTGCTTGAACGCGTGCGCGAAGAGATGAGCGTTTGAGACCCGGGTCCTGATCCGCCTTGCTTGGCTATGCGACCGGCGCGGTGGCGGGCGGGTTGATGCGCTTCCGGGGCATGCAGAGGTCGAGGAGGATCATGACGCCCAGGAGGCTCATGCCCCCGGTGTAGCCGAGTCCGCCCACGACCACGAGGTAGGCGAAGGCGGGCTCCTGCGTCGTGAGCCACCAGCCCCCGATGTCGGCGACGAGGCCCACGCCGGTGGCGGCGACGACCAGTCCCACGAGGGCACGGGGCCAGCTGGTCATCAGCGCCAGGACCGCGATGAGGCCCCCGATCGCGGACATGCCCAGGGCGTGCGTGTGCGTGCTCGCGGCGAGGATCTCGGTGGGCACGGGCTGGATGTTCCGGCTGATGGCGAGTGCCGCGATGTCGTCCCAGTACTCGAGGGGGATCTCGGGGGCCGCTTCCGGGCCGGTGCTGGACCGGGCGTGGCAGTCGAGGCAGCTCACCGCGATGATCTCGGCTGGTGCGTCGGCGCCGAGATCGAGGTCATCGAAGCCCTGGCTGAGACGGGCGGGGTCGCCCCGGAGCCAGTCGAGCAGGATCTGGCGTTCCCGGTCCGCGAGCGTCTCGGGGTGGCCCGATTCGAGGCTCTCGATGAGCGGGGCGGGGGCGATGATCCCGTGGTAGTGGGCGATCACGTCATCGACCGTGAGCCCATCGCGCCCGTCTCGGGCGTTGTGGTGCATAGAGAGGTACCAGCCGGAGACGGCGGTGCCCCCGATGGCGGTGAGAACAAGGCCCGCGACTCCGAGCCGCGCGAGGAAGCCAAGGTCGCGGAGCCGGAGTATGCGTGTCGGTTCGGTAGACATGGGTCGTGGTCTCGGTGGGTCGGGCCGGCGGGCGGGGTCAGCTGAGCTCGCTCGGGTCGATGGTGACGGTGTTTCCGGAGACGACGGCCTCGTTGGCGCGGATGCCGACGATCGTGGCCCGCACGCCCTCGTCGGCGGAGCAGGTGACCTGCGAGCCTTCGGTGACGGACTTCAGGAAGCTCTCGAGCCCGTACCACAGGGCGGTGTGCGGGAGGCCGACGCCGTCCTGAAGCTTGCCCTGCTCCGCGAGCTGCGTGGCGCCGGCGATGAGCGTGATGCCCTCGTCGTTGTGGAACTGCTGGCGGTTGGCGTAGACCTCCCAGCCCTGGGTCGG
>DAIQNV010000079.1:0-14684 GCA_036788215.1 Phycisphaerales bacterium | reverse complement strand
TTCACGTTGGCAACGTGACGCTCTACCACTGAGCTACACCCGCAGGTTGTCAGCCCCACGGACCGGCGAGAGACGCCGCCCGGGGGACGATCAAAGTAGCGCCGGTCTCGCCGGGAGTCAATCGGCTCGACCCCGCTCCCGCTTTCGAGCAACCCCGCAACCCGGTCCGCCCCGGGCCCGCTCCCGGACCACCTCCCGCCCGTCCCGGGGGCGTTATGGGCCGACGCTCGCCGTGGTTTCCGTCCCCGAGGCCGCCTCGAGGGCCCCGAGCACCGCGGAGGGCGTGAAGCTCGAGATCACCCGGGCCTCTTCCAGCCCGGGCCCGAGGACCGCCCAGGTCGGGATGCCGACCCGCCCGAGATCCGAGAGGAACCGCTCGCCCGCCGGGTTCGAGCCCGTCAGGTCCACCTTGATCATCGCGACCCCGGGGTCCCGCAGGACCGACCGCACCGGCTCCCGGTCCAGCACCTGGGCCTCGAAGACCTTGCAGTTGATGCACCAGTCCGCGGTGAAGTCGACGAACACCGTCTTGCCCTGGTCGAGCGCCTTCTCGAGCAGCTCGGGCGAGTAGTCGTTCCACACCCCCGAGAGGATGTTCCCGGGCCCCGCCGACGCCATCGCCGCCTGGCGGACCTCGTAGTCCTGCTTCTCCTGCAGCGTCTTGCCCAGGGAGATGTACACGCCCATGAAGGTGATGCCGACCGCGATCAGCCCGAAGAGCCCCAGGTTCAAGGGCTTCTTCGTGATCCGGATCGTCTTCCACAGCAGCCACACCCCCGCAGCGATCACCGCGAACGACAAGGCGTAGATGTGCAGCACCTCCGCGGTAAACGGGTGCGTCGCCACCAGCGCCCGCACGCCCGTCCCGAAGAAGAAGAGCCCGAACCCGATCAGCAGCAGCCCCAGCACCTGCTTGACCAACTCCGACGCCGGACCCGTGCGGGGCAGCCTGTCGACGAGTTTCGGGAAGATCGACAGCACCAGGTAGGGCAGCGCCATGCCCACGCCGATCGCGGTGAAGATCACGATCACCGCGGTCGTCCCGAGCGTCGTCGCCGCCGGGATCAACGCCCCCGCCACGAACCCGAAGCAGGGCAGGCCCAGGACGCCCGTCATCACGCCGAAGCCGAACGAGCCGGGCAGGCTGTCCGCCTTCGGGTTCACCATGTACGCCGCCTTGGGCAGGTTCAAGGAGAACATCCCCATCAGCCCGAGCGCCAGGATCACCATGAGCAGCCCGAGCGGGGCGGTGACGAACCAGAACCCGAAGACCCGGCTCGGATCGGCAAAGCTCGTGAACAACGCCGCGGGAACCCCGAGCGCCGCCCAGAACGCCACAACGCCCAGCGCCATCGACACCCCGAGCGCCAGCGTCCGCCCCCGGTGCTCCCCCGCGTGCTTGCTCAGTGTCAGAATCTTGATCGGAATCACCGGCAGCACGCAGGGCGTCAGGTTCAGGATCGCCCCGCCCAGGGCCGAGATCAGCGCCAGACCCACGAACCCCCACACCCCGCCACCCGTCGGCAGCGCCAGGATCCCGAGGAAGGAGCCGCCGCTCGCGACCCCCGTGTCCCGGTCAAGACCCTCGCCCGTCGCCGACACGGGCCCGCCGGCAGCCGGAACCTCCCCGCCCCCCCACTCCTCGAACACGCCCGCGTCGAAGCCCGCGAAGTCGCCATCCGTGGGCAGACCCGCCCCTTCCACAGCCACCTCGAACGACACCCGCTTCGTCACCGTCTCGGGCGCCAGGCAGGTCATGTCGTCGCACGCCTGGTAGGTCACCTCGAGCACCATCCCGAGCGTCGCGCCCACCTCCGCGTCGTCCGCGATCCGCACCGGCACAAACGCCACCGCCCGTCCCGCATAGGTCAGGTAGTCGATGGGCTCCCCGGTGAAGAGGAAGTCGACCGGCACCGCCTTGGCCTTGGGCCACTGCACCGGCCCGGTCGTGATCCCGGGAGCAGGGTCCGCCTCGATCGTCGTCGGGATCGGGACGAAGCCCTCCATCGCCTCGGGCACGACGGGCTTGTTCAGGTTCGAGTGCCACCCCTCCGCGTGGTTCAGCACGACCGCCACCACCGCGGTCCCCCCCGGAGCGACCGTGGTCGTCCGGGCATCGGGCCCCACGAAGGCGAAGACCTCGACTTCCCTGGGCTCGTCCCGATCCAGCCCGAACCCGCCGGGCTGGGCGAGGGCCGGGCCAGCCAACGCCGCCACCATCCCCATGAAGGCGATGAGCGAGATCGAGAACGCCGAAACCGGGCGGGAACCGAGCATCCGCACCTCCAAAGGGGGGACCGCGACCAGAAGCTTCGCCGCGAGAGCCCGACGGGGGGCCACGAGCGACGATCAGCAGGGGGTTCGGGGCAATCAACCCCCCGGAGTCGTCCGATTGTTCCCGCCCCGGGCCCCTTGCGACGGGGTCACTCTTCAAGCGCCGCCCGCGCGGGGCCCGATAGGGCTCCATCGGGAGGATCCCGGAGGACCGCTGCGCGCATCCCATGGCCGACGTTCTGGACCAAAGCGAAGTTGACGCCCTGCTCGCCGCCGTAGATACGGGGGAGATCGAGGAGGAGGAGCGGTCTACTCACATTTTCACCCGCCAGCACCGCGATCCCGAGTCCCTCGAGATCCGCACCTACGACTTCAAGCGCCCCGAGCGCGTCTCCAAAGACCAGATGCGGGCCCTGCAGACCCTGCACGAGGCCTTCGCCCGAAACTTCGGCGCCGCCCTGTCGGGCTTCCTCCGCACAATTGTCGAGGTTAAGGTCGCCAATTGCGAGCAGATGACCTACGGAGAATTCATCTCGGGCCTGCCCAACCCGACGAGCTTCAACCTCATCGAGGCGGACCAGCTCGAGGGCCAGATCTGCCTCGAGATCAGTCCCCTCATCATTTACCCGATCATCGACCGACTCCTGGGTGGCACCAGCACCGACCTCTTCATCCCCCAGCGCCCGATGACCCTCATCGAGACCCGCCTGATCAGCAACGTGACCAACCGAGGCCTCCAGGCCCTCAGCGAGGCCTGGGAGGGTGTGCGGAAGCTCCAGTTCACCGTCTCCGCGACCGAGTCGAACCCGCAACTCGTCCAGATCGTCCCCCCGAACGAGGTGGTCGTGGTCGTCGGGCTCGAGCTGAAGATGTCCAACCGCGCCGGCACGATGAATCTCTGTATCCCCTACAACGTCATCGAGCCGGTCGTCGACGAACTGAGCGCCCAGAGCTGGTTCGCGATGTCCAAGCAGCATGGGTCGACCGAGCTCCAGACGCGTCTGAAGGACTCCCTGGGGACCGCGGGGCTCAGCGTCTCGGGCACGCTGGCGGAGACCAGCATCACCGTCGCCGACCTCAAGGCCCTCTCCCCTGGCGACCTGATCATGACGGAGAAGGCCTCGACCAGCCCGGTCACGCTCTGCGTCGAGGGCGAGCGCAAGTTCCTGGCCCACCTGGGCCAGCACCGGGGCCAACGCGCCCTGCGCATCCTCCGGCCCGTGATCAAGAGCGACCGGGTCTGAGCGTCGGGCCGCTGCGTCCGGGACCGGAAATAGGTGAAGTTACCCAGCGGGCCCGTTCGGGGACCGGTTGATCCGGTGCCGGGGTGCGATACAGTTATGGCGTTCCGGCGGGGGTTCCGTCGGCGAACGGAGTCGTGGTCATGTTCTCGGTGCCCAGCGATGTCCGGTGAGGTGTTCCGCGAGTTCGCTCGCGTGCCCGCGGTGCGCGTGGCAGGGGGAGGCCCGATGGGCTGACTCTTGTTGCCCATAACGCCGCGGCCCCTGAACCGGGTCGCTTCGGGAACCGCGAGCAGACCGAGGCTTGCGGTTTATTGTTTTTGGATTCGGAGGCTCGGGCAGGCCCGGGCCGGACAACAAGACATCCAGGCAACCTGACAATTCAGCATCAGGACCGCGTTACACAAGGCAGGACACCATGGCCGCTCGCAGCAAGCAGACACCCGAAGCGCCCGCGGGGATGAACAGCGCGGAGATGATGCGCATCCTCGATTCGATCGCCCGCGACCGCAACCTCGAGCGCGAGGTGCTCATCGAGGATCTCGAGCAGGCGATGGTGACCGCCGCCCGCAAGCACTTCCAGACGCTCGACCCCGAGGAGTTCCGCTGCGAGATCGACCGCCTCAACGGCGAGATGGTCCTCTACCGCCACAACGAACCCGTCGAGATGAGCCCGGAAGCCTTCGGGCGGATCGCGGCCCAGACCTTCAAGCAGGTCATGATCCAGCGGTTCCGCGACGACGAGCGCCAGTCGATCCATGGCGAGTTCAGCAAGCGGATCGGCACCATCATCACCGGCACCGCCCAGCGGTACGACCACGGCGCGATGCTCGTGCAGATCGACCGGGCCGAGGCGGTCATGCTCCGCAGCGAGCAGATCCCCGGTGAGCAGTTCGCAGCGGGCGACCGCGTCCGGGCGCTGGTCCTCGACGTCAAGGACGTCGGCAGCCAGGTCAAGATCTACCTGAGCCGGGCCCACCCGGACTTCATCAAGCGCCTGTTCGAGGTCGAGGTGCCCGAGGTCGCCGAGCGGATCATCGAGATCAAGGCGATGGCCCGCGAGGCCGGCTACCGCACCAAGATCGCGGTCGCCTCGATCGACAGCAAGGTCGACGCGGTCGGCGCGTGCGTGGGCGTCCGGGGCAGCCGGATCAAGAACATCGTCGACGAACTCAACGGCGAGAAGATCGACATCGTCCGCTGGAACGAGTCGAGCCAGATCCTCATCCAGAACGCGCTGAAGCCCGCCGAGGTCGCGGAGATCAGCCTCTGCTTCGAATTGGGCCGGGCGACCGTCGTCGTCCGCGACGACCAGCTCAGCCTCGCGATCGGCAAGCGCGGGCAGAACGTCCGCCTCGCCGCCCGCCTGACGGGCTGGGACGTCGACATCCTCACGCCCGAGGAGTTCAACAAGGGCCTCGAGGTCATGTCGCAGACCCTCATGGAGATCCCCGGGATCACCGAGGAGATGGTCGACCGCCTCGCCGCCCTGGGCATGGTCAGCGTCTTCGACATCGAGGAGGTCGGCCCGGAGGTCCTCGCCGCCGAGCTCGAGATCGAGGACCAGGACACGCTCGAAGCGATCATGCAGCTCGCCAGCCAGCGGGCCAAGGAGGTCGCCGAGCAGCAGGCCAAGGACAAGGAAGAGGCGGAGAAGCGCCGCGCCGAAGAGCAGGACGCCGCACGCCGGCTCCTCGCGGGCGAGGGCGGGGACATGGACCCGGAGACCGCCGCCGCGGCGATCCTGGGCGCCGGTTCCTTCGCCGGGCCCGCCCCAACGCCCAGTGCCGAGAGCGCAGGGGACGACGGGGCGCCCAAGCCCGAGCTCACACCCGACGATGAGGCCCGCGCGGCCGACATCCTGGGCGGAAGCTCGAACGACGGGTCGGACAGGTCGTAAACGCAGGCAGGTCGGTCGGTAGACGGTCAGCAGATCAGGGAGCGTGCGCCGGGTGGCGCGACGCGAGCAGACGGAGGTTCAGTTGGCGAAGCGCGTGTTCGAGATCGCGAAGGAGCTCGGGGTCAAGTCCAAGGCGATCGTGGAGAAGTGCCACGACGAGGGCATCCCCGAGTCGATCATCAAGAACCACATGTCCACGGTCTCGGCCGGCCTCGAGGCCACCGTCCGTGAGTGGTTCGCCGGGGGCGACGAGGGCGACGAGCACACCGCTGTCGAGACCGGTGAGAAGGTCGATCTCCAACGCGCACGCGCCAAGCCCAAGAAGAAGCCCGCCGCCTCCTCCGCGGACGACGACACCGGCGACGAGGGCGACGACACCGGCGGGGGCACCGCCACGCTCACCGAAGAAGAGGAAACCCAGGCGCCGCCAGCGACGCCCGTGAGCCAGCCCGCGACCGCCCAGGCGACCGCTGCGCCCGCTGCGCCCGCCTCCCCTGCAGCGCCCGCACCCGCCCCCGAGCCGGCGGCGCCGACCGACAGGACCTCCTCCCGCCCCGCCGGTCTCTCCGCGATGCCCCCGACGCAGTCGGTGCCCTCCGGGCGCCCGACCCGCGTCCATGGTCGCGACGACCAGGCCCCGCCCGCCTACAGGCCCCCGCAGCCTCCCCAGCCCCGCCCCGCGGCGACCGTCACCCCGCCCCGCACCCCCGCGCCCACGCCCCCGCCGACCGAGGCGACCGACGACACCGCCGGCCCCGAATCGACCGACGACGGGCGTCGCGTCCGCCCGAATGTCCCGGAACGCCCCGACGTGGTGAAGCCCGTGGGCCGCCAGCTCGACAAGAAGACCCCCGTCAAGCTCAGCGGGCCCAAGGTCGTCCGCGTCGAAGCGCCCGAGCGACTCGAGCCCCCGCGCCCCCGGCGCACCGGGCCCCGCGACTTTGGCGGAGGACCCGCCGGCCCGATGGACCCCGTCCCCGCGACCGACGACGCCGGGCGCAGCCCGCGCCGGGGCGGTGGCGGAGGCGGACGGCGCCGCGACACCGGCCCTGGCCCCGGAGCGGGCGGCGCGCCCGCCGACGCGGGCCGCCGGCGCGGTCGCACCGACGTCCCCGCCGGGGGCTTCAGCGAGCAGGACCTCGCGGAGCGCGAGATGCGCCTGCAGAAGTCCGGTGGCTACCTCAAGCAGCGTCGCCAGCAGCTCCGCCGCTCCGGCGGCGGCGCCGAGAAGGCCCAGACCCCCGCCCAGCGCGGAGGCAAGGTCTCGATCGCCGCCCCCTTCACGATCAAGGACCTGTCCGCTGCCACGGGCGTCAAGGGCGCCGACATCGTCAAGAAGCTCTTCATGCAGGGCACGATGGCCACGATCAACTCCGGCATCGAGCCCGAGAAGGCCCAGGAGATCATGATCGACTACGACATCGAGCTCGAAGTCGTCGCCGCCAAGAGCGCCGAGCAGCAGGTCTCCGAGTCCTTCGAGCAGCGCGACATGGTCGACGAGCAGCCCCGTGGCCCCATCGTCACCATCCTGGGCCACGTCGACCACGGCAAGACCAGCCTCCTCGACAAAATCCGCAAGGCCAACGTCGCAGCGGGCGAAGCCGGCGGCATCACCCAGGCCACCAGCGCCTTCCGCGTCCCGGTCAGCATCGGCGACGACGAGCGCCAGGTCGTCTTCATCGACACCCCGGGCCACGAGGCCTTCACCAGCATGCGTGCCCGCGGCGCCAATGTCACCGACATCGTCGTGCTCGTGGTCGCCGCCGATGACGGCGTCATGCCCCAGACCATCGAGTCGATCAACCACGCCAAGGCCGCCGGCGTCCCCATCGTCGTCGCGCTGAACAAGGTCGACAAGCCCGAGGCGACCGACTCCAACATCCAGCGCATCATGGGCCAGCTCGCCGAGCACGGGCTCAACCCCATCGAGTGGGGAGGCGACACCGAGGTCGTCCGCACCAGCGCCGTCAAGGGCGAGGGCATCCAGGAACTCCTCGAGATCCTCGACCTGCAGTCGCAGATCCTCGAGCTCACCGCCGACTTCGGCGGCGCCGCCAGGGGCACCGTCATCGAGGCCCGGCCCCTCGAAGGGCGAGGCTCCGTCGCGAACCTCCTCGTGCAGGAGGGCAAGCTCTCCGTCGGCGACTTCGTCGTCATGGGCCGCGCGTTCGGGCGCGTCCGCGACATCACCGATGACCGGGGCAACCGCCTGAAGGTCGCCCTGCCCCCGATGCCGGTGCAGATCTCGGGCATCGATTCCCTCCCCGACGCGGGCGACAAGTTCTACTGCGTCCCCACGCTCAAGCAGGCGGAGCAGGCCGCCGAGCAGCGCCGCCACGCCGAGCGGGAAACCCAGCTCGCCCAGCCCAAGGCGACGCTCGACCGCATGTTCAGCCAGCTCGCCGAGGCCGAGCTCAAGGAAATCCTGGTCGTCATGAAGGCCGACGTGCAGGGCTCCGTCGATGTCCTCAAGAACGAGGTCGAGAAGGTCTCGGGCTCCGAGGTCAAGGTCCGCGTGCTGCACGCCGCGGTCGGGGGCATCACCGAGAGCGATGTCATCCTCGCCGACGCCTCCCGCGCCGTCATCATCGGGTTCAACGTCATCCCGAGCGCCAAGGCCCGGTCCGCCGCGGAGAACAAGGGCGTCGAGATCCGCCAGTACAAGGTGATCTACGACATCGTCAACGACATGAAGAAGGCCGCCGAGGGCATGCTCGAGCCCGAGCTCAAGATGGAGGTCCTGGGCCACGCCGAGGTCCGCCAGGTCTTCAAGGTCTCCAAGGTCGGCACCATCGCGGGCTGCTACATCACCAACGGCATCGTCCAGCGCGACGCCCTCATCCGCGTCACGCGGAACGACATCGTCATCGAGAACGACCGCGTCCTCGAGCAGCTCAAGCGCTTCAAGGACGACGCCAAGGAGGTCCGCAACGGCATGGAGTGCGGCATGAAGATCGTCGGCTACGACGACATCAAGGAAGGCGACATCCTCGAGTGCTACAAGATGACCGAGGTGAAGCGCACGCTGTAAGGATTCAAGCCACGAAGCGACGGAGGCACGAAGCCACGAAGGGTCCCGAATCGACGACAGCCCTTCCTCTCCCCTTCGTGGCTTCGTGGCTCAGTGGCTTCGTGGCTCTGGCATGATCATCGGCACCCTCCAGTTCGAGCTCCTCATCCATGACGCCGAGTCCCTCAAGGACAAGCGCCGCGTCGTCAAGTCCCTCAAGGACCGCCTCCACAGGGAGCACCTCGTCTCTATCGCCGAAACAGCCGCGCTTGAGAACCCCGCCCGCGCCGTCATGGGCCTCGCGGTCGTCGGTGCGGATGGCAAGCGCATCGCCGCCACGCTCGACCGCGTCACCGCCAAGCTCCGCGCCCTCACCGACGCGGAGCTCGGCGCCTGCACCCGGGAACTCATCCATGGCACCGTCCAGGACGACGACGCGGTCAGCGAGGACCCCGTGCTCGATGACCTCGACGACGAACTGCTCCGCTACGCCGAGGGCGACACCCAGCCATGAACCGCAAACGCGCCCAGCTCGCCTCCACCATCGAGCGCACCCTGCAGCAGGTGCTCGCCCGGGGCGTCAACGACCCCCGCGTGCGTGGTCTGATCACCATCACGAGCGTCGAGCTCAACGATGAACTCAAGACCGCGTTCGTCAATGTCAGCATCCTGCCCGAGGAGCACGAGAGCCTCACCATGCACGGGCTCCGCGCCGCCACCACCCACATCCGCAAGCAGGCGATGGAACGCATCCGCACCCGCGAGATGCCCAGGATCGAGTTCCGCCTCGACCGCTCGGTGAAGGCCCAGGCGGAGCTCCTGGGGCTCATCAACCGCGCCATCGACGACACCGCACCTATCGAGCCCGACCCCGATCCGGACGCCGAGCCCCACCCCCAAAGCCGCCCCGAGGGCGACAGCGAGCCCGCGGATCGCACCGACCGCCCGGATGACGCGGGCCACCGGGCGGCCAACGATGCCCCGTCCAACCGGGAGCGTCCGCAGTGAGCCAGACCGACACCGCCTCCATCCTCCGCGCCTACATCGAGGAGCTCCCCGAGCCCGAGGGCGAGGGCCTGGGACTGCCCGCCCCTTGGGAGGGCCTCGACCCGCTCGTCCACGAGCTCGTCGTCTCCATGCTCCTCTGGAACGCCTCCGCGCAGCAGACCGCCGCCGCGATGGGCCGCCTCCGGTCCGCGGTCGTCGACCACAACGAGCTCCGTGTGCTGTTCTCCGACGAAATGACCAGCCTCCTGGGCCCGCGCTACCCGCAGGTCGAGGAACGCGTCTACCGCATCGGCCTCGTCCTGAACGCGGTCTTCGAGCACGAGCACGCCATGACGCTCGACACGCTCAAGGACATGCCCAAACGCGACGCCAAGGTCTATCTCGACGCGGTCCGGGGCCTGCCGCCCTTCGCAGCGTCCCGCGTCTTCCTGCTCGGTTTGGGCGGGCACGCCTTCCCGGTCGACGAGCGCCTCGCGCTGGTCCTGATCGAGGACGAAGCGGTCGAACCCGACCTCGACGCCCAGGGCATCGCCGCCAGGCTCGAAAGGGCCCTCCGCGCCGGCGAGGCCGAGCCCGCCTACGCACGCCTCGAGGCGTACGTCGCCACCCGCACCGGCAAGCAGCCCCGCAAGAAGAAGACCGCCAAGTCTCGAGGCAAGCGACCCTCCGGGAAGCCATAAACGGGGCCGATCGTGAAGACCAACCGGAGCGCCGTCGTCGGAGCGTGGGCCTGTCTCCCGGCCCTGCTGCTCCTGTCGTGCAGCGCCCCCGAGCGCAGCGACATCTTCCAGCAGCCCGACGCGGAGCGGGCCACCATGGGCCGCCCCGCCCTCGACCGCCTCCGCGCCCTCGCACGCGACGAAGCGGGTGCCCCCCCGCGCACCACGGGCGCGATGCGGGCACTGGCTCAGAGCCTCCCGGCTGGCCCCGCCCCCGAGTCGGGCCCCGACGCCGACCAGCCCCTGGCCGCCGCGATCGCGCACTTCGCCGCTCTCCCCGCGCAGCAGACCCCGCCCGATCCCGCCCCCGCCCCCCGCTCGGAGGCCGACCGGCGGGCCGCGCTCGGCGCCTACGCCGCGGGGCGCTCCGCCCTGCTGACGGGGGATGCGGACGCCGCGATGGACGCACTCGAACGGGCCACCGCCCTCGACCCCGATGCACCGGAAACCTGGCGGGCCCTCGCCGAAGCCCAACTCGAACTCGGGCTCCGCGCCTCCGCCATGGTCAGCCTGGAGCGGGCCGAGCGCCTGGGACTCGATGAGCCCCGCGCCCTCACCCTCGCGGGCCTCGACGCCCTCTCCCGCCGCCAGCCCGACCGCGCCGCCAGGCTCCTCGCCCGCGCCGAGCGCTCCGCGATCCCGGACGCCGACGACGGGATGCGCATCGTCCGCAGGGCCGGCCTCGCGGAGGCCCTGCTCGAGAATGGCCGCCTCCGCGCCGGCGCCGACCTGCTCACCCAGACCCTCGATCTCCCCGCGTCGCTGGGCACCGTCACCCGCGCCAACCGCGAACTGGGCACCCTCTTCCGGCGCAGGCCCGAGCTCTGGATCCGCGCAGGCGAGGCCTACGCCGCCCTCGGGCGCGACGCCGACGCCGACGCCGCCTTCGCGAGCGCGATCGACCTGCCCGGCGCCGACACCGCCGCCATCGCCGCCCGGCGCCTCGCGCTCGCGATCAACGCGGGCCGCCCCGCCCGCGCCGCCAGCCTGCTGATGGGCCGCATCGCCGAAGCGGATGGCCTCGTCACCGACCGCGACATCGCCCTCGTCCGCGCCCTCGCCGACGCCGCGGAGGGCGAACTCTCGACCGCCCTGGCGGGCACCGCCTCCGAACTCATCGCCGGCGCCGAGCGCCCCGCGCCGACGCCCAAGCTGGGCCTCGCCCGCATCTACGCCGCGTCCCAGCCCCCCCGCGAGCGACGCGCCACCCTCCTGAGCCTGATGACCGACCCCGACTTTGCGGGCGCCGAGGCCTTCACCGCGCTCGCGGACGACCTCTTCCTGACCGTGCCCCCGGCCGATACCCAGGCGCTCGTCGACCTCGCCGACGACGCGGTCCGCGAGCACCCGCTCGGCGCCCGCCACGCCGCCCGCGCCGCGTACCTCCGCTCCTCCGAGCCCGCCGCATTGATGACCCGCGCCGCTCGCTCGGGCTCGCCGGTCCTCCGCGACGCGCTGCTCCTCGAAGCCGGCCGCCCGCGCGAGATCGACACCGCCCTCTCCTCCGCGACCGGTGCAGAGGCGCTCCGCGCCGCCCACCACGCGATCCTCTCCGAAGCCGCCAGCGTCACCGGGCGATGGGACGACGCCCTCGCCCACGCCGACGCCATCGGGCCCGCCTACCCGATCGTCAAAGCCGGCGCCCTCGCGGAGGCCCAGCGTTTCGACGCCGCCCTCGAGACCATCGCCGACGCCACCGAACCCCTCGAAGCCCCCCACTACCTCCTGCTCGCCTCCGCCGATATCGCCCTCCTCGCGGGCGTCCCCGGCGCAGCGGTCGAGGACCTCGAACGCGTCCTCACCCTCGACCCCGCGAACGAAGCCGCCTTCGAGCGCCTCCTCGCCATCCGATCCAACACCGGGCCGCTCCAGGACGCGAACGAGCTCAACGACCTCGCCCGCCGCCTCCGCGACATCCAGCCCGATGGCCGCCTCATCCGCGCCCTCACCGCCCGCGAACTGCTGGGCCGCAACCTGCTGGGCGAGGCCGCCCAGCGCCTCGACGATCTCGCTGCGGAGGACCCCCTCGACCCCGCGACCCTCGAACAATCCATCCAGCTCGCGCAGAGCCCCGCCCGACCCGAGGGCACCCTCGACCGCCTCATCGCCCGCTACTCCGCCATCCTCGAGGACTCCCCGGGCGCGATCGGCGTCGTCAACGCCCTCGCGGCTGTCCACACCATCCGCGAGGACCTCGACAGCGCCATCGAGGTCGTCCGCGCCGCCATCGACGCCACCGAATCCCCCGCCCTGCAGCCCCTGTTGGAAGGTCTCCTCCGCCAGGCCGGCCAAACCGCCGAAGCCGACGAACTCCGCGCCACCCGCCTCCGGCTCACCCCACGCTCCATCGCCCAGTCCCTGGAACTCGCCCAACTGATCGCGACCGACAGCGCCCGCTGGGCCGCCCCCGACGCGCAGGGGGGCACGCCCGGACGCGTCCGCGCCGTCCTCTCCGCCATCCCCACGGAAGCCCGCCTCACCGACGCGCAGCGGGCCGCGGTCGCGGGCGCCGTCGCCCGGGTCATCGCCGCCCTCCCGAGGGAACCCGCGATCGGCGATCTCGACCCAATGGTCCGCCGGGAAGCCCTCGACCTCATCGCCTGGGCCATCGACCGCGGCGCCCCCACCACCGCCGCCCTGCACGACCGACGCCTGGGCCTGATGGTCGAAGCGGGCGCCTCCGTCGACGCCCTCATCGGCGCCGTCCGCACCGGAGCCGACGCCCACCCCGAAGCCGGCCCCGCCCTCGTGGGCCGCGCCGCCGCGGGGCTCCGCAATGAACTGCGGAACATCGACGCCGCCCGCCTCGTCGCCTCCCTCAACATCATGGACGACCCCGTCGTCCCCGAAGACAACCGGGGCCCCCTCACCTTCGAGATCCTCCGCCTCGCGGGCCTCTCCGCCGACACCGACGGCACCAAGGACCTCATCGACTGGCTCGACCAAGAGGGCCTCATCCCGACCGTCCTCGCCGCCGCGAACGCGGTCCCGGAGTCCGGCCCCGGACGCGAGGGCCCCGCCGCCCTCGCCTACACCCTCGGCGCCTTCGCCGGCACCTTCGCCGAGCCCGACGACGCCCGCCCCTTCTACTGGCTCGCCCTCACCTACGACCCCACGCACGCCTGGACCGCCAACGACCTGGGCTATGGCCTCCTCGACGCTGGCGAGAACCTCGACGAAGCTTCCCGCCTCATCGAGACCGCCGCCTCCCAGGTCACCGACCGCGCCAGCATCATCGACTCCCTGGGCTGGCTCCGCTACCACCAGCGCCGCCTCGCCGACGACCCCGACCTCGGGCCCGAAGGCCCCCTCCAGGGCCTCGGCGCCGTCTCGCTCCTCAAAAAAGCAGTCGACCTCATCGACCCCGAATCCGACGATGGCCTCGTCCGCGAGCACCTGGGCGACGCCCTCGCCCGCGCAGGCGACCTCGACGCCGCCCGCGACGCCTGGACCTCCGCCCGCACCCAGGCCCTCGCCGCCCTCCGACGCATGAACGCCCAGGGCAGCGCCAGCGACCGGGCAAGACTGGAAGCCTCCGACCTCCTCCGGCGCGTCGCCACCAAGCTCGACGCCCTCGCCAACGACCGCGAACCCCCCACCCCCGAGCCCTTCTTCCCCCCGGAAGACGACGCCTGACGCCCGCCCAGCCCGAACACGCAACAATGCCAGAGAGGCCCGGGCCACCCCCGCGCCGCCGCACCCAACGGGAGACCCCCTTCAATGGCCGGACACAGCAAGTGGGCAAACATCAAGCACCGCAAGGCCGCGGTCGACAAGAAGCGCGGCAAGATCTGGAGCAAGATCTCCCGCGCCCTCATGGCCGCCACCAAGGGCGGGGGCCCCGACCCCACGACCAACCTCACCCTGCGCTACGCGGTCGACGAGGCCAAGGCCGCCAACATGCCCAAGGACACCATCCAGCGGGCCATCGATAAAGCGAGCGGCGCCGCCGGCACCGCCGACTTCGAGGAAGTCACCTACGAGGGCTACGGGCCCAGCGGCGCCGCCGTCCTCGTCGAGGCCCTCACCGACAACCGCAACCGCACCTCGGGCGACATCAAGACCATCTTCAGCAAGTCCGGCAACAGCCTGGGCAACCCCGGCTCCGTCGCCTACATGTTCCAGACCAAGGGCCAGATCTACATCGAGGCGAGCAAGACCACCGAGGACAAGCTCATGGAACTCGCCCTCGAAGCCGGCGCCGAGGACGTCCAGCCCCCCGAAGCCGACGCCCCCGCCGACGAGGCCTACTTCACCGTCCTCACCACCGCCGCCGACTTCCTCTCCGTCAAGGAAGCCCTCGAAGCCGCCGGCATCGAACTCGCCGAAGCCGAGGTCACCAAAATCCCCGACACCACCGTCGCCCTCCAGGGCGCCGACGCCGAGAAACTCCTCAAACTCGTCGATCTGCTCGAGGACAACGACGATGTCCAAAAGGTCCACCACAACGCCGAAATCCCCGACGAAATCCTCGCCGCGTTCGGCTGAAAGGATCCTCCCCCGTCACCGACGGGGGAGGTGCCCGCGAAGCG
>DAIQNV010000078.1:3572-15003 GCA_036788215.1 Phycisphaerales bacterium | reverse complement strand
TGCCTGGCGACGAAGTCCGCCGCGGACCGCATCACCGCGTGCACCCGGGCCGCGATGACCCGGGCGTGCTCGATCTGCTCCGCCATCTCCCGGTCTTCCCGGTCGCCAAAGAGCTCCGCCAGCGTGACCAGCTCGCCCGAACGAGGGTCGCGGAAGAGCATGTGCCCGATCCGGTCCCGCGCCGAGAGCGCCCCGTCATCCTCGGGGGACTCGACCTCCGCGATCGGCGCCTCCGCCCGCTCAGGGGGCGGGGTCGGCCCCCCGGTGAACTGGATGTACATCAACCCCGCCGCCGCCCCCACGACCGCGAACGCCCCCGCCGCGGTGAAGATGATCGCCAGCTTTAAGAGCATGAGCGTTGCGACGAGCCCGATGATCCCGCCGATCGCCATCGCGACGATCCACCCCCCGACCCCCGCGATCGTCCCGAGCCCGAGCAGCCCCGCGACCACCAGCCCCACGATCGCCCCCCCCAGGAGCCCGATCAGGGCGAAGATCGGCTTCACCACCCGCGCCCCGAGCGCCCACAGGACCAGACCGGTCAGGAACGCCGCCGCGATGACCGCGTGAGCCTCCGTCGGCAGCCCCTGCAGCAGGGCCACATGATCCACCTCACCCGCAGGCTCCGCCTGGGCCAGGGCGGACATGGGCAGCGCGAGTTCCGGGATGACTCTGAACATCTGGTGCATGACAGCCTTTGTCCCCTAAGCGTACCGACCGGGAGCCCCCTCACGACGCTTCTTTCGGGAATCGGCGCCCTCCCGTTCTCCCCGGGGGTGGACAGACCGCCCCGGATCGGCGATAAGAACGACGAGACACCCGATCTTCCGACCCCCTCCAAAGGACCGATAGCGATGGCGAAGAAGGCCAAGGTCAGCACCAAGAAGGCGTCGAAGAAAGCCCCGGCGCCCCACAAAACCACCCGGAAAGCCCAGAAGGCCCCCCCGGCGGGGAAGCCCAGGGGCAAGCTCGTCCGCCAGGACACCGCGGTCGAGACCCCCGCCAACTCCCAGGCCCTCGCCAAGCTGCGGAGCCAGATCGACCGGCTCGACGCCAGGCTCGTCAAGATCCTCAACGACCGGGCGGAGCTCGTCCGCGAGGTCGGCAAGCTCAAGCGGGGCCAGAACATCCCCATCTACGCCCCGCACCGCGAAGCGGAGGTGCTCGAGAAGGTCCTGAAGGCCAACCAGGGCCCCCTCCCCGACCGCACGATCGAGGGGGTCTACCGCGAACTCATGAGCGGGAGCTTCGCCCTCGAGCAGCCCCTGCGGATCGGCTTCCTGGGCCCCGCCGGCTCCCACAGTCACGTCGCGGCGACGCGCCACTTCGGCGCCTCGGTCGAGTACGAGAACCTGCACGAGATCGCGGGCGTCTTCACCGAGGTTCGGCGGGGCCACGTCAACTACGGGCTCATCCCGATCGAGAACTCGACCGGCGGGGGCATCGCAGAGAGCCTCGACGCCTTCCGTGAGCACGCGGGGCGCGTCTCGATCTACTCGGAAGTCCAGATCGCGATCCACCACGCCCTGCTCGCCAACTGCGCCCCCAAGTCCGTCAAACGCGTCTACTCCAAGCCCGAGGTCTTCAGCCAGTGCCGCAACTGGCTCGCCACCCAGCTCCCGGGGCGCGACCTGGTCGCCGCTGCGAGCTCCAGCCGGGCCGCCCAGATCGCGGCTGAGGAGAACGAGAAGGCGATCTCCATCGGGCACGAGCCGACCGCGGCCGCGATCGGCACCGCCCTCGCGGGCGACATGTACGGGCTCAAGACAATCTTCCCCCGGATCGAGGACAACCCCAACAACATCACCCGCTTCCTCGTCATCAGCAAGGAGCAGGCCCGCCGGACCGGCGACGACAAGACCAGCATCATGTTCGTCACCGAGGACCGGCCCGGGGCCCTGGTCGAGGTTCTGAGCGTCTTCCATGCCTCGGGCGTCAACCTCTCCCATCTCGACAAGCGCCCGAGCGGGCGCCAGAACTGGCAGTACACCTTTTTCGTCGACGCCGCGGGGCACCGGGACGATCCGATCATGAAGGCCGCGATCGCCCGGGTGGGGGCGCACTGCAAGGAGATGTCGGTTCTGGGCAGCTACCCGAGGTCCAAGCGGATTCTCTAGTTGAGTCGCCGGCCTGCGCCGGCGAAAGGGTGTGTCGCCGGCCTGCGCCGGCGAGTAGGGTTGGGTCGCCGGTGTCCGCCGAGGGTGTCTGAGTCGGCTGCCTGCGCCGGCGACGGGCTGAGTCGCCCGGCCTGGGCCGGCGAACGGGCCCCCGCCCGACCGATCCCGTGGCGACCCGGGTTCGGCCCGGGTACGCTCGGGGCATGTCGCAGTACACCACCGACTCCCACGCCGACGCCCTCGCGTACCCCGCTGAGCCCGACCGCACGAGCGTGCTCGCGATCATGAGCCTGGTCTGCAGCCTCATCTGCTGCATCCCGGGCCTGAGCGCGATCGGCGCCGTGCTGGGCGTCGGCTCCCTCGTGGGCATCAAGGGCTCCCGGGGGCGCGTCGGGGGAACCGGCCTCGCCATCGCGGGGATCATCATCGGGGGGCTGGTGACCGTTGCCCAGATCGGGATCGGCCTGGGCGTCCGCGAGGGCGTCGGCCTCTTCCTCCGCGACATCCTCCCCCAGGTCGACAGCGTGATGGCGGACATCGAGGCCGGCAACGACGCGGAGGCCATCGCCAGGCTCAGCCCGCCCGCCGACACCGGCGTCACGCCCGACGACATCGCCCGTTTCCGCGACGCTTACACCGACCGTCTCGGCGCCTACCAGGGCATGCCGACCGACTTCGGCACCATGTTCGAGGCGTACGCCGGGCTCGGTCAGTCGATGCAGCAGTTCAACCAGTCGACCGGCGGGCAGCCGGAGATGCCGGTCCCCGCTCTCTTCGATAATGGCTGGGCGGTGCTCATCGTCCGCTTCGACCCCAGCCCGGCCAGCCCCCCTCCGGGCAACCAGTTGCCCATCACCAACCTGATCCTCTACCCCGCGTCGGGCGACCCGATCACCCTGTGGGACCCCGCGACCCGCCCCGCCTCGGCGCCCCCGATCCCGCCCGCCCCGGACGCGGAGACACCCGAGGGCGAAGCCCCCGCAGAGGACGAGCAGCCGTGACCAGCGCGCCGGCGCCCGCGTCCTCCGCAGGCGAGCCCACCTCGGGCGACCCGCCCGAGATCCGCATGCGGAGCGTCAAGAAGGTCTTCGGGGAGCAGACCGTCCTGCAGGATGTCCACCTCGACGTCTACAAGGGCGAGACGATGGTCATCATGGGGGGCTCGGGCTCGGGCAAGAGCACGATGCTCCGACTGATGATCGGGTCCTTCGACACGACCGAGGGCGTGATCGAGCTCTTCGGGCAGAACATCTGCTCGATGTCGGAAGACGAGCTCAACGAGGTGCGCAAGAAGTTCGGCATCCTCTTCCAGTCGGGCGCCCTGTTCAACAGCATGACGGTGGGCGAGAACGTCGCCCTCCCCCTGCGCGAGCACACCGACCTCGACCCCGAGATCATCGACATCTCCGTCAAGATCAAGCTGGAACTTGTGGGCCTCCGCGAGCACGCCGACAAGTACCCCGCGCAGATCTCCGGGGGCATGAAGAAGCGGGCCGGCCTCGCCCGCGCCCTTTCCCTCGATCCCCGCATCCTCTTTTATGATGAGCCCAGCGCCGGCCTCGACCCCGTCACCAGCGCCCAGATCGACCAGCTCATCATCAGCCTCTCCAAGCAGTTGGGCGTCACCAGCGTCGTCGTCACCCACGAGATGGACTCCGCCTTCACCATCGCCGACCGCATGGCGATGCTCGACAAGGGCCGCATCCTGAAGGTCGAGAGCCGCCAGTGGTTCGAGAACCTCCGCGACATGCCCCCCGAGAAAGCAGGGGGCCTGAACGACGACGAGCGCCTCATCCGCCAGTTCCTCCGGGGCGACGCCGACGGGCCGATCTCCGACCGGCGCAGCGAGGAGGACTACCAGAGGGCCCTGTTCGGCGAGGTGATGCCCCGGGGTGGCATGCCCAGCGTCCAGTCCACCAAGGGATGAGGTACGATCTCCCGCGCACGGGAGGCACCGAGAGCGGGAGCGGAACGCATGTCGTCGAGGCCCATCCAGCGGAACAATGTCATCGCCGGGGCTTTCCTGATCGGCAGCCTCGTCCTGACGGTCGTGCTGAGCTTCATCCTGTCGGACGCCTCAAAGCGCTTCGGCTCCTTCACCACCTACACCATCCGGTTCGACATCGAGGAGGGCGTCCCGGGCGTCAAGGTCGATTCGCCCGTCCTGCTGGGCGGGCTCGAAGTGGGCCGCGTCACGGGCATCCAGCCCATCTACGACACCACCCCCGAGGGCGTGACCATCCCGATCGCGCTCGATGTCTCCGTGGTGGTCGACGAGCGGGTCATCCTCTTCAACAACGCCCGTGCGTACGTCATCCTCCCGATCCTGGGCACCATGTCATCGATCAACATCGCCGACGCCGGGGGCCCACGCCCCGGCCCCGACGGGCGGATCGCGACCGTGCTCAGGCCCGACGAGCCGCTCGAGGGCGACGTTGCCCCGGCGATCCTCGCGCAGGCGGGCCTCGGGCCGGAGGAGAGCCAGCTTATCCGCCAGATGCTCGCGGATGCGCGCGACGGGATCGGCACCTTCCGCGAACTCGCCGACACACTCAGGCCCGTCGTCGAGACCGGCGTCGTCGATGTCGAGGCCGCCCTGCAGTCCGTCCGTCGCACCGCCGACCGCATCGACGTCCGCTCGGACCAGATCGCGCAGGACGTCGTCGACATCGTCGAGGACGTGCGGGGGTTCTCCGGGCGCCTCGAGCCCACCATGGCCAATGTCGAGGCCCGCATCGAGGACACCCGCGCCATCATCGCCTCCGTGCAGGCAGCGGTCGACGAGAACCGCCCGCTCATCCGGCGCAGCGTCGAGAGCGTGCAGCGCACCACCGAGCGCGTCGAGACGCAGACGCTCCAGAAAGTCGAGAGCGTCCTCGACGAGGGCCTGATCGCCGCCAGCAACTTCTCCGACACCGGCGCCCGCGCCGAGTCGCTCCTCGCCGAGACCGCCCCCAACCTCCGGCGCGCCATCGCCAACCTCCGACTCGTCTCCGACCAGACCAACCTCTTCGTCCAGGAGGTCCGAGCCGCCCCCTGGCGCCTGCTCGAGCGCCCCAAGACCAAGGAGCTCAGGGAGCAGTTGCTCTACGACGCCACCCGCGCCTACGCCACCGCGGTCAGCGACCTCCGCTCCGCCAGCGAGAGCCTCGACGCGACGCTCGCCGCCCTCGCGGATGACAACCCCGCCTCGAGGGAGATCGACGCCGCGGCGCTCACCGCCCTCACGGGCGAGGTCCGCCGGGCCTTCGGCAACTATCGCGAGGCGGAGACGCTCCTGCTCGAACTCGTGACCGACGGCGCGCTCTCCGAGTAGAGCCGCTCCGGCACCGGCCCCGGCGTGACCATCCGGGCTCCATTCCCGTCTCGTTCGGGGTATGCTCATGCGAGCGATGGCCCCGACGCACCACTACGAGACCGCGTTCGACGCCTATCTCCGACGCCGGAGGGCGCCCTACTGCTCCGTTCGCGTTGCCCGGCGGACGCTCCTGCCGGACGCGGGCCGCGTGCTGCACCGGGCCCCGGGCGGTCCGGGGCCCGCGACGCTCAAGACCTTCGACTTCGTCCTCTATGGCGACGAACGCGCCGACCTCCCGCACACGCTGATCGAGATCAAAGGCCGCCGGATCGCCCCGAAGCCCGGCGCGTTGCCGGGCGGGGCGGTCCGCACCGAGAGCTGGGCCACCCTCGACGACATCGAGTCCCTCCGCACCTGGCAGGGCCTCTTCGGGCCCGGGTACCGCTCCATGCTCGTCTTCCTCTACTGGTGCGAGCGGGCCGACGCCGCGGACGCCTTCGCGGAGCGTTTCGAGCACGAGGGCCGGGTCTATGGCGTCCGCGCGATCGATCTCGCGGACTACACCGCCAGCATGGTCACGCGCTCGCCCCGCTGGCGGACCGTCCACCTCCCCGCCGGCGCCTTCGACCGCCTCTCCGGCCCCCTGCTCGGGCCCGAGCCCCGCCCGTCCTGAGGCGAGCCCGTCCTGAGGCCCCGGGGCCCCTGGCCCCGATCGCGTCCCCGGTCTTTCCTCCGGGTTCGGGGTCGCGGGGGGGCCCGCCCGGCGCTTCGGACCCGCCGGTCGCATCCGTGTCCCGCCCGGTCGGGTACCATCCCCACGATGCCACGCACACACCGAACCCGGACCGTCGCCGCCCTGGCCGCCAGCGCCACGCTCCTCGCCCTCGCTGCCTCGCCCGCCTCCGCCCAGCGCGGGCGCGAAGCCGAGGGCCCGGTGGAGCTCAACCCGCCCCAGCCCAGCCGCGACCCTTCCGCCCCGATCATCCTCACGCTGGGCTCGCTCATCATCCTTGGCGGTGCGGTCGTCGGCGCCGGGCTCATGCCCTCCAAGCGAGGCCACCAGGACTAACCGCTCGCCGGCTCCCACCCGCGCCACCCCGCCCCGACCCTCCCTCAGCGGAGACCTGCCCATGTCCACCCCCCCGACCCCAGCCATGCTCGCCGAGACGACCCTCGCCCCCGCCCCCACCCCGGCGCGAAGCACCGGCGGACGCGCGGTGCGCGTTCTGGTCGCGGTGAACGCCGCCCTTGTGCTCGCCCTCGGCGCCGTCACGCTCGCCCCGAACGCGACCGCCCAGCAGCAGGCGCCGAGCCGGGCGGCGGGACAGTACATGCTCGTGGGGGGCAGCGTCCGCTCGGGCAACACCAACGCGGTGTACGTCATCGACACCGCGAACCGCGAGATGGTCGCCCTCCGCTGGATCGATGGGCGCAACATCCTCGAGGGGATCGGCTACCGCAACCTCGTCAACGATCTCCAGACGCAGCCCCAGCGCTGAGGAAACCCTCCCATGGACACCACGACCGATACACAGCAAACCGGCCGGCAGACCCGCTCCCCGAAGCGTGCCGTCGCGGCCCTCAGCCTCTCCGCTCTCGTGCTCTTCGGCGCTCTCATCGTGCAGGCGGTCAACCCCTGGACGCCCCTCGCCAAGGCCGAGATGACGATCAAGGAGAACAGCTACGCCGCCATGACCACCCGCGCCGGAGCGGAGGAGGTCCTCTGGCTCATCGACGACCGGGGCGAGGCCCTCATGGTCTACGCGGTCACCGCCAACAACCGCGAGGTCCGCCTCGTCGAGCGTCAGAACCTCGCCGACCTCTTCCGCACCGCGAAGGCCGCCGCCGGCGGCTGACGCCGCCCGCGCTCCCCCTCGATGCCCATCTACCCCCTCCAGCAGTTCGAAGCCGATGTCGAGGCCGACCGCCGCGCCGCACTCGCGGAGCGCCTCCGCGCCTTGGGCGTCCCGGACGACCAGGCCGGGAAGCTCTCCGAACTCCCGGAGGACGACCTCCGCGTCTACAAGAAGCTCGCGGCACCCAAGACCATGGTCGTCCGCTACAGCTTCATGCTGATGGTGGGGGAGTTCCCGTACCGGGGCTCCGAAAAGCCCGGCTGCGGCTCCAAGCTCGTCGTCTCGACCCACCGGGGCACCGAGATCGGCGAGATGCTCACCAGCACCTGCCCCAACTCCGGCTGCTCCAAGAGCGTCAGCCGCCGGGAGATGCTTGAGTACATCGACAACTCCGGGGGCCGCCAGTACCCCTTCCGCACCGATGGCAAGGTCCTCCGCGTCGCGACGCAGGAGGACATGGACCAGCAGGCGAGGCTCGAGCAGTCCAAGCACGCCCTCCGCACCGAGGCCAAGCGCCTTGTCGCCGAGGCCCGTCTCCCGCTGCAGAATCCACTGAAGATCGTCGAGGTCGAGCCCATCCTGGGCGACGAGCGCCTCACCGTCTACTACACCTGCGAGGACCGCGTCGACCCCCACGCCCTGGGCGACCTCCTCCGCCCGCTCCACCCGAGGCGCGTCGATGTCCGCCAGGTCGGCGCCCGCGACGAGGCCCGCATCACCGCCGACTACGAGAAGTGCGGGCAGTACTGCTGCTGCAAAAACTTCCTGAAGGTGCTCAAGCCGGTCAGCATGAAGAGCGCCAAGATCCAGAAGGCAACGCTCGACCCCCTCAAGATCTCCGGGCGCTGCGGGCGGCTCATGTGCTGCCTCCGCTACGAGGACGAGACTTACGAGGACCTCCGCAAGCGCCTCCCCAACCGAAAGAAGCGCGTCGGCACCCCCGAGGGCGACGGCATCGTCATCGACACCCAGATCCTCACCCAGCTCGCCCTCGTCCGCCTCGACAACGGCACCGATGTCGCGATCCCCGTCGAGGACCTCACCGAGCCCGGCCTCGCCAAGGCCCCGCCCCCACCGCCCCCACCCCAGCGCCCCGAGCCCCGCCTGCGCAGCGAGCGCAAGCGCCGCGAGGCCCCGCCGGAGCGCCCCGAGCGGGCCCCCCGACGCGAGGATCGGCCCGACGAGGGCCCGGCCGACACCGCCCCGTCCAGCAGCGCCGCCGACGACAAGCCCCGCCGCAAGCGCAAGCGCCGCAAAAAGCCCGTCCACGGCGAGGCACCGAACGCGGCGCCCACCGACTCGGGCGACTCGACCACACCGCCCGAAGCAGCCACACCCGACGACGCCATCGACACCGGCGCCAGCCCCACCCGCAAGAAGCGCCGGCGCAAGCGCAAGCGCCGGGGCGAGGGCGACACACCGACCGACGCGTCCACGCCGTCGCGCGACGTGCCATCGCCCGATTCAGGCAGCGAACCGCCCAGCCCGGGGTCCGATGACGGCCCACCCGCCGCCGACTCCTCCGACCAACCCCGGCGGAAGAAGAAGCGCCGGCGACGCCGCCGGAAGCCGGGCGAGGGTGGCGAAACCGGCGAAAGCTCCGCCCCCGGCGACGCTCCCTCCGCGGACTGACCTACTCCCCGATCGTCTTCTTCCGCCTCAGCACATGGTGATAATGCTGCGCGAACCGGTGCGCCTCGTCCCGCACCTGCTGGCACAGCCTGAGCCCCGCGTTGTTCCGGCTCAGGCGGATCGGCTCCGCCCGCTCCTGCACGAAGATCAGCTCCTCCTTCTTCGCCAGGCTGATCACCATCGGGGGCTTCACATCGAGGTCCTCGAACACCTCCATCGCCGCGTGCAACTGCCCGAGCCCGCCGTCGATCAGGATCACATCCGGGTACAGCTCGTCCCCCGCCCCGGCCTCCCGGTACCGGCGGCTCACCACCTCGCGGATGCTCGCATAGTCGTCGTTCGCCCGCCCCCCGGGCAGGTTGCTGACCGTCTTGATCCGGTACCGCCGGTACTCCTCCTTGAAGGGCCGCCCGTCGACGAACGACACCTTGCTCCCCACCGTCTCCCCGCCCTGCAGGTGCGCGATGTCGATCCCCTCGATGCACCGCACCGGCACCTCCAGGCCCAGCGTCTTCGACAGGCTCTTGGTCGCGGTCAGCGGGTCGATGTAGCTCAGCTCCGTCTCAGGCTGCCAACCGTCCGAGGTCTTCGCCCGCTCGTCCAGCCGCTCGATCGCCCGGATCTGGTCCCGCAGCGCCGCCGCCCGCTCGAAGCGCAACTCGACGCTCGCCCCCTGCATCTCCTCCCGCATCTCCCGCAGCATCTTGCTCCGCTTCGTCCCGAGGAACTGCACGAACCGGTCCACATCCTCCCGGTACCGCTCCACCCCGATGCTCTCGTTGCAGGGCGCCGTGCACTGCCCGATGCTCGCCAGGAGGCAAGGCCGGAAACGCCGGTTCTTCGGGTCGCCCGCCACGATGTCCAGCTTGCAGGTGCGGAATTTGAACACCCGCTGCAGGATCTGCACCGCCTCCCGCAGCGCGCCCGCATTGGTAAAGGGCCCGAATACCCGCGCGTTGTTGAACAAGGGATCCGGCTCCCCCGTCTTGTCATCGATCCCCGATGGATTCCGCGTCACGAACACCCGCGGATAGTCCTCCCGCGTCGTGACGACCAGGTACGGGAAGGTCTTGTCGTCCACCAGCCGCGCGTTGTACTTGGGCTTGATGTCCTTGATCAGCCGGTTCTCGGTGAGCAGCGCCTCCCACTCCCCCTCGCACACCAGGAAGTCGAAGCTGTGCACCTCATCCAGCAGGTTCTGCTTCGGATACCCAAGATCCGCCGAGGGCACGAAGTAGCTCCCCACCCGGTCGGGCAGCTTCGTGGCTTTCCCCACATAGATGACCAGCCCCTTCCCGTCCTTCATCAGGTACACGCCCGGCACCGGGGGCAACTGCCTCGCCACCTCCCGGAGGCGCCCCAGGCGCTCCGCGCGCGTCTCCAGCCCCCACGCCGGCGGCGCATCCGCGTGCTGAAACCCCTCCTCGTCGAGCTGTACCGGATCCGGATCGTCGGCCACGCCCGATCCTAGAGCCGTTTCCCACCCCGCAAACCCAAGTTATGGGCAAGCCCCATCCCGCCCCGGCCGATCCCTGCCCAGGCCGCGTGACCCGCAGCCCTTGCCACCGCTCCGCCCAGAGGAGGCCACCCCCGATGCGAACCCCTGCCAGCCGCACCCTGTCCCTCATTGCCCTCGCGTCCCTCACCGCGAGCGTCGGCGCGGAGGATCTCTTCCGCGTCCAGGTCACGCAGATCGGCAACCCCGCCAACTCCCTGCTCGTCACCGGAAACACGCTGCCCGACCTCGTCAGCGACCTCGCTGACCAGCAGGGCCTGTTCGCGAGCTTCAGCAATGTCCCCTTCGCAAGCTCCCTCACCTACGCCGGCATCCCCGACGCCATCGCGGTCAGCTACAACCCCACCGGGGGCGTCAACGGGGGCGAGCTCATCACCATCACCAGCCTCCTGGGCACCACCCAGACCTTCACCTTCGACGAAGCCAACGGCGACCTGGGCAACCAGCTCGAGGACTTCTTCATCAAGGACAACCCCGGCACCATCTCCGACTTCCTGCAGGCGGTCGCCCGGCGCTCCCTCGTCGCGGTCACCGATGGCAACCCCCTCGCTTCGACCGCGCGAGCCGCCGACCTCAAGTGGCGCTACTTCGGCCTCTCCAGCGACCTCACCATCCACCTCCACGTCCTCCGGGGCATCTACCCCGACTCCACCCTCGTCCCCGACAGCTACATCGACCCCGCCGGAGGTCTCACCAACACCGGCGACGACCCCACCGCCAGCACCCGCTACGACGGCTCCCGCCTCATCTCCCGCATCGACTTCCAGTACGACGCCACCGAGGCCGATGGCTTCGAGGCCAATGGCTACACCATCAGCACCAGCACCGAGTTCATCCTCTTCGACGCCGCCTCGATCGCCTTGTCCAGCTACATCAACTACACCCAGATCGAGGACGCCGATGTCTTCCACGGAGGCTTCGCGGTCGACCTGCCCATCCGCATCATCCAGCCCGAGATCGGCGAGGACTCGGGCTTCTGGCTCACCCTCATCCCCGGCGCCAGCTTCAACGC
>DAIQNV010000078.1:0-3472 GCA_036788215.1 Phycisphaerales bacterium | reverse complement strand
GCGGGCGTCACCTGGACCGACTTCCTGCAGGACGCCGCGGTCGACAACTACCTCACCCCCCACGCCGGCCTCGCCCTCATGTTCAGCAACGGGGCTGCCCTGCGCCTGCGCGGCAAAGCCGACCTCGCCGACAACTTCGATCGATACGCCGGTGAGTTTAGTGTCGTGATACCGTTTTAGCGACTTAGAAAGTCCAGTCGAGGTCGACGCCGTCTCCAGAGATCGTTGCGATCGACGGGAACCAGTTGTTGAGCGACTCGTCGTACACAAACGTCAGATCGAGTTGACCTTCCGTCGGTTGGTCGCGGAAGTGAATCGGAATCCGCAGCTTCGCGACATGCGATGCTGGAAGGTTCGAACCAACGCTTCGTTCCACCGGTGGGCGTAGGCACGAGATCACGCCTCGTCCGCTCGTGAAGGTGGACTTCGGTCCCCGTACATCGCCAATCCACGTTTGTAGCCTTGACGGGTCAGACGACGAGACCACGGGGCCACGCTTCCGAAGATACTCCATGTTCGCGAGAAATCGACCGTCGTTTCCGAGATCAGCCCATTCTTGGTCGCCGGGAAACCTCTCCGGATCCCGCTTTCTGTACTCGTCTGCATCCACAGTCGCCGCGTTGCTGACTGGGGCACCCAGCGCCAAGAAGTGGCTGACATACTCTTCTGGAGTCATCGTTCCGTTCAGCCACATCATGACTGTCTGCGCCGCTTCGACAAGAGCCGCGTGCTCCTGGAGGCTCTGGTTCGTCCAGAGATCTTCGGGAGGGAGCGGCTCCGCTAGTGCTCCGGCGGCCGCCGAGTCGCTTGGGCGAGAGTGCGAGATGGCGCGTCCAGCGGGAGGCGACGCGTCCGATGAACTCGATGTCCACCAGACGACAACGCCCCCGGCGGTAATGAGCACGGCCGTCATCGTCGCGATCAATTGTTTGTTCACAGCGAGCCTCCCGCGATCAGTTTACGCAGTAAGCCACTGGATTGCCCGACGCGTCAACACCCCCTCGGCAGGCGTTTGCGGTCGCGCAACAAACATAGGCGAACTTGTTCCTCGGGCAATTCAGATTGATGCAGCACTTTGTAGGCCAATCACAAAAACCCGATCCGATGACTACGCCGTCGCATCCGCCGACACAGTTCTGGCCCGCCGGCTGATCTCCTCCGGGCTGGCTTTGACCGTTTACGCTCGAACACGCGAGACCAAGAGCTAAAGCGAGCGCAAAGCCAGTGAATGATTTCTTCATGGAATTGATCCGTGCAGTGACGCAATCGCAAGTACGTCTCGACCTTGAACGCCGTCCTTGGTATGGGCGAACGGGACATCCGCTTCACCGGTGATGGGATTTGCTACGCCATCCAGGCGGTATTGATCGGTGCGAATGAACGCTGCATGGCCGTCGACAAACGCGACCGGATACTGATCCGCTCCGCGAACATCATCGTGTAGTTTGACCTCTCGCGATCGGTGGGCGCCCGCGAGTTCGAATAACGAAGCCTTGGCGCTCGGATACCTGACATCGGCGGATCGTTGGGCAGCGAAGTCGGACTCGCGAGGTGAAGCCTTGTCCAACCACATGCGGGACGCGCTGTAAAATACTGAAGAAACATGATAGGTTGAGAATGTACCAAAGGAAACAACCCCGGGCGGCGGAGGAGCATATCCGCGTCGCTCGGGCCGAAGGCCACCACAGGAGACACCCGCGAGCGACTCTCCTCCCGAGACGATCGCGGGCCAGAAGGTTGACTGCTCGAACATCCCAAAGATCGCCGTAGGCTGATAGGGTCCGGGAAATACAAACATCGATCGCGGCGTGCCTTGAGTGAGAGAGCCCCGCTCATACTCACCCGCCGGATATGTTCCCTGATTCGACTCTGTATAGCCCAGTACTAGGGTGTTTGATTGCCCGATCCCGGAGAGACATGCAGCATCAATCGCGGTCGTGCGGGCGGCGGAGATCGCCGGCAAGGCAATGAAAAGCACAACGCCGACGATGATCATCGTCAACAAGACCTCGATCAACGTAAAGGCGCTACCGCAGTTCCACTCGCGTTGCATTAATGCCATGCCGGATCAGCATATCGGGCCCATCCCTCCGCTGCAACGGTCTATCTGGAATTATTCCCCAATCCCCAACCGACAGAACATCTCCACCCCATACCCAATCGCCGCATCATTGAAGTCAAACTCCGCCTGGTGCAGCAGGGGCACCCGCCCCGCCCCCGCCGGCTTCAAACCCAAGGTAAAGAAGCACGCCGGCACATGCCGCCCGTAGTAGCTGAAGTCCTCCCCGCCCATGAACGGGCTCTCGATCCGGATCGCGTTCCCCTCCCCGAGCGCCTCCGTCCCGACCTCCAGCACCCCATCCGCCAGCACCGGGTCGTTGTGCGTCACCGGGTACCCCTCGTGCCACGCGATCTCCGCCCGGCACCCCAACGCCTGCGCGATCCCCCGCACCACCTCGTGCAGCCGCTCCCGCATCGTCGCCCGCGTCGCATCCTTCAGCGTCCGCACCGTGCCGATGAGCTCCACGCTCGCCGGGATCACATTGTGCGCGCTCCCCCCGTGGATCGACCCCACCGTCACCACGCTCGCATCGACGGGGTCCGTCTCCCGGCTCGGCAAGGTCTGCAGCGCCGTGATCACATGCGCCGCGCACACCACCGGATCCTTCGCAAAGTGCGGGAAAGCCGCGTGCCCCTGCGTCCCGTGGATCGTGATCTCGAACTCGTCCGTCGCCGCGAGCAGGGGGCCGCCCCGCGTCCCGATCGTCCCGAGCGCCTGCTCGGGCCACCCGTGCAGCCCGTACATGCGGCTCACCGCAGTCCCGATCCCCCCGCGCCCCTCGCCCGCGAGCGCCCCGTCCTCGCACATCCTCAGCCCGCCCGCCCCGCCCTCTTCCGCGGGCTGGAAGATGAAGCTCACCGCGTTGGGCCGCTCCAGCTGCGAAAGCGCCCGCGCCGCCCCGAGCAGGATCGTCACATGCCCGTCGTGCCCGCACGCGTGCATCTTCTCGGGCGTCTCGCTGGCCCACGCGACGCCCGTCTTCTCCGCGATCGGCAGGGCGTCCATATCCGCCCGCAGCCCGATCGTCGTCGCCGCCGCCGAACCGCTCGACGCCTCAAGATGCGCGACGATCCCCGTACCCCCCGCCAACCCGGAGACATGCGGCACCCCGATCGCCTTCAACTCCGCCTGGATCCGCTCACTCGTCCACCGCTCCTCGTACCCAAGTTCCGGATGCCGATGCAACTCCCGCCGAAGCTCCACGAGATGAGGCAGCGAAGGCTCAATCACCGAACGAATCGAAGCAGCGGTCATACTCATGCCGGAAGTGTACCGCTGTCCCCTCCTTCTCCCCCTTTGGGGAGAAGGTGGCCCGAAGGGCCGGATGAGGGGCTACACCAAGCGCAGCGCCTCCCTTCCCTTCGAGCCTCATGATCCGGTGCCCCGAACCGCCCGAAGGGCGCTTCGGGC
>DAIQNV010000077.1:0-15058 GCA_036788215.1 Phycisphaerales bacterium | reverse complement strand
CGCGAGAGGAGGGGCCATGGCCCTCGCCCCATTCAGCGTCCGCGACGACTTCGAACCCGTCTCCTACGACGCTTGGCGCTCAGCCGTCGAGCGCGAACTGAAGGGCGCTGACTTCGACCGCCGCCTCGTCTCGCACCTCTATGAGGGCATCGACCTCCAGCCCGTCTACACCGCCCGCGACACGCAGGACCGGCCCGCCCCGGGCCACGCCGGGCGCGCCCCCTTCACGCGGGGCTCGCACGCGGTCGGCGGCGCCCTCTGTGGCTGGGACATCCGCCAGGAGTTCCAGGAGCCCGAGCCCGATCTCGTGAACGCCGCGGTCCTCCGCGACCTGAACGGGGGCGTCACCAGCATCCACATCCGCTTCGATGTCGCATCCCGCGCCGGGCTCGACCCCGACGCGCCCGGCGCCTCGGGCCTCGTCGGGCACGATGGCTGCTCGATCGCCACCGTCGACGACCTCGACGCCGCCCTGAAGGACGTCCGGCTCGACATCGCGCCGGTCAGCCTCGAAGCGGGCGCCGCGTTCACCTCAGCCTCCTCTCTCCTCATGGCGTTGTGGGCCCGCCGCGGGCTCGGCACGGGCCAGGCCCGCGGCGCCCTCAACGCCGATCCGCTCGCGGTCCTCGCCCGCGACGGGCACCTGCCCGTCCCGGTCGCCGAGGCGCTCGCGCAGGCCGCCCGACTCGCGAAGCACACCGGCGCTCACTATCCAAGCGTCACCGCGATCCGCGTGGGCTCCGCCCCCTATCACCACGCGGGCGCGACCGCGGTCCAGGACCTCGCCTTCAGCATCGCGACGGGCATCGAGTACCTCCGCGCCCTGACGGGCGCCGGCATGGAGATCGAAGCCGCCGCCAAACAACTCCTCTTCAGTTACGGCGTCGGCTGCAACTTCTTTCTCGCCGCCAGCAAGCTCCGCGCCCACCGGCGCCTCTGGTGGCGCGTCATGAGCGTCCTGGGCGCGCCCGACGACGCCTGCCGGGCCCGCATCCATGTCAAACCCAGCAAGCGCGTCCTCACCCGCCACGACCCGTGGGTCAACCTGCTGCGCAACACCGCGACCACCTTCGCCGCCAGCGTGGGCGGGGCCGAGATCGTCACCACGATGCCACTCGACGCCGCGATCGGCCTGCCCGACGAGTTCAGCCGGCGCATCGCCCGCAACACCCAGATCATCCTGCAGGAGGAGAGCCACCTGCACACCGTCGCCGACCCCGCCGGCGGGAGCTGGTTCGTCGAATCCCTTACCGATGACCTCTGCAAGAAGGCCTGGCCCATCGTCCAGGAGATCGAGCGCGAGGGCGGCATGGCCCGCGCCATCGAGTCCGGCTGGATCGGCTCGCAGCTCGACGCCGCCCTCATCCCGCGCCTCCGCAATATCGCCACCCGGCGCGACACCGTCGTGGGCGTCAGCGCCTTCCCCCTCGCCGGCGAGAAGCCCCTCCAGAAGCGCGAGCCCGTCGCCTGGGAGGTCCGCGAGCGCGCCGTCGCCCGGCTCAACGCGCGCACCACCGTCGCCGAGGCCGACCAGGCCATCGCCCAACTCGCGGGCGAGGTCGAAACGGACAACACCCGCACCGTCGCCCTCGCGGCGAAAGCCGCCGCCGCGGGGGCGAGCGTGGGCGAGATCGAGTCCGCCCTCCGTGCCGGCGCCGAGGGCGTGCACGTCACGCCGATCCACCCGCACCCCTACGCCGAGGCCTTCGAGGAACTCCGCGACGCCTGCGACCGCTACGAAGCCATGTGCGGGCACCCGCCCCGCGTCCTCCTCGCCGCCTTCGGAACACCGGCGGAGCACACCGCCCGCGTGGGCTTCAGCCGGGGCTTCTTCGAAGCCGGGGGCTTCCAGGTCGCCGAGACCGTGCCCCTCGACAAGCCCGACGCGATCGAAGCCGCGGAGGAAGCCTTCGGGCGCTCGGGCGCCTCCGTCGCGGTCATCTGCTCCAGCGACGCGAGCTACCCGGAACTCGTGCCGCTCGCCGCCGGGGTTCTGCGTCGGGGCGGCGCCAAGCACGTGGTCCTCGCGGGCCATCCGGGCGACCACGAACAGGCGTACCGCGACGCCGGCGTGGACACGTTCATCTATCTCAAGTGCGATGTCGTCGGAACACTCACCGCGCTCCTGCGCGACGAGGGGGTGATCTCGTGATCCCGAACTTTGCCGAAGTCACCCTGGATGGCGTCCCGACCCCCGACCCGAAGGCCTGGGCCGAAGCCGCCAGCAACGAAGCCGGCCGCCCCATCGCCGAGGCGCTCTGGCACACGCCCGAGGGCATCGACCTCAAGACCCACTACGACGCGGGCGATCTCGAGGGCCTCGACCACCTCGAGACCATGCCGGGCTTCGCCCCCTACCTGCGCGGGCCCTACACCACCATGTACGCCCTCCGCCCCTGGACCGTCCGCCAGTACGCGGGCTTCAGCACCGCGGAGGAGTCCAACGCCTTCTACCGGCGCAACCTCGCCGCCGGGCAGAAGGGCCTCTCCATCGCCTTCGACCTCGCCACCCACCGGGGCTACGACTCCGACCACCCCCGCGTCGAGGGCGATGTCGGCATGGCCGGCGTCGCCATCGACTCCATCGAGGACATGCGCCTGCTCTTCAATGGCATCCCCCTCGACCAGATGAGCGTCTCCATGACCATGAACGGCGCCGTCCTGCCCGTCATGGCCCTCTACATCGTCGCCGCCGAGGAACAGGGCGTGAAGCCCGAACTCCTCAGCGGCACCATCCAGAACGACATCCTCAAGGAGTTCATGGTCCGCAACACCTACATCTACCCCCCCGCCCCCAGCATGCGCATCATCGCCGACATCTTCCGCTACACCGCCGAGCGCATGCCCCGCTTCAACAGCATCTCCATCTCCGGCTACCACATGCAGGAAGCCGGCGCCACCGCCGACCTCGAACTCGCCTACACCCTCGCCGACGGGCTCGAGTACGTCCGCACCGGCGTCAAGGCCGGCCTCGACGTCGACGCCTTCTGCCCCCGCCTCAGCTTCTTCTGGGCCGTCGGCATGAACTTCTACATGGAAGTCGCCAAGATGCGCGCCGCCCGCATCCTCTGGGCCAAGCTCATCAAGCCCTTCGACCCGAGGAACGCCAAGAGCCTCAGCCTCCGCACCCACAGCCAGACCTCCGGCTGGAGCCTGACCGCCCAGGACGTCTACAACAACGTCGTCCGCACCTGCATCGAGGCCATGGCCGCCACCCAGGGCCACACCCAGAGCCTCCACACCAACGCCCTCGACGAGGCCCTCGCCCTCCCCACCGACTTCAGCGCCCGCATCGCCCGCAACACCCAGCTCTTCCTCCAGCAGGAGACCGATACCTGCAAGGTCGTCGACCCCTGGGGAGGCAGCTACTTCATGGAACGCCTCACCCGACAGCTCGCCGAACGAGCCTGGGCCCACCTCGCCGAAGTCGAAGAGCTCGGAGGCATGGCCAAGGCCATCGAGGCCGGCATCCCCAAGCTCAGGATCGAAGAAGCCGCCGCACGCACCCAGGCACGCATCGACTCCGGCAAGCAGACCGTCGTGGGCGTCAACAAGTTCCGCCTCGAACGCGAGGACGACCTCGACGTCCTCAAGGTCGACAACACCAAGGTCCGCCACCAGCAGATCGAACGTCTGAAAGCACTGCGGGCAAACCGCGACCAGGCCAGCGTCGACGAGAAACTCGCCGCCATCACGAAGGCGACCGAGTCCGGCGAGGGCAACCTCCTCGAACTCGCAGTCGAAGCCGCCCGCGCCCGCGCCACCGTCGGGGAGATCAGCATGGCCATCGAGAAAGTCACGGGCCGCCACCACGCCGAGATCCGAAGCATCCGGGGCGTCTACTCCCAGGAAGCCGGCGAGAACTCCGGCGCCATCGAGACCGTCCGCCAGAAGGCCGCCAGGTTCGAACAACTCGAGGGCCGCCGCCCCCGCATCCTCATCGCCAAGATGGGCCAGGACGGCCACGACCGGGGCCAGAAAGTCGTCGCCACCGCCTACGCCGACCTGGGCTTCGACGTCGACATCGGCCCCCTCTTCCAGACACCCGCCGAGACCGCACGCCAGGCGGTCGAGAACGATGTCCACATCGTGGGCGTCTCCAGCCTCGCCGCCGGTCACCTCACCCTCGTCCCGCAGCTCCGGGCCGAGCTCGCCAGGCAGGGCCGCGAGGACATCCTCGTCGTCGTCGGGGGCGTCATCCCCCCACAGGACTACGCCGCCCTCCGCGCCGCCGGCGCCGCCGCCATCTTCGGCCCCGGAACCGTCATCCCAAGAGCCGCCGACGAACTCCTCGACATCCTCCTCTCCGAAACGGCCGAAGCGTGACCCATCGAGGACGCCCCCGCCCCGAGATCAGCACCGATGAACTAGAGCAGGGCGTCCTCGCGGGCCACCGCGCCGCCATGGGCCGCGCCATCACGCTCATCGAGTCCACAAGCCCGAGGCACACCCAAAGAGCCCGCGACCTCATCACCCGCCTCATGCCCAGAACCGGAGGCTCCATCCGCCTGGGCATCACCGGCGTCCCGGGCGTCGGCAAGAGCACCTTCATCGACGCCCTCGGAACCATGCTCACCACCGGGGGCCTCCGCATCGCCGTCCTCGCGGTCGACCCCTCCAGCGGCGTCAGCGGGGGCAGCATCCTGGGCGACAAGACCCGCATGTCCCGCCTGGGCATCGACGACCGCGCCTTCATCCGCCCCAGCCCCACCGCGGGCACACTCGGGGGCGTCGCCAGCCGCACGCGCGAGTCCATCCTCATCTGCGAAGCCGCCGGGTTCGATGTCGTCCTCGTCGAAACCGTCGGCGTCGGCCAGTCCGAAACCGTCGTCGCCGGCATGACCGACCTCTTCCTCGCCCTCATGCTCCCGGGCGCCGGAGACGAACTCCAGGGCATCAAGCGAGGCCTTCTCGAGCTCGTCGACGTCATCGCGGTCAACAAGGCCGACGGAGACACCGTCAAGAGCGCCGAGCGCGCCGTCCACGAGTACCGCATGGCCCTGCACATGACCCGCCAGCGCCCCGCCCACACCCCGCCGGTCCACAAGTGCAGCGCCAAGACCGGTGAAGGGCTCACCGACGTCTGGCAGAGCGTCCGCGATCTCCACACCCGCCTGTCCGAAACGGGCGCCCTCCCCCGCAAGCGACGCGAGCAGGACCTCACCTGGATGTGGAGCCTCATCGACGAGGGCCTCCGCCGCGCCCTCCGCGCTGATCCACGCATCGCCCACGCCCTCCCCGCCCTCATCGCCGCTGTCCGCGAGGGCACCACACCGCCCACCGCAGCCGCAGATGAGGTACTCACCCTGTTCTCGGGCGCATCCGCGACCGCCTGAACCGGTGGACTCCCGTCAGAGCCCGTGCGCCCGAACGGACCGCAAGCCCCGTCGGGCGCGGGCCCCCACCCGCAGAACCGATAGCCCTCGGGCATGAGCGATCGGTCGGAAGACAGCGAGCACCGCGTCGATAACGCCGAACAGAGGCGCCTCGACGCTCTGCGCGATCTCCGCGTCATGGACTCGGGGGGCGAAGACCTCTTCGACCAGCTCGTCGAGCTCGCCTCCGCCGCCTTCGGCGTCCCCATCGCCGCCCTCTCGCTCATCGACGGGCAACGCGAGTGGTTCAAGGCCGCCACCGTCGAGCCCCAGGGCGAACTCCCGCGCGACCACGCCGCCTGCGTCGCGGTCGTCGAGGAACGCGCCACCATCATCGTCCCCGACACCCTCACCGACCCGCGCTTCTGCGACCTCCCCCAGGTCCGCCACGGGCGCATCCGCTTCTACGCCGCCGCACCCGTCACCACGACCGGGGGCCACGTCGTCGGCAGCGTCTGCCTCAAGGACTTCCGCCCCCGCGCCTTCACCGCCAGCGACGCCCGGCACCTCGAGTCCTTCGCACGCATGGCCAGCACCCTGCTCGAGTCCAGGCGCGAGCACCTCGTCAACGACGACGAACTCGACCGCGTCGGCACCATCCTCCGCAACTCCATCCATGGCCTCGTTGTCTTCGAGCCCGTCTACGACGACCTCACCGGCGCACTCATCGATTTCCGCTACCGCGACCTCAACCCCCGGGCCCAGCATCTGCTCCAGCTGTCCGAAACGGACGCCACGGGCCGGACCATGACCGAGCTCTTCCCGAGCGTCCGCGAGGAGTACCTCGACCGCTTCATCGCCATCTTCGAGTTCTCGCAGGTCGCCGCTTTCCGGTCCCACTACCAGGACGCCCGCATCACCGGCGTCTTCGATCAACAGGTCTTCCGCGTCGACGACTGGCTCGTCGTCACCTTCAACGAAGTCTCCGAGGCCGAAGTCGCCCAACGGGCCGCCGAAGAAGCCGCCGCACGCCTCACCGCCGCCGCCGAGGCCTCCGGTGTCGGCCTGTGGGACGCCTTCCCGAAGACCGGCCACTGTCAGTACAGCGACACGTGGTACACCCAGCTCGGCTACGAACCGGGCGCGCTACCACCCACCATCGAGACCTTCGTCAACCTCGTCCACCCGGACGATCTCCCGATCATCGAAGCCATCCGGGACGAGATACTCAGCAGCGCCCGCCAGGACTTCGACGTCACGCTCCGACTGCGCCACGCCGATGGCCACTGGGTCCATGTCCGCGACAAGGGCGCCGTCGCCGGCCTCGACGCCGACGGACGCGTCGATCGCATCGCCGGCGTCCACATCGATGTCTCCGCGGAGTACGCCGCCTACGAACGCCTCGAGACCGCCATCCGCGCCGCCCGGATCGGCTTCTGGGACTGGTCCGTCGAGCGCGACGCCGTCGTCTACCACCCCAGCTGGTTCGCCCTCCTCGGGCGCGATCCCGCCGACCACGCCCAGCACCTCGACACCTTTACATCGCTCATACACCCGCGCGATCTCGGGGGTGTCCTCGAGCAGGTCGAGGCCTATGTCAAGGGCGAGAGCGACACCCTCGACGCCACCTTCCGCATGAGACACGCCGACGGGCACTGGGTCCACATCCGCAGCCGGGGCAGCGCCGTCGAGCGCGACCACGCGGGCCGCCCCACACGCATCAGCGGAATCCACATCGATGTCAGCTCCGAGGTCGAGGCACGCGACCGCCTCCGCCTCCTCGACCAGGCCATCATGTCCGCCGACGACTCGGTCGTCATCACCTCCGTCACCCCCGATGGCCAGCGGGGCGACGTCGCCTTCGTCAACCCCGCCTTCGAAAGACTCACCGGCTACCGCCTGAACGAGGTCACGGGCCGCAGGCTCGAGCAGTTCCTCGCAGGACCGGGAACCGATCCCGACGAGATCAACGCCATCAGCCGCTGCATCGCCGGGGGCACGCCCTACCGCGGAGAGGTCCTCAAGTACCGACGCGACGGCGCCCCCTTCTGGGTCGATGTCCACGTCGCGCCCGTCCTCGACGAGCGGGGCACCGTGACCCACTGCGTCACCATCCACCGCGACAGCACCGAGCGCCGCAGAGACCGCGACCGACTCGCCAGCGCCCTCCGCCGCGCCGAGGACGCCAGCCGCGCCAAGACCACCTTCGTCGCCACCATGAGCCACGAGATCCGAACGCCCCTCAACGGCGTCCTGGGCCTCGCCGAGCAGCTCACCGACACCACCCTCGACGCCGAGCAGGAAGAGCTGCTCGCCGGAGTCATGGAGTCCGCCCGCCTCCTCCGCACCCTCGTCGACGACATCCTCGACTTCTCCAAGATCGAGGCCGGCAAGACCGAGCTCGAGGCCATCCCCTTCCAGCCCGCCACCGTCGCGGGCCACGTCGAGACCCTCCTCGCGCCCGCGGCAACGAAGAAGGGCCTCGATCTCCGCGCCGAGATCCACCCGGACATCCCCACCTGGGTCACCGGCGACCCCACCCGCCTCCGCCAGATCCTCATCAACCTCGTGGGCAACGCCATCAAGTTCACCGAGACAGGCTCCGTCACCCTCACCGTTGAGCCCGGTCCCCGGGGCAGAGAGGGCACCATCCTGTTCAGCGTCACCGACACCGGCCCGGGCATCCCCCCGAACCGCGTGCAGGAACTTTTCAGCGCCTTCACCCAGGCCGACGCCGGCACCGCGCGCCGCTACGGGGGCTCCGGCCTGGGCCTCGCCATCTGCAAGCGCCTCGTCGACCTCATGCAGGGCACCATCGAGGTCGACAGCCTCCCGGGCACCGGCACCACCTTCCGCGTCCTCGCCGCCTTCCCCCGCGCCATGGCCCCGCGATCATCCGACTTCGACCCCGACCGCGACGCCGCCTCCCGGGGCGAGCGCCCGCTCCAGGGCCTCCGCCTCCTCGTCGTCGAGGACAACCCCATCAACCAGCGCGTCGCCCTGGGCCTCCTCGCCAGATACGGCGCCACCGCGTCCACCGCGGACGACGGCGATCAGGGCGTCCGACGCTGGCACGCCGGCAAGTTCGACGCCGTCCTCATGGACGCCCACATGCCCGTCCTCGATGGCATCGACGCCACCCGGCGCATCCGCGAGATCGAGGCCCGCGAGGGCCGCCCCCGCACACCCGTCATCGCCCTCACCGCCAGTGCCCTGGAAGAGGACCGCAGGCGATGCATCGCCGCCGGCATGGACGCCTTCGTCGGCAAGCCCGTCGACGCCCGCGAACTCATCGCCCGCATCGTCGAACTCACGAAGACCCGGGGAGCCCGCGTGCAGCAGCCCACGGCCGTCGCCATCCGCTCCGAGCCCGACACCCCGATCGACGAACTCCCCGTCATCGACACCGCCCTCACCCTCAGGGGCTGCGTCGACGACGCCGAGCTCGCCTCCGAACTGCTCGACGAGTTCCTCGCCCGCGCCGCCGACACGCCGACCGTCATCGCCGAAGCACTCGCCAACGAACGCTTCGACACCGCCGCCGGCGAGGCCCACCGCATCAAGGGCGCCGCCGCCAGCCTGGGCCTCCGCCGCCTCCACGCCGCATCCGGAGCGCTCGAAGCCGCCGCCCGGCGGAGCGAGCGGACCCCCTCCTCCGCCGCCCTGGGCGTCTTCTCCACCGCGCTCTCGATGACCTGCGAAGCGATCCCCGCCGCGATCCGCGCCATCAACCCCGGCGCAGCCCGCGCCGACGAGGCCTCCGCCGCCTGATAGAGCCTGATTGAGCCTGATCCAGCCCGACCCGCCTCACCGCCTACGACGCGCCGCCAAGAGCCCCGCTGCCGCCAGCACGCCCGCCGACCCCGGACCGGGCAGGAGCAGCGTCGCCCGGATCCGCACATCGTCGAACGCCTGCCCGTTCGTGCTCGCGAACGCCCCGATGCTCCACCGCAGCTCGTACTGCTGACCCGCGAGCAGCGTCCCGCTCGTCCCCCCGCTGAAGGTGATCGAGCTCGAGCTCACCTCGTTGGGGTTCAGGATCTCCACGATGAACTCGAAGGCCGTGTCCCGGTCCACCTCGATGAACAGGAAGTTGCCGGGCACACCCCCGGGCCCGATCGCGACGCTCTGCTGAGCGTTGAACACGTTCGCGCTCAGGTTGTCCAGCCGCGCCTCCGCGAACGCGTCGACGACGATCCGCGAAACGCCGTTCTCGGCATTGTCCACCATCGCCGAGAACGACGCCGAACCCGAGACCGACCCGTCCGCGTTCACCAGCCCGCTGTCCGTCCCGCCCGAAGCAAAGGTCGCGGTCAGCGAACTCAGCCCCGCCCCGTTGCTGTCAAAGAACTCGCCGTCGGTCGTGAACATCTGGCTCGTCGCCGTCCCGGTCAGGTTCCCACCGGTGAACGACGCCACCTGCCCGCTCGCAACACCGCTCGCCAGCACGATCGCCGCCAGCACCGCTCCACGCTCGCTCATCATTGTCGCTCTCCCTCGCTCGTTGCCCATCACCGCCGCCGCCGGCAGGCGAACACGCCCGCCATGATCAAGCCGCCCGCCGCACCGGGCCCGGGCAGGAAAAGGGTCCCCCGGAGCTCCGCCTCGTTGAAGAGCCGCCCCAGACCCGTGCTCGCCGAGATCCCGAAGCCGAACCCGATCCGCACCGTCTGCCCGGCGCTGAACACGCCCTCCGCAGGCACATCCAGCAGGCTCAGGCTCACCTCGCTCCCGGTCGCCCCGGGCGTCACCAGCTCCGTCTCCCACCGGTACGCCGTCTCGTCGCGGATCAGGAGCGAGAAGAAGGTGTCCCCGCCACCGATCGAAGCCGAGGTGAACGCGAACGACAGCCCCGCCGCGTCGAACACCTCGATCTCGCTGATCGCCGAGATGACAAAGTCCACCCGCGCCACCCCGTTGCGCCCCGAGACCACCTGCGCATCCACCGAGGTCACCGACCTCGCCCGCGCCAACGAAGTCACCAGCCCCGAGTCCGTCCCCCCGCCCGCAGTCGCCCCGCTCGCGGTGAACCCCCCCGTGAAGAAGTCCTGATCAAGACTCCCATCGGTCCCCGCGATCTGCGTCTGGCTGATCCCCGTCGCGTTGACATCCGTGAACGACGCCTGACCCAAGGCCGTCCCCGAAACGCCCCCGCCCACCGCACCCACCGCAAGCAACAACAACGCACGCCCCCCGGGCGTGCCGGCACCAACAGCACGACGCTTCCGCATGCGACCCCTCTCTCTTCCCTCGGTCTCCACCGCGCGCCTTCAACAGGTCAGCGACACCACAAGTCTGCCAGAACGCCAGCCCAAACGCCAGCTTTTTCCCACCTTCGGCCGCAAGCCCCCAAAAAGGCGATTCTTATCGGGCGACCTACGCCTCAGCCCACCGGCTCGATCCGCTCCAGACCACCCAGATGAGCCCGCAGCACCGGGGGCACCGTCACGCTCCCGTCCGCGTTCTGGTGCAGCTCCAGGATCGGGATCAGGATCCGGGGGCTCGCCGCCACCGTGTTGTTCAGGCTGTGGCAGAACGTCGTCGCGCCCTTCCCCGCCTCGCCACCCGCGCGGTACCGCATGTTCAGCCGACGGCACTGAAAGTCATACAGCCTGCTCGCGGAGTGCGTTTCCCCGAAATCGCCCACAGGGCGCGCCCCCGGGTCCATGTCCCCGCGACCGGGCATCCAGCACTCCACATCCACCATGTCCGCGTTCTTCGGGCCCAGGTCCCCCGTGCAGCACTGCAACAACCGGTGAGGCAGCCCCAACTCCTTGAGCAACTCCTGCACGAACCCCAACATCTTGCGGTGCCACGCCCGGCTCTCCGCCTCATCGTTCCGGCAGATCACCACCTGCTCCACCTTGTCGAACTGGTGGATCCGGTACAGCCCCGCGGTGTCCTTCCCCGCCGCCCCGGCCTCGCGCCGGAAGCAAGTGCTTACGGTGACATAGGTTCGGGGCAGCGACGCCTCGTCCAGGATCTCCCCCTGGTGCAGACCCATCAGCCCGACTTCCCCCGTTCCGGTCAGGTACAGGTCCTGCCCACCCCCCCGCGCCGTCTCCTCCACCAGGTACGCCTGCTCGCGCCCGTGCGGGAAGAAGCCCGTGCCCTCCATCGCGCTCTCGCGCACGATCACCGGGACGCTCATGGGGGTGAAGCCGTGGCGGTCGACCATGAAGTCAATCGCGAAGCGGAGCACCGCCTGGTGCAGGCGCATGCCCATGCCGGTGAGCACATAGCTGCGTGATCCCGCGAGCTTGACCCCGCGCGGGAAGTCCACCAGGCCCAGCGACTGGCAGAGCTCGAGGTGCGTCCTGGGCGCGAACCCGCGCTGCTCCTCAAAGGTCTTCGCCCAGTCCCACCCCTCCGGTCCCCAGCGGCTGATCTCGACGTTGTCGAGGGCGCTCGCGCCCACCGGGACGTCGTCGTCCGGGGGCAGCGGGATCTCGAGCAGCAGCCCCTCCAGCTCGGGCGTCAGCGCCTGGGCCTTGGCGTCCAGCTCCTGGATGCGGGCCTTGAGGGCGGCGGGGCCGGACTTGACCTCCTCGATCTCCTTTTCGATCCCGGCGCGTTCGTCGCCCTCCGCCTTTTTCAGGCGGCCCATGAGCTGGCCGATCCGGGGGCCGCTTTCCTTGGCGAGCTTGTTCTGCTCCGCCTGGAGGCTCTCCTGCTCCGCGAGGATGGCGCGGCGCTCCGCGTCGAGGGCGAGGACGCGGTCGATGTCGACCGCCATGGCCTTCTTCCGGGCCCCCTCGCGATACCAATCAGGTTCCTCACGAAGCCGCTTCAGGTCGATCATGGGGGAAAGTGTAGAGCCCCCTGCGTCGATCCGTCGCCCGGCGGGGCCTGTGGGTGCGGACCGGGGTTTGCTTTGGTGCGGGCGTGTGAAAACGGGATCTGTATCCGCCTAATCAGGTTATCAATATCCTCCGATAACACCTCGGGAACCCCGCCCATGCTTGATAATCGCCCCAATCGGGTGGCACCGGGTGATTCTTGTGGCCTCTTTAGCTCTGCACCAACGGGCGCGGCCCGCTGGTCATCGAGCAGAGTCTGAGAGTGAGGTCCTCCATGTCGTTCCGTCTTGCCCTTCTTGCTGTTGCCGGCATCGCGTCCGGCGCTTCCGCCAACATCGTGATCGATTCCTTCTCCGATGGCTTCCTCGACGACTCCGTCCGGACCAACTCCACCGTGATGCTGCCCGCTGCGGGCGCCATCGGGGGCAAGCGGGTCCTCGCGTGGGAGATCGTGTCGAACCCCCAGAGCACCCGCCTGAGCATCTCGACCGCGTTTGACGCCCCGGGCCTGTCGGTCGACATGGGCGCGGGCAACGCCTCGGTCATCACCCTGGGCTACGGCGGGCTCGATGTCGACGCCCTGAACCTCGACGCTGCGTCGCAGACCGAGATCGTCTTCGACTTCGCCACGATCGACCTCGCCCTCGACCTCACGGTCACCCTGATCACCTCGGATGGCCTGGGTGGCGTTGCCGGCTCGGCTTCGACCGTCGTCGACCTCCCGGCGGGCGTCAACCAGTCGATCAGCGTCTCCCTCGCCTCGCTCGCGGTCTCCGGTGGCTTCGATGCTGCGGACATCGACGCGATCGAGATCGTCTTCAACGACCGCGACCGGCTCGCCAACCGCGACTTCTACCTCAACAACATCGTCATCATCCCCGCGCCGGGGGCCCTGGCCCTCGCGGGTCTCTCCGGGCTGCTCTTCGCCCGGCGCCGCGTTCGGAACTAAGCCAGCGACTCTCCAAGCGGGGCCCGACGCCCCGATCCCCGGCCGTTCTCCTCCTGCCGGAATGCTCGATCCCGCCGCGGGTAGCCCGCGGCGGGTTCTTTTTTCCGTCGTGCCCCGTCCGTCGGGGCCCGGGGGCCGCACCCTCCGCGATCCAAACGGGTACGCTGACACGCGGTCCGCCGCGACGGGACGAGGGGCCGACGCGACGAGTCCGGCGCGGGCGTGACCGCCCGCGGTCCGTTTCGCTCCACCCGTCATGCCGGGCTTTCCTTGATGTCGACCCTCCAGCTCAGACTGACCTCCGGCCGTGGCCGGCCCATCAAGCTCGGGAACGAGCCGATATCCATCGGTCGTCATCCGGACAACCGGCTGCGGGTGAAGGACGACCTCGCGTCGCGCCACCACTGCCTCATCGAGCCGGCGCCGGATGTGGGCCCGGGGTCCTACCGGCTCAAGGACCTGCAGAGCCGGAACGGGACGAAGCTCAACGGCATGAAGGTCACCGAGAGCGTGCTGTCGGTGGGCGACGTGATCCGGATCGGGGCGATCGAGTTCTGCGTGGAAGAGCGCGGGCAGGAGAACGGCCCGAGCCTGTCGAGCAAGAGGCGGACCTCGATCGACGGGGTGCCGACCGCGGACACGCCCTGGGTGCAGGAGATCCAGGAGATCCTGGACGCGTTCGCCAGCCGGGGGACGGACGACGAGGGACTGGTGCTCATCGACGCGCGGGGCCAGGACACCAAGGCGATCGCGGGTTCGGGGGAGGGGCCCCGGGCGCTGCGCGACCTGCTGCGGGTCGCGAGCCGCACGTCGGCGACGGACGTGCACGTGGAGCCCAAGACGGACTCGATCCACGTGCGGATGCGCGTGGACGGGCAGATGGTGTGGATCACCGAGCTGCCCTCGCGGGTGGGCGAACTGTTGATGGGCGTCCTGAAGACCGCGTGCCACATGCAGGCGGCGGCGCGGGACGCGATCCAGGAGGGGCACTTCTCGTGCCGGTTCGCGAACCGGCGGGTGGAGTACCGGGTGAGCTTCACGCCCTCGGTGTACGGGCAGAAGCTCGTGGTGCGCGTGCTCGACCAGAAGGGCGTGCCGACGAGCATCGAAGACCTGGGCCTCGTGCCTTACATGACGGAGAAGATCAAGAAGGTCACGAACCTTGACGCGGGCATGCTCCTGGTCTGCGGGCCCACGGGCTCGGGCAAGACGACGACGCTCTACAACTGCCTGCGCGAGATCGACCGCGATGCGCGGAACGTCATCACGATCGAGGACCCGGTCGAGTACCAGCTCGAGGGCGTGACGCAGATGCCGGTCGACGACGGGCGGGGCAACACCTTTCACTCGATGCTGCGGTCGGTGCTGCGCCAGGACCCCGATGTCATCCTGCTGGGCGAGATCCGCGACGACGAGACGGCGCGGACCGCGATGCAGGCGGCGATGACCGGGCACCTCGTCTTCTCGACGGTGCACGCGAAGGACACCGTCGCGGCGATCTTCCGCCTGCTCGACCTGCGGGTGGAGCCTTACCTGGTGGCGAACTCGGTCTCGCTGGTGCTGGCGCAGCGCCTGGTCCGCACGCTGTGCCCGTACTGCAAGGCGGAGATCCCGGTGCCGCCCGGGCTGGCGAGCCGGATGGGGCGGTATGGGAAGGGCGTGACGAAGTCGTGCACGCCGGTGGGGTGCAAGAACTGTTTGAAGACGGGGTTCCGCGGTCGGGAGGCGCTGTTCGAGTTGCTGGATGTCTCGGACGATCTGCGGGACATCATTCTCTCGAATCCGAACATTGCCGCGATGAAGAAGATCATCAACGAGGGTCAGTTCACGACGCTCGCGGAGTTTGGGTGGAAGCTCGTGGCGGAGGGGCGGACGAGCGTGGAGGAGGTCGACCGCGTCGCGGGTGGGAAGTAGGGGGCGTCGGGTGGTGGTCAAGGTCCGGGGTGATGGCGCACGGACCTGCAGAGCCAGGTCCGTGGCACCGGGCTTCTTCT
>DAIQNV010000076.1:3711-15132 GCA_036788215.1 Phycisphaerales bacterium | reverse complement strand
GGGCAGCCGGCGGAGAAGGCGGTCAGGAACGCGCCGATGTCCGCGAAGGTGAACGCGCCGATCGGGGCCGCCAGGTCGGCGGCCGGGTCCTGGTTCGTGAACGCGGTCAGGAACGCGCCGATGTCCGCGAACGTCAGGCTGCCGAAGGGCTCAGCAAGGTCGGCCGGGTTGCAGCCCGTCGGGCCCGCAGCGTTGCAGGTCCCCGGGGTCGGCCCGAACATCTGCATCTCGAAGCCGGCGAAGGGGGCGAGGCTCGGGCCCGAGCAGACGAAGCCACCGAAGAACCAGCTGCCGGCGTAGGCGGTGTCCGCCTCGTCGAAGAGGTCGGCAGCGGTGGTGTCACGGAGGTTGAAACGGCTGTACACGTCCTGAGCGCCCGCCGGGCCGGGGAGGGTGTACGGGCCGGGGAAGGCGGCGGGGTCGGGGTACGCCAGGCTCATGCCCTGGGTGACCGCGTTGCCGTAGGTCGAGGGGTCGGCCGGGTCGAGGCCGGGCTGCTCGAAGAAGAAGTCCCACGAGAAGTCGTGCAGCGAGTCACCGTCGAGGTCGGTGAAGGAGAACAGGTTGATGTCGTCGCCGACGCAACCCTCTTCCGCCACGCCGTTGCTGTCGCCGATCTCGAAGGAGGCATCGCCCAGGTCGAGCGTGATGGTGAAGCCCGAGAGGGTGTTGCTGTCGCCGGTATCGGGGCCGGCCGGGAGGTCGGAGATCTGGATGGCGATCAGGGGGATCGAGCCGTTGTTGAGGGGGTTATTGCCGCCGCCCTGCGCGTCCTCGAAGCGGACCACCAGGTTGTTGCCGACCACGTCGTCGGCGATCGTGTCGTTCGGCGTGGGGTCGATGTAGCCCGTGGCGAACGAGGTCGTGAACGAGTCGATCACGCTGTCGGGGGCGATGTCGCCCCAGTCACGGAAGGCGTTGTAGCCGAAGGACGCGTCGTTGGCGGGGTCGCCGGTGGGGTTGCCGCCCGAGATGAAGTCGGGATCGACGTTCGCGGTGAAGAAGTTGTTCTCGGGGCACTGGCCGTCGCGGTCGCTGAGAATCCACTGATCGATCTCGCCCACGCGGGGGTTCTGCTGCTGGTGGTTCAGGAAGACGCGCTCACCGGTCGGAGCGACGTAGATGTGCCCGGCCTTGACGATCTTGCCGAAGCTGCCGGTCTGGACCTGCTTGGTGTTCAGATCGTCGGCGTGCGCCACGGCGCAGCCAGCGGCCATCGCCAGCGCGATTGCACTCTTGGTGTTCATTCGGAAACTCCTCTGCTCTGAAAGTTTGACCTGACTCAGACGCATCAAGACCCGACAAGGTCTCAACAAAGACACACCACTCGCCTTCGCGAGCGACGCGGTACACACCGGGATGCGATCAAATCACGTGACCTGACAACGCGGGGACAAACGCACTCCTCCTCCGCGAACCTCCGCAGCGGCGAACGCCCCGCACATCAAGGGACGCTCAGCGGCGCCGATCGGCGCCCTTTCACAGGTGAACACCCGGGCTGTTGACCTCAGCCACAGGCTGGAGGGAGTCCCGACAGACACCTCCAGTGCCGAATATACCGGGATCGCATTCTCATGCAAGCGCCGCCTCGGGCAATTTTGAACCATACCACAACACTTCCGGGGGTGGCGGGGCCCCCGACTACCCAGTTTCCCCACTTCCACATGTGCCACAGAAACGCGGACCACCGCCCAAGCCCGCCTTACCGAAGCGTGCGAGAACGCATCGCGTCCACGAAGGCGTCGAACAGCTCCGAAGCGTCGTGCGGGCCCGGGCTCGCCTCCGGGTGGTGCTGCACGCTGAACACCGGCGCGTCGATCAGACGCATCCCCGCAACGGTCCCGTCGTTCAGGTGCCGGTGGGTCACCTCCGCGCCCGCGCCCGCCAGGCTCGCCTCCTCGACCGCGAACCCGTGGTTCTGGCTCGTGATCGAGACGCGTCCGGTCGACTCCTCCCGGACGGGCTGGTTCGCGCCGCGGTGCCCGAAGGGGAGCTTGTAGGTCCGCGCCCCCACCGCCAGGCTCAGCAATTGGTGCCCCAGGCAGATCCCGAAGGTCGGCGGGACCCGCCCTGCCCCGCCCCCGCGCTTCACCACGCGGCGCAAGCTGGCGATAGTCTTCTCGACCGCTGCCGGATCTCCGGGTCCGTTGCTGATGAACAGCCCGTCCGCCTCGCCCCGGTCGAAGATGCCCGCGAGTTCCTCCCCATCGATGTCGTGGCGGACGACCCGGACCTGGCAACCCCGCGCGACGAGCTGACGGAGGATCGTCTCCTTCGCACCGCAGTCGAGGGCGATGACCCGCGGACCGTCGCCCGCCCCGTACACCTCGCCCGCCTTCAGGCCATCCCGCACGCCATCCCGCACGCGAGGAGGCGTCCACTCACCGAGCCCCTCGCACCACGCGTCACCCGAGTCGCTCCCCCGACCCGCGAGGACCGCGACCTCGCCCACAAGGTCCCGCCCCGCCATCGAGCCGAAGCTCTTGGCCGCTTCGACCAGTTCCGCGTCCGTGAGCGACGCATCGGCGGAGATCGCTCCGGGCGAGACGCCCCGGCTCCGCAGGACGCGGGTGAGGGCCCGCGTGTCGATGCCGCTGAGCCCGAGGACCCCCTGCTCGCGGAGATAGGCGTCCAAGTCCTGTTCAGAACGATAGTTACTGGGGCGGGCGGTCAGCTCGTGGACGACGAACCCCCGCACCTGGACCTTGCCCGACTCCACATCCTCCGCGTTGACGCCGGTATTCCCGATCAGGGGGGTCGTCTGCACGAGGATCTGGCCCGCGTAGCTTGGGTCGGTCAGGCTTTCCTGGTAGCCCGTCAGCGCGGTGTTGAAGACCACCTCCCCCACCACCGCCCCGGGAAGGGCGATCGCCCCGAAAGCCCGCCCACGAAAAACCCGCCCGTCGGCAAGCGCCAACCGGCCCGTCGTGAAGTTCGTGTCGCCCATTGACAACCACTTTAGACCGCTACCGTCCCCCGCATGGAGCCCGCGCTCTTCAACACCGAGCCCGAAGCGCCAAACCCCCCCGAGGACCTCGAAAGCGCCCGCTACGCCCGCGTCGCGGTCGAGCGGGGCATCGAGCACCTCGACCCCACCGACCCCACCACCGACGGATTCACCTACCGCCTGCCGGGCGACAGCCCCGCGGCTCCGGGCGACCGCGTCAGCGTGCCCCTGGGGCGAGGGAACACCCCCACCACCGGCGTCATCCTCGCGACCGGGGGCCCCGAGCTCCTCGGGGGCTATGACCCCCGCAAGGTGAAGCAAGTCCTGAAGGTCGAGCGCCTGGGCCTGCCGGCACCGGTCGTTGAGCTCGCCCGCTGGCTCGCGCACTACTACTGCTGCCCCCTGGGGATGGCGCTGGCCGCGACGGTGCCCGCTGCGGTGAAAAAGGGGACGGGCGCCCGGGAGAGGCCGGCCGTCCTCCGCCCGGACCCGCCAGCGGAACTGCCCCCGCTCACGCCCAGCGCTGGCAAGGCCTGGGCCTCGGTCGTGGCCCTGCCCTCGTCCGCCTTCCCTATCGAACCCCGGGCCCTCGCGGACCGCATCGGGAGCAAGACGCTCGGGCCCCTGAACCGCCTCAGAGACGTGGGCCTGCTGACCGAGACGACGATGGAGCGCATCACCGCCCGGAGCGTGCTCTGGGACGGGAACACCGACTCTGAACGAGCCCGAAGCGCCAGCGACGGACTCCCCGCCTCTACCCCCCTCCCCACCCCGACCCACGAGCAAGCTCACGCCATCCAAGGCATCACAGCCGACCTCTCCCCGCCCCGCTTCGCGACCCACCTCCTCTTTGGCGTCACCGGCTCGGGCAAGACCGAGGTCTACCTCCGCCTGATCCGGCACATCATCGACCGGGGCCAGACCGCCCTCGTCCTCGTCCCCGAGATCGCGCTGACCCCCCAGACCTCGCGCCGCTTCCGCGACCGCTTCGCGGACGCTGGCGTCGCGGTCCTGCACTCGGGCCTGAGCCAGTCGCAGCGCCACAAGGCCTGGGCCGATGCGCGGGCGGGGCACGCCCGCGTCGTCGTCGGCGCCCGCTCCGCGGTCTTCGCCCCGCTCACCAACCTGGGCCTGATCGTCGTCGACGAGGAGCACGACTCCAGCTACAAGCAGGACCAACTCCCCCGCTACCACGCCCGTGACGTCGCGATCAAAAGGGCCCAGCTCGAGAACTGCCCCGTCCTCTTGGGCTCCGCCACCCCCTCCCTCGAATCCTGGCACAACGCGACCCGATCCCACGCCCGCTCCACCCTCTGGACCCTGACCGAGCGCCCCACCGGCGCCCCCATGCCCCGCGTGCAGATCGTCGATATCGCGAAGGAACGCACCCTCGCTGCGGAACGGGGCACGCCCTTCACCCCCGGCGCGATCGGGCTGGGGCCAACACTCCTCGATGCCCTCGACCGCACCCTCGCCGAGGGCGGGCAGGCGATCCTGCTGCTCAACCGGAGGGGCTTCGCCGCCTGCGTCGCGTGCCGCAACCAACGCTGCGGCTGGACCCTGGGCTGCGAGCGTTGCGACGCGAAAATGGTCGTGCACCACCGCTCCGCCAAGCCCGGCCAGGCCCCGCCCCGGGGGCACCTCAAGTGCCACCACTGCCTCGCGGAGCAGCTCGCGCCGACGAAGTGCCCCGACTGCCAGAGCACCCTCCTGCTGCTGGGCGAGGGCACGCAGCGTCTCGAGGACGACCTGCGCACCCACCTGCGCAAGCACCACCCGCATCTCGACGACGCTGCGGTCGCCCGGGCCGACTCCGATGCCCTGACCCACGCTGCCCACTACTTCACCCTGCTCGACGACTTCGCCAGGGGACAGACCCGCGTGCTGCTGGGCACCCAGATGATCGCCAAGGGCCTCGATTTTCCCAATGTCCGCCTCGTGGGCGTCATCAACGCCGACACCGCCCTCGCCCTGCCCGACTTCCGCGCCAGCGAGCGCACCTTCCAGCTCGTCACCCAGGTCGCGGGGCGCGCCGGGCGGGCCGAACACCCGGGGCTCGTCATCGTGCAGACCCTGAGCCCCGAAGAGCCCGCGATCACCCACGCAACGACGCACGACTTCCGGGCCTTCGCCGAGACCGAGCTCGAGCAGCGCCGCGCCTGCGCCCTGCCCCCCATCGCCCGCATGGCGAGGGTGGTCTGCCGCGACCGCGACCCGGGCAAGGCCCGGCACCACGCGGAGGACATCGCGACCCGCCTGCACGCCCTGAATGCGCGCATCACCATCAATGGCCCGATGCCCTGCCCCCTCGCCCGGGTCAACGAGCACTTCCGCTTCGCGGTCGAGATCCTCGCCTCCACGCCCACGACGCTGATCGAGGCCCTCACCGAGGTCCGGCGTCAGGGCGCGCTCCGCTCCGACGCGCGGACCGCGGTCGACCTCGACCCGGTGGCGCTGCTCTAGCGCTCCTGCGCCGCCGTCATCTGCAGCTCGATCTCCGCCACCCGCCGGCGTATCTCCGCGAGCTCCATCGCCATACGCCGGGCATCGAAGTCGGCGGCCGACGCCCGTTCGGCCTCGATCTCCGCAGGGCTCATCGGCCCGTGGCGCGGGGCGTCCTCATCCGAGGGCCCGGGCTCGCGCGAGCTCTGGATCGTCCCGTACGCCGTCGGCAGGTAGACCAGCGTCAGCGAGTAGTCCTGGGCCGCCGCAAAGTATCCGCTGCCGTTCTGATCACCGATGAAGTAGAAGGTGTTCAGCCCGGTGTTCACCCCGAAGACGCCGTGGACGGACACAGGGACATCGTAGGTCCCGGTCGGCGCCGTGCTGGGTATGCGATGCTCGATGTCCTGCGAAGCCCGGAGCGAGGTCGGCGAGTTCGACACCCCGTAATTGACGCTGGAGGTCGTGCCGGACTGATGCGCGATCGTGCTCTCGCACTGCGCCATCACCAGGACATACCCGTCCGCCGGGCACGAGATCGTCCACGACGCGATGACATCCAGCGTCGCCCCGACGGGCGTGAGCGACACGCTCGACCCGCTCGCGAGCGAGGCCACACCCGCCTCGTTCAGCAACTCGAACGGCCCGATCGAGTTCGAGGGCAGCACGACGCTGGCGTTCCCTGTCAGATCCATCGCGAAGGTCGCCACCGACCCGCTGCCCCGAAGCACCATCCGGGGCGACCCGCCCGCGAAGTCCCCGAACACGTCCACCCCGTTGTTGCCCGACACGCTGGAGACCCTGAGCAGGCCCCCGGCCCGGCCCGAGATCACGTCGCTCCCGAGGAGCGTGGTCGTCGCGCCCGCGTTGTTCTTGGTGACCAACTGCCCGCCGCCACCATCGACCCCGTTGCCCGAAGACGGACCCAGTTGCAGCGTCGCGGGCAAGAGTGCGTCACCGCCCGGTCGCACGATCGTGACCGGCTCGCCCGTCTGGTCGATCGTCGCGCCCCTCAGGTACGCGTCGTTCAGATTGACATCCGCATCGCCCGCCACAGCCGCGAACCCCGCGTCCTCGGAGTACAACGCGTAGGGCGTCGCTCGCACCGGCTGGCGGGGCAGGAGCGTCTGGGATCCCTGTCCCGCGTTGACCGAGACCTCAAGCCAGATCGACTGCCCGAGAAACAGGCTGCCGAAATCAACATCAAACTGCACCAGCCCGTCAACGACCGCGACCGACCTCGCGAGCGAGGTGCCGATAAGCTTGCCACCGGTCGCGGCATCCCACGCCTCGACGCGGAAATCAACCCGTGGCAGAGAAACCGGCGCACCACCGTCCGTGAGGCGCCCCTGGTAGCGAAACGCCGTATCGAGAGGCTGGGCCACCGCGGGCGAAAGCAGCCCGCAGATCGCGCCGCAAGCCAGAGAAAGCAGAGTGGAACGGACAGGCATCGGTCGTCTCCCTTCCTCAGATTCCGGAGCGTCACCCGACGGTCGCGGATCTGCGGGACCCCGCGAATGTACCGGGTGTCGCCCCCCATGCCAACAACGGGTTCCAAATCGATCACCCTTCCCATGCACGACTTCACCAACCATCGCGTCACCGTCCTGGGCCTGGGCCGATTCGGCGGGGGGCTGGGCGTCACCCGCTACCTCGCGGAGCGGGGCGCCGAGATCCTGCTGACCGACAAGGCCCCGCCCGAGACCCTCGCGAAGCCCCTCGCCCGGCTCGAGGACCTCATCCGTGACGGCACCGTCACCCTCCGCCTGGGCGAGCACAACGTCTCGGACTTCACCACGCCCGACGCGGTCGTCATCAACCCCGCGGTCCCCACGCCCTGGGACAACCGCTTCGTGCGGGCCGCCCGGGCCGCCGGCGTCCCGGTCCTCACCGAGATCGGCCTCACGCTCGACCTGATCGACGGATCACGGGGCCAGCCACGCCTCATCGCCATCACCGGCACCGCCGGGAAGTCCACCACGAGCGCGATGACCCACGCCGCCCTCGCGGGCGCGGGCCTGAAGACGCTGCTGGGGGGCAACATCGGGGGCTCGCTGCTCGCGCGGACGGAGGAGATCGCCCGGGCCGACGCGGTCGTGCTCGAGCTCTCGAGCGCCCAGCTGTACTGGCTCGAGGGCCACCGGCTCGCCCCCCGGGTCTCCGTCGTCACCGGTTTTGCGCCCAACCACATCGACTGGCACGGGTCGCTCGAGCACTACCTCCAGAGCAAGCAGTCCATCCTCCGGAACGCTGAGCACGCGGTCCTGGGTCCGGGCGTGCACGACTGGCCCGCACAGGGGGACCGCACGCTCGTCTCTGAGCCTGCGGAGATCACGCTCGCCATCCCGGGCGCCCACAACCGACTCAACGCGGCCCTCGCCCTCGCAGCGATCGACGCCCTCGGGGTGGCGCCGGACCGGGGCACCCTCGCGTCCTTCCCGGGGCTCCCCCACCGCCTGCACCGCCTGCCCGACCAGGCGGGCGTCCGGTTCTTCGATGACTCCAAGTCCACCACGCCCGAAGCGACGGCGCTCGCCCTCCGCGCCCTGGCGGAGGACGGGTTCGCCCGCGTGCACCTCATCGCGGGCGGGGCCGACAAGGGCGTCGATCTCGCGCCGATGTTCCTGGGCGCGACGAACATCGCCAGCGTGCACGCCATCGGCGCCACCGCGCCCGCGATCTGCAAGCTCCGCCCGGACGCCCACGAAGCCCGTACGCTGGACGCAGCGGTCGCCGGGATCGCGCGGGCGCACGCACGCGAAGGCGACACCGTCCTCCTCAGCCCGGGGTGCGCCTCATGGGACCAATTCAGCAACTACGAGGAGCGCGGGCAGGCCTTCAGCGAGGCGGTCTCGCTCTGCTTCTAGCGGTCCTCGCGGGCTGCTCCGCCCCCTCGGTCGCCCCCTTGCTCACCGACCAGACCGCGGTCGCGCTCGCGCCGGGCCTGCGCGTCAGCCTGACGGAGAAGGTCGTCGAGATCGACGGGACGGTCCCCCTCGACGTGCACAACCCCGCCACGCCCGATGTCTACCTCGAGCTCGTCGCCTGCTCGCCCGACACGCGCGAGCACGAGTCGCTCGTCGTCACGACGGTGCAGCCCTCGCTGATCCACGCCGCCCTGCTCTCGATCGGGCTTGACCCGGGCGAGCCGGGGCGGATCGAGGCGACGCGCGAGGGCGTGCTGCGCATCGACGCGACGGGCTCGCCGATCCAGGTCGAGCTCGTCTGGACCGACGAGACCGGACGCCTGCGGTCCGCGGCGCCCGCGGAGTGGATCCGCGCCGAGTCGGGCGAGCCGATGCCCCGCTTCTCGTGGGTCTTCGCCGGGTCGCGGGTCCGCGAGCGCGGGGGACGAGCGGTCTACGACGCGGACGGGACCGGCGTCGTCGTGGGGCTGACCACCTTCGGATCTGAGGTCGTCGCGCCCACGATCACCCGCAGCCCCGACAGCGGGACCGACGCGCCGATCTGGCTCGCAGAGAACGACGCGGTCCCCCTCGCGGGCACCCCGGTGACGATCCGCGTCACGCCCCTCGTCGATTGAGCGGGCTCAGGGATTCAACGAGAGGGTCAGCGTCCGCCGCCCCTCCTCCCCATCGACCTCGATCCGCGTGCGCGAGCCCAGCATCACGCCGGCGTTGTTCAGCTCGATGAACACTTGGCTCGCCGACTCCACCGGCTTCCCGCCGATCGACAGGATCCGGTCGCCCTGGCGGAGCCCCGCGTCGAACGCGGGCAGCCCCGGGATGATCTGCGCCACGACCGGCGGCGACTCGTCCTCGTCCCGCCCGTTGCCGAACACCACGCCCAGCCGGTACCTCGACGCGTTCCGCGATGACTGCGACGCCAGGACCAAATCCGGCATCTCCCCTAGCACCACCTGAAGCTGCATGATCCGACCGTCGCGGTACACATCGATCGGCACCGCGGTGCCCGGCTCCGCCCCGCCCACGATCGACCGCAGCAGGTTGAACCGGGGCACCGGCTGGTTCGCGACGCGCACGACGAGGTCCTGCTCCAGCAGCCCCGCCCGGTCGCCGGGCCCGCCCTCGATGACGCTGCTCACGCGGATGCCCGACACATAATCGCCCTCGGGCGTGCGCTCCCCCACCGAGCGCTGCTCGAACCGCAGCCCGAGGAATCCCCGAGACACGCTGCCCGTCCGGATCAACTGCGGGACCACCGACTCGATCGTCGCAACCGGGATCGCGAAGCTGATACCCGCCGAATCGCCGTTGGTCGTGCCGTCGGTCTCGCGACCCGTCGCGATCGCGACATTCATGCCCACGATCCGCCCAAGCGTGTCGACAAGCGGACCGCCGGAGTTCCCCGGGTTCACCGCGGCATCGGTCTGGATGAAGTTCGTGAACCCGCCGAACTCGCTCGCGTTCGAGGGGTCCCGCCCCAGCCCGGACACGATGCCCTCGCTCATGCTGAACTTGAACCCGAAGGGCGAGCCGAAGGCGTACACCCGTTGGCCCTGGCGCACCAGTTCCTTCTCCGCGCGGGGCAGCGCGATGATGCCCGGGAACGGATCGATCTTGATCACCGCGATATCCGTGAACGCGTCGACGCCCACGAGCTTGGCCTGCTCCGTCCGCCCGTTGGCGAACTGCACACGCACGTTCGACTCCCCACGCACCACGTGGGCGTTGGTGACAATGTGGCCCGTCGTGTCGAAGACCCACCCCGAGCCCGAGCTCAGCCCGGGGCCCCCCCCGCGCACATCGACATGCACCACCCCGGGCATCGACGCCTCCGCCAGCGCCGTCAGCGCCCGGTCGATCCGCAGCAGGATGTCGTCGTCACTCAGGACCTGGCGGGCCAGCGTCACCCGGGCCGAGGTGTGGGCCGCCGCCAGCCGGTCCAGGAGCCTGGGAGCCGCGACCAGCGCCAGCGTGCACGCCAGCAGGACAGCCAGGGCGGGAACACTCGTCACAAATCGACGCATGGAAACCTCCGCGGATACCAACGGCACAGCCGCTCGGACTCATTGCATCTTCGGCGACACGGAGGCCCGATTGTGCTGGATTGTCTCGGACGGATTCGCGCCGCCCCGCCTCCGGGATGCGTACGCGGCTCCCTCCAGGCGGTTCGCAGACCTACCAAAGTGCGATCAACTATCAGAAAGTGTCAGCCGGGGGCTCGGAATGTCGCCCGAAGCATCCGCCGACTCGCCGGGCTTCATCGCGTAGCCCCTCCCCCCGATCTGGCGGTTCGCCACGCGACGCACCCACTCCGTCCCCGCCGCCTGAAGGCGGGGGCCCAGGTCCGCCACCGGGTCGGCAAACCGGGGCGGGCGGTCGGTCAGCCCGACGAGGTCATTCACCACCAGGATCTGTCCGTGACAGGCGGTCCCGGCCCCGATCCCGATGAGAGGAACGCGGGTCTCCGCCATCACCGCGTCGGTCACTTCATCCGGCACCGCCTCGATCAGCAGGAGCACCGCGCCCGCCTCCTCAAGCGCCCTGGCGTCGTCGACGACCCGCCGGGCCTCCGCCCGCGTCCGGCCCGTCGCCCGGGGCCCGCTGGTGACCGCCGAGGTCTGCGGGCGCGTCCCCACATGCGCGCACACCGGGATCCCGGCCCGGGTCATGGCCCGCACGATCGGAGCGAAACTGGCGTCCGCCTCGAGTTTGACACAGTCCGCCATCCCCTCGGTCATGAACCGCCCCGCGTTCCGCAGCGCGTCGCCCTCGGAGGTGTGGTAGCTCAGGAAGGGCATATCCGCCATCACAAGCGTCTTCGGGGCGCCGCGCTTCACCGCCGCGGTGATTGTGACCAGAAAATCCATCGGCGCGTGCACCGTCGAATCGAACCCGAGGATGACATTGGCCGCGGAGTCGCCCGTCAGCAGAAGGTGCACCCCCGCCCGCTCGAGCCAGCGCGCCGTGGTGAAGTCGTAGGCGGTGAGGCACGCGAAGGGCTCGCCCAGTCCCGCCATGTGCGCCAGCGTGCGGAGCGTCACCGGGTCGCGGTCGGACGGTGCCCCGGTCACGGGTTCGTGGATGCTCATAGCCTCAAGGGTAGAC
>DAIQNV010000076.1:0-3611 GCA_036788215.1 Phycisphaerales bacterium | reverse complement strand
CCCCGTTGCCACGCGTCTGGACACCCGAGCTGATGGACGACCCGGGCGTCGACCAGCGGGCCCTCGAACGCTCGCTGGGCTACATCCGCGCCGTCAACCGGCGGCTCGGGGGCGTCGAGGCCCTGCTGTATCACCTCAGATCGTGGTCGGTGCGCTGGCCCAAGGACCGCCCGATCACGCTGCTCGATGTCGCGACCGGCTCCGCCGACCTGCCGGTCGCCGCCCGACGCTGGGCTGAACAGGCGGGCCACGACCTCCGCATCACCGGGATCGACACCCACGAAAAGACGCTCGACGCGGCGCGTCAGCACGCCTCGGGTGTCGAAGGCATCACGCTCGAACGCCTGGACGCTCACGACCTGCTCGACCGCTACGGGCCCCAAAGCTTCGACTATGTCCACGCCGGCCTCTTCCTGCACCACATGCCGGGCGACGACGCGGTCGTCCGCGTTCTGCGATCCATGAACGAACTCGCCCGCGTCGGCCTCATCTGGAACGATCTCGTCCGCACCACCGTGGGCAAGGTCGCGATCCACGCCATGACCATCGGCCAGCCCGAGATCATCCGCCACGACGCCCGCGTCAGCGTCGCCGCAGGCTTCACGCGCCGCGAAGCCGAGTCCCTCGCCGCCAAGGCCGGCATCGACTACGCCCGCTACCGCTGGAGCCTCCTCACGCACCGGTTCACGCTCGCGGGCGAGAAAGCGAGGCCCGCGTGAACTCCTGCGTTGTCATCGGCGCCGGGCCCGCGGGGTGCGCCGCCGCCATCCTCCTCGCACGCCTGGGCGTCCGCGTCACCCTCGTCGAGAAGAAGCCCTTCCCCCGCATCAAAGTCTGTGGCGAGTACATCAGCCCCGCCGGCACCGACGCCCTCGAGCGCCTCCTCACGCCTGACGACCTTCGCGCCGCCGGCGCCCGGCGCGTTGGCTCGATGGCCCTCGAACTGGGCGACCGCACCGTCGAATGGCGCACGCCCCGCGAAGCCTGGTGCGTCAGCCGGCGCACGCTCGACGAGGTCCTCCGCGACCGCGCCCTCGAAACCGGCGTCGACATCCGCCAGCCCGCCAGCGTCCGATCCGTCGACTACCACGACGACGGCGCCACCCTCACCCTCGCCACCGGCGACACCCTCACCACCGACGCGGTCCTCCACGCCGACGGGCTCGCCCGCCACGACCCCGCCGGGCCCACGCCCATGGCCAAGGGCATCGTGGGCTTCAAGTGCCACTACCGCCCCGCCAAGCCCGTCATAGGCGTCCGCATGCGCACCGCCCCCGGCGCCTACATCGGCACCGTGGGCGTCGAAGGGGGCCTCGCCACCTGCGCCCTCGTCGCCCGCTCCAGCGTCGTGAAGCACCACGCTGGCGACGCCGACGCCCTCGTCCGCGCCCTGTGGCCCGCCTGGGACCCCGCCCTGCGCGAGTCCGACTGGCTCAGCTGCGGGGTCGCCCGCAGCCCCTACACCGAGCCGGGCCACCCCCGCTCCGTCCGCCTGGGCAACGCCGCCGCCGCGGTCGACCCGGTGGGAGGGGAGGGCATCGGCCTCGCCCTCTGGAGCGCCGCCACCTTCGCCGACGCCTTCGACCGCACCCGCGACCTCGCCCGCGCCAAGCAGGCCCTCGCCACCGCCTACCGCCAGCGTCTCCGCGCCCGGCGCTGGTCCTGCCGCTTCGCTGCCGAAGCCCTCATGCACCCGGGCCTCGTCCGCGCCGCCTGGCCCCTGCTCGCCCGCCGGGGCGAGGGCACCGCCGCCCTGGCCCTGTGGTACCGCGCCAGCGGGAAGCCCGGCTGACGGCGAATCCTCCCCTCCGCCCGTCTACCCTCCGCGCATGCCCGTCCTCGCCGCCACCAATATCGAACTCAGCTACGGCGAACGCCGCATCCTCGACGCGGTCTCCCTCTCCGTCGAGCCCGGGGAACGCATCGGGATCGTCGGGCGCAATGGCGGGGGCAAGTCGACCCTCATGAAGATCCTGGCGGGCCTCCTGAAGCCCGACGCGGGAACCGTCGTCCTGAACGGGGGCGCCCGGGCGGGCTACCTCTCCCAAGAGCCCATCCTTGAGCCCGGCAAGACCCTCCGCGAGGAGGCCGGCGCCGCCCTGGCCCATGTCGACCAGCTCGAGGAACGCCTGCACCACGTCTTCGAGCAGATGGCGACCGCACAGGGCGAGCAGCTCGACCGCCTGCTCAAGGAACAGGAGAATATCGAGCACGAGATCGACGCCGCGGGGGGGCTCGCCCAGGAGCACCGGGTCGACGCGGTGCTGCACGGGCTGGGGTTCACCGATGCCCAGTTCTCGGTCCCGGTCACCGGCCTTTCGGGCGGGCAGAAGAGCCGGCTCAGCCTGACCAAACTCCTCCTCGCCGAGCCCGATGTCCTGCTCCTCGACGAGCCGACCAACCACCTCGACATCGAGGGGCGCATCTGGCTCGAGAACTTCCTGAAGAGCGAGTATGGCGGCGCCGTCATCCTGATCAGCCACGACCGGCGCCTCCTCGACACCGTCGTCGAGCGCATCGTCGAGGTCGAGTCCATCCGGGGCAAGGGGGGCCGGCTGGTCGAGTACCCCGGCAACTACGCCGCCTTCCGCAGCCAGCGGTCCGACCGCATCCTGACCCAGAAGCGCGCCTTCGACAAGCAGCAGACCGCCTTCAAGAAGGAAGAAGCCTTCATCCGCAAGTACAAGGCCGGCCAGCGGGCCAAGCAGGCCAAGGGGCGCGAGAGCCGCCTCGACCGGGCCAAGGACCAGACCACCCTCGAACGCCCCGCCGAGATGTCATCGATGCGCCTCAACCTGCCCAAGGCGGAACGCTCGGGCGAGATCGTGTGCGCGGTGCGGGGGCTCGGGAAGTGGTACGGGGGAAGAGACGGAGAGACGGAGAGACGGAGAGACGAAGTCAAGACGGGGGAAGGCACAGACGCGGGGCGGGTGCTGTTCAAGGATCTTGACATCATCATCGAGCGGGGCGACCGGGTGGGCATCGTCGGGCCCAACGGCGCCGGCAAGACCACGCTCGTCCGCTGCCTGCTGGGCCAGCTCGAGCCCAGCGCCGGCACCGTCAGCCTGGGCAGCAAGCTCAGCATCGGCTACTTCACCCAGACCCACGAGGGCCTCGACCCCGAGATGAGCGTCGTCCGCTACATCCAGGGCGTCGTCCGCAAGGAATGCCCCGACCAGCTCATGAGTGAGCAAGCGGCCCGCGAACTCGCCGGCGCCTTCCTCTTCAGTGGCACCAACCAGGAAAAAGAACTGGGCCTCCTCTCCGGTGGCGAGCGGGCCCGGGCCGTCCTCGCGGGCCTGATGGCGAGCGCCAAGAACCTGCTCGTCCTCGACGAGCCGACCAACCACCTCGACATCCCGAGCGCCGAACGCCTGGAAGAGGTCCTCCGCCGCCAGCCCACCGCGGAGGAGCTCGCCCTCGACGAGAGCCTCGCGGAGCGGGGCGGGGGCCTCTTCGAGGGCACGGTCCTGCTCATCAGCCACGACCGCGCCCTGCTCGAGGCCTGCTGCTCCAAGCTCATCATCCTCGATGGCAAGGGCGGCATCGATGTCTTCATCGGGGGCTGGGGCGACTGGGAGCGGAAGCAGAAGAGCAAGAACGCGGAAGAG
>DAIQNV010000075.1:0-15164 GCA_036788215.1 Phycisphaerales bacterium | reverse complement strand
GCGGATCGGTCCGCGAAACCAGAAACGCCGGCAAACCGCCCGCATCCATCCCCGCTCGTTCCGGCGAAACGGCACAATCAGGGTCCCTTGTTCACGGAACCGGGCCGAGCCGGTGTCTTTACGCCCCTTCGCGCCGCAGTGCATCGCGTATCGCCACGCCTGTCTTCCGGGCAACCTCTGTAGCATGCCGGATCGGTTTCCCCGGCGGACCGGGCCAATCGGGACCCACGCGAGAGGGTGGTCATGCACACGCAGTCTCACGCGGACTTCCAGGAGACCATGGCATCGGAGATCGCGAGGCTCCCGGAGGAGGTCCGCGCGGTCGCCGGGGAGTTCTGCTCGCGGGGCAAGCGTGTCCGCCCGATGCTCGTCGCGGCTCTTTCCTCCTCTTATGGAGGCGCTGCGCGGTCATGGCTGGGCTTCGGCGCAGCGGTCGAGCTCCTGCACAAGGCGAGCCTCATCCAGGACGATCTGCCCATCATGGACGACGACGCGACCCGGAGCGGGCGTCCCACGGTGCACACCGTGTTCACCCCCGCCCACGCCCTGCTCGCGTCGGACGCCATGATCGGCCACGCGTTCCGCCTCGCCGGCGAGTCGGCGTCCCCCGCTGCTGCGGTCGGGCTGATGAGCGATGCGCTCGCGGCCCTGTGCAGCGGTCAGCTCAAGGATCTCCGCCACGCGGGCGCGGGCTCGGACGAGCGGTGGGCGGACGTCGTCGACGAGAAGACCGGCGCGCTGTTCATCCTCTCGGCGCGCCTCGGCCTGCTCGCTGCGGGCAGGGCGGACAGCGCGTCGCACGGTCTCGCCCGGCGCCTGGGCATCGAGCTCGGGCGTCTCTACCAGTTGTTCGATGACATCGCCGATGGCGACAGCGCGCCCCCGTGCCCGACCGCGTTCGACCTGCACCTCGACGCTCTGTCCGAGCTCGTCGCGCAGACCCCGGACCCCTCGGCCCTGTCGCGCTACATCGATCAGCTGGGCGACATGACCAGACGCCTGCTCACCCGCACCGATGGCGGGGCCGACGACGCGCCGTCCCGGGCCTGACCGGGTCGCCCCGCCCGGGCGGGCGTCCGCTCCCGACCCATGGGCCGATCCTGCTACGCCACCCCGTCGGGTGGCCCGTCTTCCTCCGCATCGCCTTGGTCGTCTTTCGGGTCCGCGGGCGTGCCATCGGCTTCCGTGGCGATGTTGTACGCGAACGTCACCACGATCGCGACCAGCCCGCCCACGATCGCGATCGATGGGCGGATGTACCCCGGGGAGGCGAGCGAGAACCGGAGCAGGATGGCCGCGAAGGCGAACCCGAAATTGCGGAACACGATCGCGGGGTTCGTCGTGAACGCCAGCGATATGAACGCCAGCAGGACGTCCACGAAGACGAGCACGGTGAAGTAGGTTTCAAGGATCGGGAGGGCCTCGAACGCGGTGAACACCCCGATCAGGCGGGCCCCGCACAGCAGCAGGAGCGTCCCGAGCAGCCCGAGACTGATCACGTTCTTGCACCGGATGAACGTCTGGCCGCCCGCGGCATCCACCGTGATCGGGGTGTGCCGCTGCATCCGTGCGAACAGACCCGCCGTGATGAAGAGCGCGATGCCCCCCGCGGCGTCGGCTGTCATGATCCCGATCGCGCCGAGCTCATCCGGACCGATCCGGATCGGCTCCGGGAACGCGTCCAGCTTCAGGAACGCATCGCGCAGCAGCACCAGGGCGTACAGCTGCAGGTACCGCGTGACCCCCCGGGCAACGGACTTGCTGATCGCGAATGCCATATCGACCAGCTCGTACAGCAGCAGGAGACCGATCGCCCAGGAGATCGCCGCGAGGTGCACCCGGGGCATCCACCCCGGCCGATGCTCATCGCCCAGCAATCGGAACACCTCGACGAGAACGACCCCGCCGAGCAGGACGATCACGAGGGAAAGACTGCGCAGCCTCCTCGCGACCCTGTTGTCCCAAATCGATTCGAGCCGATGAACGAGTTGTCCGGTCAGGACGAGCACTCGGATGAGTTCGTCATGCAGGCAACTCCAGTTGACCCGAACCGTATTTTGTCTCCGTGGCCCGCATCGACCCGCGACACGATGCCGAAGGCGCTCGAACGATGGGGAAGGCCCGGTCTCTACATCTTTTGGTAGATCTGGCCTCTGCACTCGCGGCGGCCGCTGTCTGTGTGGGGTGGCTCGCCCTCTTTCGGGATCGGTTTGCGAGCGGCGCCACTTGGAGCGGTCTCAACCCGTCGGGTGGCGGTCCCGGCTTTCTTTTGCTCATCACCGCCGGAAGCCTGAGCTTCTTCGTCCGCTCGAGATTCGCGAGATCACTGTCCGCTTTGCCGGCCACTTTCTACAGCGCTGTCTTTGCTGCGCTTTGCGGGGTGGGATTTGCCATTTCCGCCCGCTGGGCATCGGCGGTGCCCGATTCTGGTATAGTCCCGCTTGTCTCCGCGGTCATCGGTGCGTTCTTTGTACCCCGAGTCGTGGCCGCTGTTCTGAGTGAAAGTTGGGAACGGGCGGAGGCCGATCGGGCCGATGCCAAGCTGAATTAGCTGTCCCTGCGCGCATCATCATTTCAAGGACGGGGCGGCACGATCGTCGCCCATGGGAAAGGAGCCTCCGGTGCCAGATCTGAGTTCATTTGAATTCAACGTGGTCTACAATTTGCTATCACTCACCGTCGCGACGATGGGTGCGGCAACTCTCTTCTTCTTCTTCGCCCCCAGGGTCAACCGCAAGTACCGCGCGGCCATGATCGTGACGGGGCTCGTGACCGCGATCGCCTGCTACCACTACTTCCAGATCCGCATCTCCTTCGGCGATGCCTTCGCCCTCGGCGAGGCCGGCACCTACGTCGGCACCGGCAAGCCCTTCAACGACTTCTACCGCTACGCAGACTGGCTCCTCACCGTGCCCCTGCTCATGGTCGAGCTCATCGCGGTCATGGCCCTCACCAAGTCGGAGTCGGCCAAGTACCTCCGCGTGCTCATCCCCGCCGTGCTGCTCATGATCATCCTGGGCTACCCGGGCGAGAACGCCATCGCCACCGGCGGAAGCGCCGCCGCCATCTGGGGCTGGTTCATCGCCAGCATGATCCCCTTCGTGATCATCCTCGTGATCCTCTTCACGCAGCTCACCTCCGCCATCCAGAAGCAGCCCGAGGGCGCACGCAGCCTGATCAACCTCGCACGCATCGTCGTGCTCGTCACCTGGTCCTTCTACCCGATCGCCTACGTCATCGGTGCCCTCGGCTCCGGTGCCGATGGCCTCAGCCCCGGCGCCGTCGTCGGGCTCCAGGTCGGCTACACCATCGCGGACATCACCGCGAAGGCCGGCTTCGGCGTCGTCATCTACATGATCGCCAAGCGTAAGAGCGAGATCGAAGGCTTCGATGACGAGGTCCGCCTCGTCCCCGCCACGGCAGCCGCCTGATCGAACAGAACGCCAAGGGCCGCGACGATCAGCGTCATCGCGGCCCATTCACCATGCCGAACGCAACCGCCCATTCGGCTCCGCCCGTCGCGCCACCATCTGTGGCCCGCGGGATCCCCGACGCCACGCGACGCACGCCCGACTCCGCCCGGGGCCGCTCCGCGGTCGTCATCGGGGCGGGCTTCGCCGGCATCGCCTCCGCACTCCGCCTCGCCGCAGCCGGGTGCCGCGTCACGCTCGTCGACCGCCTGCCCGACCTTGGGGGGCGGGCCCGCACCTTCACCCGCGACGGCTTCACCTTCGACGCCGGCCCGACGGTCATCACCGCCCCCTACCTGCTCGACGAACTGTTCCAACTGTTCGGCGAATCGCTCCACGACCACGTCCGGCTCCGCCCTGTCTGGCCCTGGTACCGCGTCCAGTGGGAGGACGGCCAGCACTTTGATTACGGGGGCGACCCCGACACCATGTGCGACCAGATCGCACGCTTCAACCCCGCCGACCGGGACGGCTACCGCAGGATGCTCGAGCACGCCGAGACGATCTACCAGATCGGCTACGAGGGCCTCGGCGACCAGCCCTTCGACACCGCGGGGTCGATGCTCCGCGCCGTGCCGGACATGGTCCGCCTCGGTGCGCAGCGCTCGATGTACGCCTTCGTCGCGTCGTACATCCGCGACGAGCGGCTCCGGCAGGTCTTCACCTTCCAGCCCCTCCTGGTCGGCGGGAATCCCTTCACGACCTCGTGCATCTACGGCCTCATCCAGCCCCTCGAGCAGAAGTTCGGCGTGCACTACGCCATGGGCGGCACGACCGCCATCATCAGGGCCCTGGGCGGGCTGCTCGAGCGGGCCGGCGTCGATGTCATGCTGGGCGACGCGGTCTCGCGCATCAACACCCGATCCTCACGCGTCGAGTCCATCAGCCTCGCGTCCGGGCGCGTGCTGCGGGCCGACCTGTTCCTCTCTGCGGGCGATCCGGTCACGCTCTACACCAAGTTGCTCCCGCCCGGCGGACGCCACCTCCGCACCCAGCTCCGGGCCCGCTCGATGAAGCTCTCGATGGGCCTCTTCGTTTCCTACTTCGGCACTTCCACGACCTACCCCGACCTCGCGCACCACACGATCCTCCTGAGCGACCGCTACAAGCCGCTCCTGAAGGACATCTTCGACCGGGGCAAGGTCCCGGAGGACCCCAGTATTTACGTGCACGCCCCGACCCGGTCGGACCCCTCGATGGCCCCCGCGGGGCACGAGTGCTTCTATGCGCTCGCCCCGGTGCCCAACCTCAAGCTCTACAACGACTGGCAGGCCCGTGCCGAGCGGTACCACGACCTCGTGCTCGAGCGGATCGAAACCCACCTCGCCCCCGGCCTGCGCCGGAACCTCGTCACGAAGTTCGCCGTCACGCCCGAGTACTTCGAGACCGAGCTGGAATCACCGGCCGGCGCGGGCTTCAGCATCCAGCCCGTGCTCTCGCAGTCCGCGTACCTGCGCTTCCACAACCGGTGCCCGCACTACCGGAACCTGTATCTTGCGGGCGCGGGAACCCACCCCGGGGCCGGGATACCGGGAACGCTCTGCACCGCCAAGACCGCCATGCGGTGCATGATTCGCGATAACGCCGTCTCCGCGGAGGCCATCGGATGAAACGCAGCAGGGCCATCGGGCACCCCACCCCTTCCGAGCAGGTGTACGGAGAGATCGACCCGCGCGAGGTGCTCCGGCGCTGCGGGCAGACCTTCCACGCCGCCTCGCGCGTCCTGCCGCTGGGCGTCCGCACCGACCTCGCGATTCTCTACGCGCTGTGCCGGGCCATCGATGACTGCGCTGACGCCATCGACTCCACCTCCCACGAGCCCTCGGCCTGCCTGCTGGATGACATCACCTCGGGCCTCCAAGGGAGGCACGAAAGGTCCCCGATCGTCAACGCCTTCAGGGCCCTCGCCGATCGCCACGGCATCCCGCTCGTCCTGGCGCAGCAGTTGATTGAGGGCGTCCGCTGCGACCTCGGGCCCGTCCGCGTCCGGACCGCCGACGAGCTGCTGCGCTATTCCTACCGCGTCGCGTCCACGGTCGGCCTCATGATGTGCCGGATCCTGCGCGTCAAGCCGGAGGGCGACTCGTTCGCGATCGACCTGGGCATCGCGATGCAGCTGACCAATATCGCGAGGGACGTCGCTGAGGACGCCCGGCTCGACCGTGTCTATATACCCGCCGAGTGGGCCGACCCCGCGCAGGTGCTCGCCGCCGCGACGCCCGGGGGACCCGAGAGCCTCACGCAGACCGCCGAGATCTGCCGGGCGGTCACGCGCCTCCTCAACACCGCCGACCGCTACTACGAGAGCGCCGAGCTGGGCATGCACTTCCTCCCCCTCGCCGTCCGAGGCGGGATCCGCGCCGCCGCGTGGAACTACCGTGCCATCGGGAGCCTCGTCCGCAACGATCCCGCCCGGGCCCTCCGCGAGCGAGCGAGGACCTCCGGCACGGGCAAGGCGACGCGGACGATCGCCGCCCTCTGGGCCTCGTCGCTCGAATCGCTCCCGCTCGGCCCCTCCGACACGCACGACGAAACACTCCACGGCGCGGTGCGCGTGCTGCGAGTCGCGTCCACATGACCGGCCTCGAGCCCGGCAGCCACGTGGCCATCGCGGGTGCGGGCTGCGCTGGCTCTTCGCTCGCCTGCGAGATCATGGCCCGCTGCCCGGGCGTCCGCGTCACCGTCTTCGACCCCGCCCCCCGCTCCACCTCCGAGCGCACCTGGTGCTTCTGGGACATCCGGCCCCATCGTTTCGCCGACGCGGTCCACAAACGCTGGGACCGCGTCGTCGTTCGGTCGCCCGACGCCGAGGTCTCCGTGGACGTCTCCGCCTACCCGTACGCCTGCATCCGGGCCGACGACTTCTTCCGCATCGCCAACGAGACCATGTCGCACGAGCCCTGCACCCTCCGCCGGGGCGTGCGGGTCGAGGGCGTCACCGAACGGGACGAGGGCGTTGAACTCACCCTCCGCGATAGCAATGGCGACTCGACCGAACGCTTCACCCATCTCTTCGACGGACGCCCACCGCCCCCCGCGGGCCCGGGGACTCCGGGCGAGCCGCTCCTGCTCCAGCATTTCGGCGGGATCGAGATCGATGCCTCATCCTCCCCGGTCGACACCGGCGCGGTCACGCTCATGGACTTCGCGGTCTCCCAGGAGCACGGCGCGCACTTCATGTACGTCCTCCCTTTCCGGCCCGACCGCGTGCTCGTCGAGTCCACGTTCATCACGCCGGGCATACCGGAGGGGATCGACTACGAGGCGTACGCGTCGGCCTACGCCCGCGACGTGCTCCGCATCGACCCCGGGCGCATCGTCTACAGGGAATCGGGCGTGCTGCCCATGACGCTCGCCCCGCTCGGCCCGAAAGCGACCGCCCGCGTGTGGCCCATCGGCACCCGCGCTGGCATAGCCCGCGCCAGCAGCGGGTACGCCTTCGCCGCGATCCAGCACGACTCCGCCCGCGTCGTCGACGCGCTTCTCGCGGGCCAGAACCGGCCACGCCCCCCACGATCGCGCCTGCTCAGCACGCTCGACCGCGTGCTCCTCTCCATGCTCAGCAAGGACGCGAGCGCGGCGCCCGCGGTCTTCGCCCGGCTCTTCGCCGCCGCGGCGCCGCAGAGGCTGATCCGCTTCCTCGGGGATACCCCGCGACCGCTGGACTACCTTGCGGTCATGTGGGCCATGCCAAAGACGCGGGTGATCCAACACACGCTCACCAACCCCTCCGCCTGGCCTCGGGGGTCCTGATGGACCACCCGGCCCACCCCACCGCCCCCGCGCGGGCCCACAGCGTCCTCGCCACCTACACATGGGCGGTCAGCGCCGCGACCATCACCGCGGCGGCGCTCCTGCTCGCCCTGGGCCCCCCGTCCGCGCTCGCCTCAGCGATCGTCATGCTGATCGCGGTCGCCTTCATCGGCCTGCCCCACGGGGCCTACGACCTCGAAGTCGCCCGGCGCCTCTTTGCGGACCGGCTCGGGCGGTCCTGGTGGGCGCTCTTCGGCGCCGCCTACCTCGCCCTCACCGCCTTGGGTCTGGCTCTCTGGCTCGCCCTCCCCTTGCTGGGCCTGACGTTCCTGCTCGTGGGCGGCGCCGTCCACTGGGGCCTTGATGACCTTGAGTGCGATGGCGGCAACGCCACGCGCAGGGCCTGGCTCGCCCTCAGCCGCGGCGCCGTGCCCGTCGCCGGCCCGATGGTCTTCCATCCGGCGGCGGTCTCTGAGGTGTTCGCGACCATCCTCGGCGCGACCGAAATCGACCCGGCGATTGTGCAGACCGCGGGGCTCGTCTGGCTCGGCGCCGCTGTCCCCGGCATCATCGCCTCGATTGTGTGGACACCCTCCGACACGAAGGGTGCCCGCCTGAGGGTGCCCGTCGAGATCGGCGTGCTCCTCGCGTGGTTCGCCGTCGCCCCTCCCATCCTCGCCTTCACCGTCTACTTCTGCCTGTGGCACTCCGTCAGGCACTCGCTCCGCTCCGCGATGTCCGCCGCCCCGCGAGCGTCCGTTCGGGCCGCCGTTGGCCGATATCTCCGAGCGGCTGCCCCGCCGACGGTGCTCACCTGGGTGCTCGCCGCCGCGGTTGCTCTTTACTGGGCGGGCCTCGCCGATGCGGTGCGGATCAGTTGGAGCGTGGTCTTCATCGGGCTCTTCGCGCTCACCGTCCCGCATGTCACGCTGGAGTGGTTCGAAAGCCGGCACGGGCCCGCGCAGGCCTGATTGGGCCTGATCGGCCCCGCTCGGCCCGGCGTCGGCCGCATCCATCCCCGCCCCACCCTTCGAACCTCCGAGGGCACCCATTCCCCCGAACCGAGGCGTTCCCATGCTCCCCTGTCACACACTCGCCCTCATCCTCGCGCCTCTTGCCCCCCTCTGGACCCCGGACGCCCCCTCCCCCCGCGTTCTCGCCCACTTCGACGATGGCCCGCCCACGCCCCGCTGGGTCGTCGTCAACGACAACGTCATGGGGGGCCGCTCCACCGGGGGCCCGCGCTACCACGGGGGCATGCTCACCTTCGAGGGCTTCACCAACACCAACGGGGGAGGCTTCTCGAGCCTCCGCTCCGTCCCGGGGGAGTTCGATCTCGCCGACTACGACGCCCTCACCCTCCGCGTCCGGGGCGATGAGCGCACCTACCGCGTCGATCTCCGCACCGACCTCTGGTACGACCGCCACGAGGTCGCCTACCAGGCCAGGTTCCGCGTCCCGACCGATGCCCCCACAGACGGAGGCTGGCACGAGGTCACGATCCCCTTCTCCGCCTTCTTCCCCACCAGCAAGGGCGACAACATCACGGGCCGCGTCCTGCCTCTCGACCCCGCCACCGTCCGCAGCATCGGCCTCAGCATCAACGACGGGGCCCACGCCCCCTTCCAGCTCCATGTCGACGAGATCCGCGCCGTCCACTCCCCCATCCCAAAGGACATCCAGGACGCCCGGGCCACGCAGTCCGAGCGCCTGAACACCCTCCTCGCACGCCTCGACCCCGAAGCCTGACGCCCCGCCGGCGCGCAGCCACCGCCCCGCCGCCCGTTCACGGCTCACTCCAACCCAACGACATCAACGCGTGCTCAGCCCTCGGCCCGCTGCACGACCTCGACCGGGCCATGGTCGTCGCAGTGGTCCCCGTGCGGGTGGTGCAGGCGACCGTTCCCGTCCGCGTCGATCACCAGGTAATCGATGTGGTCCCCGTGCGGCACAGCCTCGTGCCCGCAGGTCGGCCCGCAGACATGCTCCGCCGCGTGCGGCGCGTCCGTCGCCGGGCGGCAGCCCTCCGGGTTCGTGTCGGTCACGGGGACCGCGTGCTCCATGACCTGCGCGCCCTCCTGATGATGCAGGTGCCCGTCGTGCAGGTAGTCGACGTGGTTCCCATGCTTGATCGCGGTGTGCCCGCACCCGGGACCGTGCTGGTGGGGATGGTCGCCATCGTGGACGTGGTCGGACATGCAGAACTCCTCGTGGCCGCGAAGGGCGGGGGGTCAGGGCCAGGTGTGGCCCGGCTGGGTCGTCACGCGTCGCGAACGCTCGGAGCGTGCTGGATACGAAAGCATACAAAAGACTACCGAACGTGACCAGGGTCCCCCGCTGACGCACCCGCCCCCACCGGCCCCCACCCGCCCCACCCACCACCCTCTCAATCCACTACCCTCTCCCAATGACCGCTGCCACCCTCGCCATCGTCGCGCTCGCCCTCCTCCTCGCGGGCGCGCTCGCCGCCCTCGTCTGGGCCCTCGCTTCCCGGGCCCGCGCCGACCAGGCCGCCGCGGTGGCCCAGGCCAACGCCTCCCGCGCCACGAGCGACGCGGCCCGGGCGATCGAGGATCGCGCCACGGAAGCGACCCGCCTGCAGTCGCTCGCGGAGGACTTCCGCCGCCAGCTCGACGAGACCCGCACCGCCCTCACCCGCGCCGAGGAGCAGCTCCGCGCCGCGGACGAACGCATCACCGAGCGCAACGACCTCGAGGCCCGCTTCCGGGAGACCTTCCGCTCGCTCTCGCTCGACGTCCTGAAGGAGAGCCGCTCGCAGTTCCTCGCGGAGGCGAAACCTGTCTTCGACAAGGCCCGCGACGACCAGGCGGCGCTCGTCAAGCCCATCAACGACACCCTCGAGAAGACCCGGGAGAAGCTCGAGCACATCGAACGCGTCCGCGCCGAGTCCTTCGGCAAGATCACCGAGCAGATCGCGGGCATGGCGGGCGCCAACGCGGCCCTCACCGAGGAGACCGGCCGCCTCGCCAAGGCCCTCAGCCGCCCCGAGATCCGGGGCCAGTACGGCGAGATCCAGCTCCGGCGCGTCGCGGAGCTCGCCGGCATGGTCAGCTACTGCGACTTCTCCGAGCAGACCAGCGTCCGCGACGCGGACGGCGCCCTGCTGCGCCCCGACATGATCGTCAAGCTCCCCAACGAGCGGGTCATCGCGGTCGACGCCAAGTGCAACACCTACGCCTACCTCGAAGCGGTCAACGCGAAGGACGACGACGAACGCAAGGCCCACCTCCAGCGCTTCGGCCGCCACGTCGCCGACCAGGCCAAGAAACTGGGCGACAAGAAGTACTGGGCCCAGTGGGAGGGCAGCCCCGAGTTCGTCGTCATGTTCGTCCCGGGCGACCACTTCGTCGACGCCGCCCTCTCCCAAAGGCCCGACCTCATCGAGCACGCCGCCGCGAGCAACGTGATCCTCGCCAGCCCCAGCACGCTGATCGGCCTGCTCCGCGCCGTCGCGGTCGGCTGGCGCGAGGCCCGCCTCGCGGACGAGGCCCGCGAGCTCTTCGAACTCGGGCGCGAGCTGCACGAGCGTGCGTCCGTCGCCTTCACCCACGCCGCGAGCCTGGGCAAGGCGATCGGCGCCAGCGTCGAACGCTACAACAAACTGGTGGGCTCCATCGATTCACGCCTCGTGCCCACGCTCGCCAAGTTCGAATCCGCCGGCGTCACCTCCGGCAAACCCCTCGAATCGCCGACGCGCGTCGAGCTCCCCCTGCGAACCCTCGAAAGCGCCCCCGCCGAAGCCCCCTGATCGCGACTCACCCCACCACCCCACCACCCCACCACTCGGCCACCCCACCACTTTGCCACTCTCCCGCTTTGCCCCCCCGCGACCCCGCCCCTAACCTCGCTCCATGAGCCTGATTGTCACCGGAACCATCGGAATCGACACCGTCTACACCCCCGACGGGCAGCACCGCGAGAACACCCTGGGCGGCTCCGCCGTCTACTTCGCCGCCGCCGCGTCCATCTATGGCCCCGTGCGCCTCGTCGCGGCGGTCGGGGACGACTGGCCCGACGACCACCGCGCCGTCTTCCAGAAGTTCCCCTCGGTCGACCTCGAGGGCCTCGAGACCCGCAAGGGCTCCAAGACCTTCCGCTGGGGAGGCAAGTACCACGAGGACATGAACCAGCGCGACACCCTCTACACCGAGCTGGGCGTCCTCGAGGAAGCCCCGCCCCCCGTGCCTGTGAGCTACCGGGACTCCAAGGCGGTCTTCCTCGCCAACTCACACCCCGCGGTGCAGATGGACCTCCTGAGCAAACTCCCCGAGGTCCGGCTCTCCGTCGTCGACACCATGAACCTCTGGATCGACATCGCCAAGCCCGAGCTCACCCAGCTTCTGGGCCAGGTCACGGGCCTCGTCCTCAACAACGAGGAAGCCGAGCAGTTCACAGGCAAGAAGAACCCCGTCACCGCCGGTCGCAAGATCCTCGAGATGGGCCCCAAGTTCGTCGTCATCAAGAAGGGCGAGCACGGCGCCCTCCTGATCCACAAGGACGGCCTGGCCGCCCTCCCCGCCTTCCCCGTCGAGGAAGTCGTCGACCCCACCGGCGCCGGCGACACCTTCGCAGGCGGCATGATGGCCCACCTCGCCAAGGAACCCTCCGCCGACCCCTCCTTCGAAGCGGTCCGCCGCTCCATGGCCCACGGCACGATCATCGCGAGTTTCACGATCGAGACCTTCAGCCTCGACCGGCTCGCGGCGATCACGCCGAGTGATGTGCAGTCCCGCTACAACGACTACGCCGCCATGATCCGACTGGCCTGATCAGACTGGCCTGATCCGGCTTCACCCGATCACCACCACACGCCCCACCCATCAGAGCCGCGTTCGCAAGAACGCGGTTCTTTGATGCGCTCGCTCCACCCGGTGCCACGGTCCGCGCGCCGGGTCGCGCCCCTCTCCTCCCCCGTCGCTGACGGGGGAGGTGGCATCGCGCAGCGATGACCGAGGGGGTAAACACCAGCCAAAGCGCAGCGCCTCCGCCGTTACCGCCCCAGCACCCACACCCGATACCCCGTCTCCCCCGCCTCCCAGTCCTCCCCCTCCTCATCGACCACGCCGACGATCTCGAACCCGCTCCGCCCGATCACCTCGCGCCACTCCGAAAGGCTGTAGCTCCGCAGCCCGTACGCGCTGTCAAAGTGCTCCTCCCGCTCCCCCCGCTCCACAGTCAGATGACTGAACACCCGCTCCACGCGCTCCACCGGCTCCGCCGGCTCGTACTGGACCATCTGAGTCACCCGACACCGTCCCCGGGCCCCGGTCCAGATGTCCTCGGAGGGCTCCTCCATCCCGTACGCGGTCACGCTCATCCCCACCGCGTACACCCCGCCCGGCAGGAGCGCCCGGCGCACCTCCCCCAGGTGCCTCAGCAGCGCATCATCGCTCATCAGGTGCCGGATGGAGTTGATCGTGCAGAACGCGAACCCGCACGACCCTTCCGGGCACGCCCGCCCCACGAACGACTCCATATCGCCCACGAACACCCGCCCCCGCCCCGCCACCCCCGCGCTCTTCAGGCGCCCCCGCGCGTACTCCACCATCGCCTCGCTCAGGTCGAACCCCACCACCCGGTGCCCGCGCATCGCCGCGATGCGCATCAGGCGTGCCGAGCCGCACCCGGGCTCCAGCCACCACCCCTCGCGAGCCTCCCCCGTCACGAACCGCCCCGCGACCAGCTCGAGCCCGCGCACCTCGTCGGTCGTCCCGGGCCCGTGCAGGATGTCGTACGCCATCGGGTCCGCGTAGAACCCCACCGCGCCCGCGTCCATCTCCACGCGATCGGTCATCAATCATCCAACCGGTGCACGCCCAGGACGCGCCCCGTCCCGATGGGCCGCTCGTCGTCCACCTCGATCGCCCACGCCTCCCCCGTCCGCAGGCGCACCTCGGGGCTCCCCACCCCCTGCGTCAGGAGCGCGATCGCGCTGGCGAGCTGCGGGTTGTGACCCACCACGCAGACCGCCCCCGCCCGGTCTGCCTCGCTCCTTTCGCGGATCACCGCCATCACGCCCGACACCGGCTCATCCACCCGCAGCCTGGCATCAAACTGCACCTCCGCCCCGACGCCCCGCGCCAGGGCCTCCGCCGTCGCCCGCGCCCGTGCCGCATCGCTCGCGACCACCGTCGCGCCCGATGCCTCCTCGCCCAGCACACCCGAGAGCCACGCCGCCTGCTGCTCCCCGCGCTCCGCGAGCCGACGATCGCGATCCAGCCCCGACTCCGAGTAGGGCTCCGCCTTCCCATGACGAACGATGTACACACGCATCCGGGGGTCTCCAGCACCAGCCCGAAACGCAGGGCCGTCCCACCAACACGCCCGCGCCCCTAGCCCGCGAGCCGTCCCGCAGCGAGCCCCCCGGCGACCGCCGCCCCAACGCACAGCGCGTTGGTCAGCACAACATAGCCGATCCCGAGCACGATCTGCCGCGCCTCGAACAAACGAATCGTCTCCGCAGCGAAGCTCGACATCGTTGTAAACCCACCCAGCACCCCCACGATGACCAACAAGCGCCACGCCTCGCGCGTGTCGTCCTCCGACTCCCCACCCCCACCCCCGCCCGCAAGCAACACACCGCCCACCACGCCGATCAGGAGCGAGCCCAGGACATTGACAGCGAGCGTCCCGAGTGGCAGCCTCGCCAGCCTCCCGCCCCCGGGCAACCCCTCAGCATCACGCAAAAGACCATCCATACCCAGGACCGCGAGATACCGCAGCACCGCGCCCACGCCGCCACCCGCAAAGACAAGACCGAGGTTCATCAACACGACCGCAGTCTACAGTGGCCCCGAGCCGCGCCACCCATCCCCGCATGACGACCCCACGCACGCCACACACCGACGCCGAACCACCCTCGCCCACCTGGGGCTTCGTCACCATCGCCCTCACCCTCGCAGGCTGGACCGCGGCCCCGCTCCTCATCCGCGAGTTCACTACCGACGTCGACTCCTGGACCTCCAATGGCTGGCGCTACGGCTTCGCCGCCCTGCTCTGGCTCCCGCTCGTCATTTGGCACACCGTCCGCCGCACCATGCCCCTGGGCCTCTGGAAGGCCGCCCTCGTCCCGGGCCTCATCAACGCCGCGGCCCAGGTCGCCTTCACCCAGGCCCACTACCTCGTGAAGCCGGGCCTGCTCACCTTCGGCCTGCGTGTGCAGATCGTCTGCGTCGCCCTCGGCGCTGCGCTCATGTTCCCCGCCGAGCGCCTCGTCATCCGTCGCCCCCTTTTCCTCGTGGGCCTCGCCATGGTCCTGGGGGGAACGCTCTCCACCGCCGCCCTCCAGCCCGGCATCACCGAGGACGCCTCCGCTACAGGCGTCGCCCTCTCCATGCTCGCGGGCGCCGGGTACGCGGGCTATGCCCTCTCCGTCCGCAAGTTCATGCATGGTGTGAACCCCATGACCGCCTTCGCGGTCATCAGCCAGATCACCGCGGTCTGCATGGTCGCCCTCATGCTCCCCTTCGGAGAGAACCAGGGCCTCACCGCCCTCGACATGTCCCCGCCCCGCTTCGCCCTCTTCCTCCTGAGCGCCGTCATCGGGATCGCTGCGGGGCATGTCCTCTACTACTTCTCCATCGCCCGCCTGGGCGTCGCGGTCTCGACGGGCGTCGTCCAGTGCCAGCCCTTCACCGTCGCCGCGGCGAGTTACTTCGTCTTCAACGAGGTCCTCCGCCCTATCCAGTGGCTCACGGGCTCCTTCGCGGTCGCGGGCGCGATCCTCATGCTCCTCGTCCAGCACGCGACGATGAAGCGCCACCGCAAGGAAGCCCGGGCCACCGCCGCCGCCGCCCGCGCCGCCGACCTCGAAGCCTTCAGAAACCTCCCCCCCGACCCCGAAGTCGCGATCGCCTCCGAACGCGACCGCTGACGCCCCTCCCCACCCACCACCCCCCACCCCCCACCCCCCCCTCGGGT
>DAIQNV010000074.1:0-15714 GCA_036788215.1 Phycisphaerales bacterium | reverse complement strand
TACCCTCCCCCATGCACATCGCACGCGAGTACGACACCGCACCACAGGCCAACGCGGCTGTCAAGTACCTCATCGAGCACGGCATCGTCGCCGGCGTCGTCTACTCCACGATGCGCCGGCGAGAGCTCGAGCCCGGGCTCGGGCTGCACCGGATCACCAATGGCGTCTTCCGCGTGCTGCTCGCCCGCTCGCAGGACGCGGACGATGCGCAGCTGCTGCTCGACGACTTCGACACCCAGGCCCTCGACCTGCCCGACGATTGGGAGGACGAGGCGGAGCCCGACCTCGCCCGCCTCGCCCCCGAGCACGCGCCGACCTGCCCCGGGTGCGGCGCCGCGCTCCCCCCGCAGGCCCACCTCGAGCGCTGCCCCGCGTGCCGCCGGCCGGTCGATGTGCCCATGCTCATCGCCGCCCAGCACGGGCCCGAGGTCTTGGCGGCGCTGATCCCGGACTCGCCCGGGGACGAGTGGATCGACGCCGATCTGCTCGAGGCGATCGACCTGCCCTGCCCGCGCTGCCGCTTCGGGCTTGCGGGCCTGCCCGCCCATGGGCTCTGCCCCCGGTGCGGCGCGCCGTACGACAAGCGGGCGATGCTGGACCGCCTGTTCGCTTCCGGGGGGTGAGGCGCGACGCGTCTGCCAATCCGAGCCTTCGCGGCGCTCAGACTCGGCGTCGCGGGCTTTCCGCTGCCCCGCCAACCCCGGGGGCTTGACCCAACGCCCCGCCCCCTCAACCCTTCCCTCTTGCCATGTGCCCCTACCCCCACCCACGCTATGTCAACCGCGACCTGAGCTGGCTCGAGTTCAACCGGCGCGTGCTCGCGCAGGCGGAGGACGAGCGCGTCCCGCTGCTCGAGCGCGTCAAGTTCCTCGCCATCTTCTCGAGCAACCTCGACGAGTTCTTCATGAAGCGCGTGGGCCTCCTGAAGCGCCGCCAGGAGGACCCCGCCCGGCGCGACCGCCCGGGCCCCGCCGGCCTCACCGCGGATGAACTGGCGCCGATGGTCCGCGCGGTCGTGGAGGAGCACCAGAGCCTGCAGTCCAGGATCTGGCACCAGAGCGTGCTGCCCGCGCTCACCGGGGCCGGCGTGCGCATCCGCGCCTACGAGTCGCTCGACAAGCCCCAGCAGGACTGGCTCGACCAGTGGTACGACGCCAATGTCTTCCCGATCCTCACCCCGCTCGCGGTCGACCCCTCGCACCGCTTCCCCTTCATCTCCAACCTGTCGGAGAACTTCGGCGTCATGCTCGTGCGCGAGCAGGGCGGGCAGGTCACGCAGCGCAGCTTCGCGCGGATCAAGATCCCGGGCGTCGTCCCCCGTTTCGTCCGCCTCCCCACGCCCGACCAGGGCACGCGCGAGGTCGACCTCGTCGCGCTCGACGACCTGATCGCCCACAACCTCGACCGCCTCTTCCCCGGGCGGCGCATCGATCAGGTCATCCCCTTCCGCGTCACACGGTCCGCCGCGGTGGCGGAGGACGACGACGACGATGAGCTCGAGGACCTGCTGCTGCAAGTCGAGGCGGAGCTCCGCCGGCGCCGCTTCGCCCGCGCGGTCCGCCTCGAGACGCCCGTCGCCGCGGGCACGGAGCTGCTGCAGTTCATCACCCAGCAGCTGGGCCTCGCGGAGGAGGACATCTACCGGCGCGAGGGGCCCCTCGAGTACCAGGACCTCTTCGAGCTCGCCAGTCTCCCCCGGGCCGACCTGAAGCACGAGCCCTGGACGCCCATCGTCCCGCGGTCGCTCGCGGGCCTCGCCCCGATCGACAACGCCTCCCCGGAACTGGGCGACGCCGACGGGGGCGACAGCATCTTCGAACGCATCCGCCAGGCCGATATCCTCGTCCACCACCCCTACGACAGCTTCGTCCACTCCGCCGAACGCTTCATCCAAGAGGCCGCCCGCGACCCCGACGTCCTCGCCATCAAGATCACCATCTACCGCACCAGCCCCGACTCCCCCTTCGTCAAGAGCCTGATCCGAGCCGCGGAGGCGGGCAAGAACGTCGCCTGCCTCGTCGAGCTCCGCGCCCGCTTCGACGAGCAGCGCAACGTGATCTTCGCCCGCCAGCTCGAGCACGCCGGCGTCCACGTCGCGTACGGCGTCGTCGGCCTCAAGACGCACTGCAAGTGCTCGCTCGTCGTCCGCCGGGAGCGCCAGCGCCTCGAGGACGGCACCGAGACCACCGCCCTGCGCACCTACGCCCACATCGGCACCGGCAACTACCACCCCAAGACCGCCCAGCTCTACACCGACCTGGGCCTGCTCACCGCCCACCCCGACCTCACCGAGGACGTCGTCCGCCTCTTCAACATGCTCACCGGCGGCGCCGCCGGGCAGGAGTACGACCACCTCGTCGTCGCCCCCGACCGCATGCGGGCCCGGTTCTGCGAGCTGATCGACGACGAGATCGAGAACGCCCGGGCAGGCAGGCCCGCCCGCATCGTCGCCAAGATGAACCAGCTCGAAGACAAGGTGATGACCGACAAGCTCTACGAGGCCTCCGAAGCGGGCGTCCCGATCGACCTCATCGTCCGGGGCTTCTGCTGCCTCAAGGCGGGCGTCCCCGGGCTGAGCGAGACCATCCGCGTCTCCAGCATCGTCGGACGCTTCCTCGAGCACTCCCGCGTCGTCCACTTCGCTGCGGGGAAGGAGGAACCCGCGGAGGGGCTCTTCTTCATCGGATCCGCCGACTGGATGTACCGCAACCTCTCCGACCGCGTCGAGGCCCACACCCCGGTCAACGACCCCGCAGCCAAGCAGCGACTCTGGGGCATGCTCGACACCATGCTCCGCGACCGCGTCAACGCGTGGGACCTCGACCCCGAGGGCGTCTACCGCAGGCGCCACCCCCTCGCCGACGAGAGCGCGACCGAGGACGTCAGCGCCCCCGAAGCGGTCGGCACCTTCGAGGCGCTCATGGCCCAGGCATCGGGACGCTCGCTCGAAGCCCGCGTCTCCGCCCTCCTCCAGCAGGCCCCGCCCCCCCGCGACCGCATCACCGGTGCCTGAGCCCCAACCCTCGCCGGTCGTCCACCGTCAGGGACGCCGACGCTGAGCAAAGCGAAACTTCGGGTTGACCAACCGCGCGTCCCCGCCCCGCCCGCCCACTCATCGCACCACACCCAAAACGAAAGAAGCGGCCCTCGGAGAGGACCGCTTCTTTCAGTGCTCGGTCGGCCTGCCATCGCCACGGCAAGCCTGACTCTCCCCCGGGCCCGATCGCGTCGGATCCCGGTCCTACCCAACGCTCAAGGTGCCACACGCCCGGCGGAACGCCACCACGCCCGGAAAAAATCGCTCGCAACGCCCCCAGGCCCGGGCGAACTAGGCGACATCCCGAGTCCGGTCCCAGGAAACGCCCGGGCGAACCGTCTCGAAAATATCCATGTTCAGGGGGGTCGACTTCACAAACAACCCGTCGAACCCCGCGTCGGACGCAGAGGTGCGCAGCTCGTCGCTCACCGACGCGGACCAGAGCACCATGGGCCCCCGGAACCCGGCAGCCCGCATCCGGCGACCGGTCGCGAGCCCGTCAAGCTGGGGCATCTGCTGATCGATCACCACCGCGTCGGGCAGGGCCTCCGCCAGAGCACCCAGGGCTTCGACGGGGGAGCCGAACGCCCGCACCTCCGCGTCGGGCGACCGCAACTGGCGGGCGCCCAGCCTGAGCATCAGGGGGTCGTCGTCGATGAGCCAGACTGTCAGGCCCGAGGATTCCATACCCTTACGTGTCGGCTATTCGGCATGGGTTCGATTGGACAAGGGTCCCCGTTTTGCTCCCGGCTGGGCTGAACAGGGAGATCGCTTCCCGCCCATCGCGGGGTGCCTGTTCGGGCGGCTCTGGAATACCCACCACGAATCGGTTCATTCCCGACCGGTTGTCGTCGATGGTGAGCCGGGCCGAACCTCATCTGTGCGCGCTGTGCGCACCCCGGCCCTCCTACAATGGACCTGACGATCCGTGATACCGGACGGGCTCCGGCGCCCGACGGTGATCCGGGAAGACGACGAGCGTTCCGGAGGCACACATGACGACCATCGCCAGCCGCACAGCGGACATCCTGGGCAGCGACGACCTGCTGTCTTACAAGAGCACCTACATCGACAAAAGCCGTTTGAGCCTCCCGGGGCCCGACTTCGTCGACCGTGTGCTGAGCCACTCGGACCGCAACCCCGCGGTCCTCCGCAACTTCCAGACGATCCTGAACCACGGTCGCCTGGGCGGCACGGGCTACACCTCGATCCTCCCCGTCGACCAGGGCATCGAGCACTCCGCGGGCGCCTCCTTCGCCCCGAACCCCGACTACTTCGACCCCGAGAACATCGTGAAGCTGGCCCTCGAGGGCGGCTGCAACGCGGTCGCGAGCACCTTCGGTGTGCTCGGGTCGGTCGCGCGCAAGTACGCGCACAAGATCCCGTTCATCGTCAAGTTCAACCACAACGAGATGCTCACCCATCCCAACATCTTCAGGCAGAGCCGCTTCGGCAACATCACCCAGGCCTACGAGATGGGCGCGATCGCGGTCGGCGCCACCATCTACTTCGGCAGCGAGGACAGCCGCGAGCAGATCGAGTACGTCGCCGACATGTTCCACCAGGCCCACGAGCTTGGGCTCGTCTGCATCCTCTGGTGCTACACGCGCAACGACGGGTTCAAGATCAAGGGCGCCGACGGCAAGTCCATGGATTACCACGACTCCGCCGACCTCACCGGGCAGGCCAACCACCTGGGCGTCACCATCGCCGCCGACATCATCAAGCAGAAGCTCCCGACCAAGAACGGCGGGTACGCCGCCCTCAACTCCGGCGGATCCAGCTACGGCAAGTTCGACAAGCGCATCTACACCGAACTCGCCGGCTCGAACGAGGACGGCACCGGCGGCCACGCCATCGACCTCACCCGCTACCAGATCGCCAACTGCTACATGGGACGCGCCCCGCTCATCAACTCCGGCGGGGAGAGCAAGGGCTCCAGCGACCTCGAGGACGCGGTCCGCACCGCGGTCGTCAACAAGCGCGCCGGCGGCATGGGCCTCATCTCCGGTCGCAAGGCCTTCCAGCGCCCCATGAACGAGGGCGTCAAGCTCCTCAACGCGATCCAGGACGTCTATCTCGACGAGAGCGTGACCATCGCCTGACCCTCCCGTTCCGCAGGACGGGCACCCAACGCCTTTCTCCCGTAAGCCCCCGAACGCCCCCGCGCTCGGGGGCTCTTTTCGTTGTGCCCGCCCCACGCTGGATCAACAGCACCCGACCACCGCAACCCCTCTTACCAGACCTTCGCGAAAAAACTCCGAGACATCGGTAAACTCCCGAGAGTAAATCCCCCCGGGCTTCGTTCCCGGAAGTGGCGGCCCGAGTCACGGGCCAGGTGAGACCGGTCCCCCCGGGACCACGCACGCACATCGTCATCATCCATACGGAGGGTCCTCCCATGCTCGGAGGGACCATGATCCCCATGAACGACTCCCGCCCGCAGGCCCGCTCGCTCCGTCGCACGCCCACGCTCGACGCGACGCAGATCCTCCAGAGCCTCTTCACCGACGCCGGAGCCGCGGTCGCGGTCTACGAACGCCCCTCCCTCCGCGTGCTCTCGATGAACGAGTCCCTCCGCCGGCGCCTCGGGGCGGACGCCGAAGCCCAGGCCCAGCGGCTCTGGGACCACCTGCCCGAGCGCGTCGCCCAGGACCGCCGCCCCCTCGTCGAGGACGCGGTCGACACCAACACGCCCCTCCGCATGGTCGGCATGATCCGCGGACGCTGGACGCAGTCGGTCTACCGCCCCATGACCACCGACGACGGGCAGCCGGTGCTGCTCATGGTCTGCTCCCCCGTCACCGACGCCAACACCGAAGACGGGGAGGGCCTCCCCACCATCCGGGCCCGCGTCGATGACCTCGCCGATCTCGAGAGGCTCACCGAGCGCGAGATCGAGGTCCTCCGCTTCATCGGCCTGGGCTTCACCAGCGAGCAGATCGCCAAGACGCTCCACCGCAGCGTCAAAACCGTCCAGGGCCACCGCAACGCCCTGGGGCTCAAGCTCCAGATCGACAACCGCGTCGCGCTCGCCCGCATCGCCATCGACGCAGGGCTCACGCTGCTCACCGCGGACGAGGTCATCGAGGCCTGGAAACGGGGCCACCCCCACCACCATCACCACGCGCCTTCCCAGCACAACGCCGCCGGCCCGTCGACCGATCAGGACGACCCCCGCCCCGAGATCAACGTCCGCCCCTCGTAACCGGACCGGCGGCCTGCATCACTCCGAAACCGGCACCAGGTCCACCACCACGGGCCGGTGATCGCTCGCGAGCGTGTCCATCTTCCGGAGCCCCATCGCCTCCAGCGACGCGTCATCCAGCCTCGAGGTATCGAGGACGAACGACGACGCGACCGCCCACGCCGACCCGGGATAGGTGATGAAGTCGAGACGGCTCCCCGTGCTCCCCCGGTCCGGGCGACCGAAGGTCGAGACCACCGTGTCGCCCAGCACGAAGGGCTCCGCGACCTCCAGCCCCGACCCGTCCGCGTCCAGCCCCGCGCCCGCGAGCGCGAGCACCGCGGGCGTCCCGTTCATGTTGAAGTCCCCGCCGATCACGACGAACTCCGCGCCCCCCGCGTCCGCAAAGGACGCCATCTCGCGGTTGATCGCCCCCGCCTCGACGAGGCGCCGCGCATCCTCGGCGCTCCCCGCGCCGGCGCAGCACTTGAGGTGCAGGCTCGCCGCCGCGACCAGGCCCAGGGGCGTGTCGATCACCGCGCCCGCGTAGCGCACCGGGTAGCTCCACCGCGTCCCCGGCGCGAAGAGCTCATCGGGCCCCCGCGCCACGATCGGGTAAGGCGTCGCGACCGCCACGCCCCACGCGTCCGACCGCTCCGCGCTCCAGGTCCGCCCCCCGCTCGTCGCCCAGCCCGCGTGCTCGTTGAGCCACGCCGCCATCTCCGCCTCCCCCGTCTCCGCCCGGTCCCACTCCTGGAACAGGATGATGTCGGGCTGCAGCGCCTCGAGGATCCGGGCGAACGGCGCGGGGTCCCGCGCCGGCATGCCCCACAGCACGTTCCAGGCCACCACCCGCAGCCCCACCCGGGGCTTCGGGGGCAGCGTCGCCTCCAGCCCACCCACCGCGACCGGCCCGGGGGGCAGGGGGGCCCACATGATGGGCTGGGCCGGCTCCACCGCCCCGCGTCCCGCGGTCTCGATGTTCAGCCAGATCCGCCCGTTCGATCCGATCCCGGGCGTCTTGAGCGCCCGGTCCAGCCCGCCCACGCGGTTGAGCCGGATCTCGTACCAGTCGCTCGCGGAGGTCGGCGCCACCTCGAGCCCGATCTCGTGGGGCGTCAGCGCGACGACCGACCCGTCCGGCGCGAAGCCCCGGATCGTGGGCCCGTACCGCCGGCGCCCGTCCTCGGTCGGCGAGGTGTCGCTGAAGACGATCTCGAGGTCCACGCCCATCCGCGCCACGCCCCGACCCGTCGAGTGGTCGTCGTCCGCGTCGATCCGCAGCGTGATGGGCCCGGGCGCCGCGTCGAGCGACACCGGGTTCGCCAGGCGGAACCGGATCGCCAGGTACCGCTCGTCGCCCAGCACGTACACGCCCTCGGGCCAGTCGTCGAACGACCCGTCGATCGCCGGCAGGTCGGGCCAGGTCGCGGGCAACCACACGGGCTGCTGGTCGCGGTCGAGGTCGCCCAGCTGGGCGTGCGCCCCGCCCGACGCCCCCCCCAGCGCCAGCCCGCAGGCCGCGAGCACAAAGAAAACGCCCGCACCATGACGGCGCGGGCGGAGGGTGCGGTCAGCAAGACGATCGGGCGACTGGGGCATCGACGAGTCCTCCCTGGTGCCGGCTCACCGCCCCCCGCGAGGGGGCTGTCGCCGACCGGACCCCATCTTTGCGCCCCCGACCCCGGCAAGTCGACCCCGCCGGGGTCCGGCCCGGGCCCCGGGCTCAGAAATCGAGCGCCAGGCCCGCGTAGATCAGGACATCGTTCCGCTCGATCCCGCGGTCGACCTCGGACTGGTGCTCCAGCTCGAACCCGACGGAGAACGCGAGCCCCTCGAGGACGTCCGCCATGTTCAGGCGGTACCCCGTGTTCAGCGTCAGGCGGAACTCCGCGAGGTCCAGGAGGCTCGGGTAGTAGCGGAAAATCGCCTCGCCCGACTGGTTCTCCGTGAAGTTCACCCGGTAGTCAAAGCCCAGCAGGAGCTCGGGGATGAACTCGTTCCGCGTCGAGCCGAACTCCTTGGTGATGTTGACACCGCCGCGGAGGATCAATTCCTGCGTGTCGGACTTGTAGCTGCGGTAGCCGAAGCCGCCGCCGAACTGCACGCGGTGCGTCCAGCTCTGGAAGTCATCCCAGTTGTAGCGGAGGCTCGCGAACGGGATCCACCGCGAATCCTCGAGGATCCAGTCGTGCAGCGCGCCCGCGGTCGCGCGGTTGTCCGTGATGTCCGAGTCGCCCTGCGCGAAGAAGTACCGCGCGTCGATCGTCAGCTCGCTCGTCGGCACCTCGCGCGTCGCGTTGTACCCGAGGCGCAGCGCCGTGTTCTCGGTGTTCCCCTGCGTCAGGCTCAGGCTGAACTCGATCCGGTGATCCCAGATGTTGTTCGGGTCGTACGCGTTCGGGTCGGGCTTCAGGGGCACCGCCACCGTCCCGTCCGCGCCCGCCGACAGCTCGCCGGGCACGTCGTACCCCTGGTCCCGCATCAGACGCAGGAGGTCCGACGCGGAGTTCGCCCGCGGCGCCGCCGCCCCCTCGCCCGCCTCGGGCTGCGCCAACGCCGCCCCGCCCGACATCGCCAGCGCCAGCCCCGCCAGCGCACCCAGTCCGGTCTTCTTCATCGTCAACATGCGTTCCATCCTCCCTTGCGCCCGGTCGCTCAGCCCCCCGGGGGACGGCCAATATAGATCGCTCGCCCCCCGGTGGCAAACCCGGGTGGTCGCTCGCCCCATCAACCGGGCAGACCTGCCCGGGCAATCCGCCTCGCCCCCACCACCTACCCCATCACCACCACCCCACCCCACCCCACCTCCGCCGGCCCGCGGTACCGTGTCCCCCATGCCGACCCCCGCCGGTCCAGACCGCCCCCACCCCGCGCCCCACCCCGCGCCCCACCCCCCACCCGCAGTCTTCCTCGACCGCGACGACACGCTCAACGAGAACGCCACCCTCCCACCCGAAGCCTTCCCCGGAACCCCCGGCGACCTCTACCTTCCCGCCTTCGTCCGCCTGATCAAGGGCTCCGCCCAGGCGTGCAAGCGATTGAAGGACAAGGGCTTCCGCATCGTCATCATCACCAACCAGGGGGGCGTCGCCCGGGGGCACGCCACCCTCCGCGATATCGAAGCGACCAACGACCGCGTCCGCGAGCTGATCGATACCGAGGCGGGCGCGACCGGCCTCATCGACGCGTGCTACTCCGCCCCCCACCACCCGGATGCGGTCACCAACGCCTACCGCGCCGCGGACCACGCCTGGCGCAAGCCCGCGCCGGGCATGATCCTCGCCGCCGCGAAGGAACTGCACCTCGACCTCGCCCGCTCCTGGATGGTGGGCGACAAGACCCGCGACGTGGAGGCGGGCCTCCGCGCCGGGCTCCCCCCCGATCAGTGTCTCCGCGTCGGCCCCCGCTCCCAGGGCGCCGACTTCGCCGACCTCGCCCGGGCCGCGGACCACATCCTGCGCCCCCACCATCCCATCCGGACCGCCAACGCGACCACCGTCACCCTCCGCGCCCCGACGGGCCGCCCCCTCACCGAGCCCAGGACCCGGGCGACGGTCGAAGCCGCTGCCCGCGCGATCGCCGAACGCACCGGCGTCCCCCTCGCCGACCTGCGCCTCGACGACACGAGCGTCACCGCGACCCTCGGGACGCACCGCCTCGCCGCCCTGGGGTTCATGGCGGAACTGCGCCGCGCGACCAACCGCTGGTACGCCAGCAAGCACCCGGGCGACCTGCTCTGGCCCACCGGCCAGGTCGACACGCCCGACGACGACGACGAGCCCTGGCCCGGAGACTGGCTCGACGGATACGACGTTGAGGGACCCGACGCGTGAAGCGCCTCCTCGTCGTGTGCCCGAGCTGGGTGGGGGACGCGGTGATGGCGACGCCCGCCCTGCGCCGCCTCCGCCAGAACCTCCCGGGCGCCTACATCGGCGCCCTCGTCCGCCCGGGCATCGACCACGTCCTGGGCGGGCTCGCCCTCTTCGACGAGGTCCACACCATCCGCAGCCAGGGATTCATGGGCCCCAAGCGCGCCGCCGCGAGCGTCCGGGGCCGGGCCTACGACGCGGCCCTCCTCCTCACCAACTCCTTCTCCACCGCCCTCTCCGTCCGCATGGCCCTCATCCAGCGCCGCATCGGCTACGACCGCGACGGGCGGGGCGTCCTGCTCACCGACCGCCTGACCGCTCCGCGCACCGAGCACGGGTGGTCCGTCGTCCCCGCGATCTCGTACTACTGGTTCGCCGCAGGCGCCGCCCTGGGCGACGAAGCACGCGCCCTCACAGCCCCACCCCTCGTCGAACGCGAGCGCGTCGAGACCGGCCTGCCCCCGGGCATCTTCATGGAACTGGGCATCACCGACCGCGACCGCGCCGAGGGCGCCGCCACCCTCGCCTCGGCGGGCATCCGGGGCCCCTACGCCATCCTGAACCCAGGGGGCAACAACGAAGCCAAGCGCTGGCCCGCCGACCGCTTCATCGAGGTCGGGCGCACCCTCGCCCGCCGGGGCCTCCGCGTCGCGGTCAATGGCTCCCCCGCCGAGGCCCCCCTCTGCGACGACATCGGCGCGGAGATCGAGGGCGCCGCCAGCCTCCCCGCCCATGGCAACACCCTGCGGGGGTTGAAGTCCATCGTCGCGGGTGCCTCCCTCATGGTCACCAACGACACCGGCCCCCGCCACTTCGCAATCGCCGCCGGCGTGCCCACCGTGACCCTCTTCGGCCCCACCGACCCCCGCTGGACGACCGTCCCGACGACGTCGCGCGAAGCGATCGTGGTCGCGGACCCGACGCTCGAACCTTCAGAAGTCAGCAACGACCACCCGGAGCGGTGCGCGATCGGGAAGATCGAGGCGGGGCGGGTCGTGAAGGCGGTGGAGAGTGTGCTGGGCTGAGTAAAGCCATTCGAGGCGGGTTCGACCGCAACCCGGGGGAGGACTTTCCCTTCAGGCGTGCAAACCGAGAGCGGCTACGCCTCAGGCGTAGCGGCGTAGGTCCGCTCAGGCCCGCCGGATTCCATCCGGCGCAGCCGTACAGGAGCGAGTGTGCGCCCGGAGGGCGCTACGGAGCGAGAGAAATTGCTCTAGACACGCCCAAAGCCCCCCTTCAGTAGCCCCGCCCCCGCGACTCCGTCCGCATCGTCACCTCCGCCCGCCCATCCCGCAGGCGCAGGTCGACCAGACGCACCCGACGCCCGTCCTCCAGCGCAATCGAGGGCTCGACCGCGAGAGGCGACTCGCCCCGCGCGACATCCAAAAACATCGCGGCTTCCGGTCGCTCCAGGAGCTCGGGCGGGAGCATGGAATCGGGGTCGCTGGGCCCCCCGATCACCCACCCCGCCGGGACCGGCAGCCTCCCCACGTGCACCCACGCGGCGCGGAGCCACAGGGCCCCCTCGCCGTCGATCTCCGGGATGAAGGTCGCGGTGACATACCGGGGCCCATCCCGCGTCTCGGTGCGGACCCCCGCCCGGATCGTCCCGTCCTGGAAGCGCACCTGGAACTGGCTCAGCCCCTCGGGCCACTCGGGCAGCGTCCGCTGCCCCGCCAGCCAGCGGGGCAAGCGGCTCGTCAGCCACGCCGACGCATCCGACTCGCGGACGCTGACGCTCCAGCGCGTGCTGACCCACGCCCCCTCGGGCGAAGTCGGCCCCGTCGACCGGGGCTCCGCCCTCCGCACGAGGTAGAGCTGCGAGATCGTCGCGTTCTCCACCGCCCGGGCCCGCTCCGCAGTCGCGTTGTCGTCCGCGATGTTCTGCCACCAGCTCGGCGCCGCCCGCGTCAGCGTCGCCGACGCCATGAACACCACCCCGATGACCACCGCCAGCAGCAGCCCCAGGGCCACCGCCCACCCTCGGAGCCTCGGTCGGAGGCGGGACCAGAGCTCGCGGGGGTCGGGAAGCACGGGAACAGAATACGCCCCAACGCACCGACCCAACGAAAAACCCCGCGGGCGCTGGGCCCGCGGGGCATGGTGTGCACAGTGTGCGTGGGCCGGAAAGCCTGTTCAGCGCTTCGAGAACTGGAAGCGACGACGGGCACCGGGCTGGCCGTACTTCTTGCGCTCGACCTTACGGGCGTCACGCGTCAGGAAGCCGGCATCGCGGAGGGCGGGCTCGAAGTTGGGGTCAAAGCCCACCAGGGCGCGGGCGATGCCCAGCCGGATGGCCTGGGCCTGGCCCGTGGTGCCCCCACCGCTGGTGCGGATGAAGACATCGAGCGACCCGTTCGTGCCCGAGAGGTCCAGGGGCGCGTACGCGTCGGCCCGGTCCCGCATCTCGGAGAAGTAGTCCTCGATCGTCTTGAACTGCTTCAGGTTGATCTGGATCTTCACCTCGCCCTTGCCGTCGCCGTTCTTGGCGGGACGGAGGCGGACGCGGGCCACCGCGGACTTGCGCCGCCCGGTGCCCCACCACCAGCCGTGCTTGTCAGCAGGCTTGGGATCGGGGAGGACCCGCTCGATCCGGGCCGCGGGGCCGGCGCCGGCGACATTCTCGCCCGCGAGGTCGGGGTTGGTGATGGTCGTCTGGAAGGCCTGCTCTGCCATGGTGTTCAGGCTCCTGGGCTTCGGTCAGTCGGGCGTCGGGCCCGGGGTGGTCGAAAAGGGGTGGTCGTGACAGGGTGGTCGTGAATGCAGGGACAAGATCGGGAACAGGATTCCGGGACGGGCCGGGACGCGATCAGCCGTGCAGCGGGATCGGGCTCTGGCTCCCGTACGGATGCTCAGCGCCCGGGTAGACCTTCAGCTTCTTCAGCATCTGGCGACCCAGGCGGCTCTTGGGCAGCATCCGCTTCACCGCGTCCTGGATCAGCTCCTCGGGCTTGTGCTCGCGGACCTGCCCGTAGGTGCGGGCCTTCAGGCCACCGGGATACCCCGTGTAGCGGAGCTTGAGCTTCTGCTGGGCCTTCTGCCCGGTCAGGCCCACCTTCTGGGCGTTCGTGACGATCACGTAGTCGCCCGTGTCGATGTGCGGGGTGTACTCCGGGCGGTGCTTGCCCATGAGGACCATCGCGACATCCGCCGCCAGGCGACCCAGCGAAACGCCCTCAGCGTCGATGTGCCGCCACAGCTTGGGGACCTGGTTCGGGCGCGTCGCCACCCAGGTCTGCCGGCGGAGGTGACTCGTATGACCCTTGCTCATCGGTCGGGCTCCTGACTGCGAAGCGGGCCGAGGCCCGCAGGGGAAACGCGTGCGACCGGCTCCATCCACAGCTCTCCTCGAGACCGTGGCAAGGCCGGGGGCCCCGGTCCTGCTCTTCCTGAGCCGGATCGGGGTTCGGTACGCCGCCTACCGGGCGGGGCGGGCCCGGACGGATCCGGGCAAGCTTCTGCAATAGACACCGGGGCGAGCCCGGTGGGACGGGAAGCGTAGGCGGACAGGGCGGGGGGTCAAGCCCAGACCCACGGTGCCACGGACCCGGCTCGGCGGGTCCGTGCCTCGGGCGAGGGGCGCAGGCCCCGCACGGACCTCCAAAGCGAGGTCCGTGGCACCCTTCCGTCGGATCGACAGGTCGGTAGATTATCGGGATGACGCCGAACCAGCGGTTCCAGTCCTGGGTCGCAGCCGCAGCGGGCACCTTCGCCGCAGGCGTCGCCAACGCGCTCCTCGACGGATGGCTTAGCTTCGGCGTGACCCTCCTCCAGCTCGCGGGCCTCACCTGGATCCTCTGGCTATTGGTCACGACGCCGGTGGACGCGATCAAGCTGAAGCGGTGGGTGAGCGCGGTGGTGGTCATCACCGGCTTCATGGTGCTCTTCGCGCTCCGACTTGTGCCCTTCGAATTCCTGAGCGAGGCCCCGACGGAGTTCCGGCGGGCGGCGCTCCAGATCGTGACGCTCGCGCTCTGGGTCGGCGTCCTCGTCATGGGCCCAGCCGTGTTCTTCGCCGCGGCACGGTTCCGGCGGAAATGGGGCACAATGATCGGGAAGCCCTCCGCCTGGTGGGTGGTTGCCGTCGCGTGGCACCCGCTCTGGTCGTCCGGAAGCACCGAAGCGGGCATCGGTCTGGGCGCGTTCCCGATCGCCGAACTCGCCTTCGCCGGGATGAGCACCCTGTCCTTCCTAACGGTCATGCTGGGTCGCCTGGCGCCCGAACGCCCGCTCCGGATGTGGCTCGCGTGGGCGGGCGCCGTGCTGTGCACGCTGCTCCACGCGTCGCTGGTCGCGATGTATCCGCTCTGACCACCAGGCTCGGTCACCCACGGTGCCACGGACCCGGCTTTGCGGGTCCGTGCTTCGGGCGTCAAGGGTCACGCGCACGGACCTCCAAAGCGCGGTCCGTGGCACCGGGCTCCCTGGCCACGCTCCGGGCACCCATCCCCGTACAATCCCGCATGACCTTCTCCGTAAATCACCTCTGCGACGCGATGGAATCCCTCGCCCCCGTCGAGTGGGCCGAGCCCTGGGACCGGGTCGGCCTGCATGTGGGCCGACGCGAGGACCCCATCACCGGGCCCGTCCTCCTCACCATCGACCTCACCGAGGCGGTCCTCGACGAGGCGATCGGCATGCACGCCTCCGCCATCGTCGCCTACCACCCCCCCATCTGGAACCCCCTCGAACGCGTCACCGACGCCACCGTCACCGAGCGCATCGTCCACGCCTCGATCCGGGCCGGCATCGCGATCTACTCCCCCCACACCGCGCTCGATGCGTGCGCCGGGGGCATCACCGACTGGCTCTGCGAGGGCATCGCGGGCCTCGCCGACCCGACGAAGGGCGAGCCCAAAGCCGGCGAACTCGCCAACATCAGGGGGGACAGCCGCGCCCTCAGCCCCCACCAGGACACCGACCCCAACCAGGAGGTCAAACTCGTCACCTTCGTCCCGACGGACTCCGCCGACCATGTCCGGGGCGCCCTGGCCACCGCCGGCGCGGGCCTGATCGGGGGCTACTCCGTCTGCTCCTTCAGCGTCGCGGGCCGGGGCACCTTCCTCCCGGGCGAGGGCACCCACCCCGCGATCGGCCAGCCCGGCAGCCTCGAGAGCGTCGACGAGCTCCGCATGGAGATGGTCTGCTCCAGAGCCGCCCTCCCCCTCGCCATCGAGACCCTCCGCCAGTTCCACCCCTACGAAGAGCCCGCGATCGATGTCTACCAGCTCGTCCCCCTGCCAAGGCGCACGCTGGGCGTCGGGCGACGCCTGGTCCTCGACCAGCCCGCCACCGTCTCCCAGATCGCCGACCGCCTGCGGGGCTTCCTCGGGCGCTCCCGGATCAAGGTCGCCCTCCCCGCTGCGGACCACCCGATCGAGAAGATCGCGGTCGTCCCCGGTGCTGGCGCCGAGATGCTCCGCCTCGCCCACCGCGAGGGCGCCCAGGCCTTCGTCACAGGCGAGATGAAGCACCACGAGATCTTGGCCGCCCTGCACATGGGCGTCGCGGTCGTCCTCGCGGGCCACACCAACACCGAGCGGGGCTACCTCCCCCGCCTGGCGAGCCACCTGGAGCGGAAGATGCCCGGCGCCACAGTCCAGATCAGCGCCGTCGAC
>DAIQNV010000073.1:0-15777 GCA_036788215.1 Phycisphaerales bacterium | reverse complement strand
TTGCGGATCATGCCCTTACTGTGGAGGCGCTTCGGTCCCGGGTCGAGTGAATTGCCGTTCAGGCGTCGCTCTCGGGCCGGGCCCAGCCCGCGGTGCGGCGGATGGCTTCGTTCCAGCGGGCGTTCAGGGCGGCGCGTTCGCTGTCGGGCATCTGCGGTTCGAAGCGGCGGTCGGCCTTGCGGTTGGACTCGATCTCGCCCGGCGAGGACCAGACGCCGGTCGCGAGGCCCGCGAGGTAGGCGGCGCCGAGGGCGGTGGTCTCGGTGATGGCGGGGCGGACGACGGGGACGCCCAGGGTGTCGGCCTGGATCTGCATGAGCAGGTCGTTGGCGCTGGCGCCTCCATCGACGCGGAGCTCGGTGATGCTTCGTCCGGCGTCGTGCTGCATGGCGCGGACGAGCCCGGCGACGTCGCAGGCGATGCCTTCGAGGGCGGCTCTGGCGATGTGGGCGTCGGTCGTTCCGCGGGTGAGCCCGAAGATCGCGCCGCGGGCGTGGGGGTCCCAGTGTGGGGCGCCGAGGCCTGCGAGGGCGGGGACGAGCGCGACGCCCCCCGCGTCCGGGACGGAGCGGGCGAGGGGCTCGATGTCCTCGGACCTGCGGATGATCTTGAGCCCGTCGCGGAGCCACTGGACGATGGCGCCCGCGACGAAGACGGAGCCCTCGAGGGCGTAGGCGGTTTCTGTTGCTGTGCGCCAGGCGACGGTGGTGAGCAGGCGGTTGGTGCTCGCCTGCGGGGTGTCGCCGGTGTTCATCAGAAGAAAGCAGCCGGTGCCATAGGTGTTCTTGGCGAGGCCCGGCCTGGTGCAGAGCTGGCCCATGGTGGCGGCCTGCTGGTCCCCCGCGAGCGCGGCGATCGGGAGACCATCGATGGCGAGCCCGCAGCTGACTTCTCCGACGACGCCCGAGGTGGGGACGATGTCGGGCAGGACGGCGCGGGGGATATTGAAGAGGGCGAGCAGGTCGTCGTCCCAGCGGTGCTCGTGGATGTTGTAGAGCAGCGTGCGCGAGGCGTTGCTGGCGTCGGTGACGTGCAGCGTGCGCCCTGAAAGTCGGTAGGCGAGCCAGGTGTCGATGGTGCCGAAGGCGAGCTCGCCCGCTTCGGCGCGTTGGCGGGCGTGCTGTGCGTTGTCGAGGATCCAGGCGAGCTTGGTGCCCGAGAAGTAGGCGTCGAGGACGAGGCCCGAGCGGGCCTGGACGAGGGGTTCGGCGCCGCCCGCTTTGAGGCGCTCGCAGTGGCTCGCGGTGCGCCGGTCCTGCCAGACGATGGCGGGGGCGATGGGCCTGCCGGTCCTGCGATCCCAGACGAGGGTGGTCTCGCGTTGGTTGGCGATGCCAAGGGCGGCGATCGACTTGGGGTCGATGTCGGCGCGACCGATGGCCTCGGTGATCACGCCGGCCTGGGTGGACCAGATCTCGTCGGCGTCGTGCTCGACCCAGCCGGGCCTTGGGAAGTGCTGGGTGAACTCTTTCTGTGCGCTCGCGACGATGGCACCGGCGGCATCGAAGAGGATGGCGCGGGAGCTGGTGGTGCCCTGGTCGATCGCGAGGAGGTGGGTCATCGCGGGTGCGAGCGTACCGCGCCGCGCAGCCCGGGTGCGGCGCTACCTGGTGATCTCGCGGACGAGGGCGTCCCATTCCTTCACGAGGTCGGTGAAGGCGTCGCCGGTGGCGGGGCCGCTGAAGCCGGTGTGGATGCCGGCGATGGTGCCGTCGCGACGGATGAAGACGGTGGTGGGGTAGGCGCGGACCTTGTCGAGGAAGGGGATCTTTTCTCCCGCGGCGGCCTTGTCGCTGAAGCCTCCGACGAGGAGGGGGAAGCGGAGCCCGTACTTCTCGGCGTAGTCATCGATCAGGCTGATGGCGGCTCCGGGGTCGTTCTCGAAGGCGAGGCCGGCGACCTGGAGGCCCCGGGAGCCGTAGCGCTGGTGGAAGCCCCGAACGGTGCGTGAGGCGTCGGCGCAGTTGGGGCACCAGGTGCCGAAGATGTAGAGCATGCGCGGGCTGCCCGGGGGGAGGACCTGGGCGAGGGTTTCTTCGGTGAGGGTGGGCCCGGTGGCGTCGGGCTCGAGTCCGGCGCGCCGGAGGCCTGTGGGGACGACGCGGGTGAAGGTGAGCGCCTCGAGCATGTCGGCGGTGATGGTGTCGACGGTCGGGGCGGTCTCGGCGAAGGCGTCCGGGAGCTGGGCGTTGTCGTCGCGGGTTGCGGTCCAGGCGTCGTGCCACCAGTTGCCGGACCAGAAGTGGCCCTCGATCCGGTCTTCGGAGGTCTGCTGCGCGGTGAAGAGGAAGGCGTGGGCGCCGTCGAAGACGCTGAGTCGGAGGGTGTTGCCCTCGGCGCTGCCCTCGAGGAAGCGGTAGTCGCCGGTCGCGGTGAGGAAGGTGCCGGTGGCGCGCCCGGTGGTCTCGTCGACCTCGAAGACGCCCACCGCGGGGTTCTCGTCGCTGGCGAACCGGACCCTCCAGCGTCCGGTGAAGGCGCCGGCCCTGGCCTGCATCGCTTCGGGGACGGTGGTGGGGGTGAAGCGCCGGGCGGGGTCGTCGACGGAGCGGACGACGACCGGGACCTCGCGGACATCCTCCTGGCGCTGGGCGGTGTAGGTGCCGGTGCCGAAGCGGGTCCCGTTGGCGTTGGAGAGGTCGAGACGGAGGGTGTTGCTGCCAAAGGTGGCGACGATGATCTCGCGTCGGGCGCCGGGGATGGCGAAGGTGCGGGCCTCGATGGTGTCGGGCTCGACGGTGTCGGCGCCGTTGTGCAGGCGGAGGAAGGGCTCCTTGGGCTGCTGGGCGACAGCGGAGTGGGCGAAGCGGGGGTCGGGGACGAAGAGCTCGGCGCGGACGGGGAGGGGGCCTCCGGGGGAGACGAGCTCGATGACGATGGGGGAGAGGGCGACGGAGGAGGCGTGGGCAGTGGTCGTCGTGAAGAGGAGGAGGGTGAGGGCGGTGCGGAGGAGGGTGGGGGTGGTCATGGGGGGACGGTACGCGGGGCGGTGGGCAAAGGGCCAAATCGCAAAGGGCCAAAGGGCCAAAGGGGGTTGGGGTGGGGGTTGGGGGTGGGGAGCACTGACCTGCAGAGCCAGGTCAGTGGCACCGGGCCAAATTGGAGATGGCCAAAGGGCCAAAGGGAAGCAAGGGACTGGTGGGTGTTTTGGTCGTGGCCGATCCGCAGAGCCGGATCGACCACGGTACCGGGCGTCGTGTGTTCGTGGTCTAGCTCGCCTTCGGCTCGCGAGACCACGGCACCCAGCCAAAGGCAGGATTAGCGGGGGACGGCGACGAGGCGGCTGGATTGGAGGCGTTCGACGACGCGTCCCTCGCTGGTGCGTCCGCGTGTCTTGACGCCTCGTCCGTTGAGCAGGTTGTTGGGAAACTTCTCTCGCGCCTCGCGGAGGCGGGGGCTTTCGAGGGGGGGGTTGGTGGCCGGGTCGTGGTCGGCTTCTCCGTAGAGGCCGATGGTGATCATGCTGCCGTTGGGGCCGTGGTAGAAGAAGGCGGGCTCGCCCTCAGCGCGGAGCTGCTCGACGGCTCGTTCGGCGAGGCGGCGGAACTCGAGGAGTTCTTCGGGGATGGTGGGCTGGTTGTCGCCCCGGGCGTACATGCCGATCTGGAGGGTGTAGATGGCTTCGGGGCCGTGGAGGTCGCGGGCGTTCCTGAGGTCCCAGGAGGCTTTGCGTCCGGTTGCGGCGGCGTTGAGTTCGGGCGGGAGGAAGAAGGCGCCCTGGAAGGGCCGGCCCCCGTCGGTTTCGATGGTGCGGACGCGTTGGAGGTCGCGCTGGGCGTCGCGTGTTTCGGGCGAGGTGTAGCGCCCGTAGACGAGGATGGGCTCGCCCCTTCTGTCGCCCACCTCGATGCCGCGGAGCCCGGTGGAGCGTTCGAGGCGCTGGATGAAGGGGGCGGGCTCGGGGCGTTCGGTCGCTGGGAGGACGCCCAGGGAGATGCGCCAGGTGAGATCGTCGGCGTTGGTGGGGACCGCGTCGGCTCCGAAGACGGCCCTGGCCTGCTGGCTGAGGTCATCCCGGGGTCGGTCGGCCTGCCCGGTGTCTCCACCGGCGCAGCCCGAAAGGGCGATGGCGAGGGCGGCAAGCGGTGCGCGGAGGGCGCGGATGTTGCGCGTCGGCTTCGCGGTGGCTTCCCTGGCTACTTTGTTTGGGTGCTGCATGGAATACGCCTCTTTCGGGGTTCTGCCGTCATGTTCGGTACAGGCGGCGGTATCGCACCATGGAATTTCACCCGTCCGTGTTCGGGTTATTGAGCACAAACACATGGTTTGCAAAGGTTTAGTGACTTGAGCGCCCTGCCTTGCGTTTCTACAGGTGTCCGAGAGCCCGTGTCGATACCTTTCGCCGGACGGGGTGGTTCGCCAGCCCTCGGGCACCCGGGCACGCGGCCCGGACCCCAGCCGACGGGAGTCTGTCAGCATGAATATTTCGCCGATCTCCATCGCTTCAGTCGGTCGCACCGAAACGGCTTCGGCTGTGCAGGTCGAAGCCCGCGAAGCCCGGGAGGCTCCGCGGCGGCGAGGTTCGGATCGAGTGGAGGTGTCGGATATGGCTCGGTTGCTTGCAAAACTCAATGACATGCCCGAGGTCCGACGCGAGCTGGTCGATCGTGTCCGCGACGAGATCGATCGCGGGAAGTACATGACCGACGAGAAGCTCGAGCTGGCGATCGACGGGCTGATGGATGACCTGACGGGCTGATCGGGGGGGGTGGGGATCAGACCCGCCTGGCGATGCGGTCGCGGGCGATGAGGGCGGCGCCGACGACTCCGGCGTTGTCCTCGAGTTCGCTGGCGACGACCTTGACCTCGCGGCAGCGTGCGGGGAAGACGAACTGGTGGACGGTCTTGCGGATGTCCTCGATGAAGTCGGGGCCCATCGCCTCGGTGAGGCCTCCGCCCAGGACGACCATCTCGACGCTGAGCAGTGTGACGACGCCCGCGATGTGGATGCCTATGCGGGTCTTGGCGTCGTCGATGATTTCGGTGACGAGGGGGTCCTTCCTCTTGTAGGCCTCGGCGAGGGTCTTGCTCTTGATCTTGTGGAGCTTGCCCTCGGTGAGCTCGGTGACGATCGAGGGGCGGGCGTTCTCGACGAGTTGGCGGACGCGGTTGCAGAGCGCGGTGCGTGAGCAGTTGTGCTCGAAGCTGCGGGAGCCCGGGGGGTTTTCGGGCTTGACGAGCATGTGGCCGATCTCGCCGGCGGTCATGAAGTGCCCGTAGTGCATCTTCCCGCCGAAGATGAGCCCGCCCCCGATGCCTGTGCCCAGCCAGACGCCCAGGACGTCGCTGGTTCCCCGGGCGCAGCCCGCGACCCACTCGCCGTAGAGGGCGACGTTGACGTCGTTGTCGAGTTCGGTGGGGAGGCCGGTGCGCTTCTTGAGCAGGGCGGCGAGGGGGGTGTTGATCCAGCCCAGGTTGACCGCTTCGAGGACGACGCCGGTGTGGGGGTCGATGGGGCCCGGGGCGCCGATGCCCAGGCCGGCGCAGGCGCCGACCTCGATCCCCGCGGCGTCGCAGGCTTCCTCGATGCCCGAGATCATGCGGCTGAGGACCGCTTCCTGGCCCTCGGAGGCTTCGGTCTTGCGCTTGGCGCGGCTGATGACGACGCCTGTGGGGGTGACGACGCCGATCTGCATGTTGGTGCCGCCCAGGTCGACGCCGATGTAGGGGGTTGTGGGGGAGATGCCCTCGGGGAGGAGGGCGGGGCCCTTGGCGGGGGAGGCGGTGGGAGCGGGGGCGGGGGTGGGAGTGGCTGGCGTTGAGGGGGTCGTTGTGGGCTCGGGCATCACGCACCTCCGTGCGGGAGCAGGATGAGTCCCCCGCGCGCTGCGACTCTACACCATGGGTGGGTGGTGTGACGCCTTTGCGGGTCTGTTCAGGGTGGGCGGTGGTGGGGCGGGGGTGGGGCGGGTCCGATTACGCGAGGCGGGTGACGAGGGTGGGGATCTGGAGTCCGGCGTGGAGGCTATGGGCGAGGTCGTGGGGTTGCTGGTCGGGCGCGGGGATGGTGAAGAGGGTGCTGCCCGAGCCTGAGAGGTGGACGGGGCACCCGGCGATGGCGGCGGCGCGGGCGCGGAGGTCGGTGAGTTCGGGGCGGATCGCTTCGGCGGCGGGGGTGAGATCGTTGAAGAGGGCGTGGGTGTCGAGGGTGGCGGCGCGGGCGAGGGCGGTGACCGCGTCCGCGCGGAGGGGGCGGGGTGGAAGGCGGTCGAAGGCGCGGTAGACCTCGCCTGTGGGGCAGCCGAAGGGGGGGAGGAGGAGGACGAGGTCGTGCGTGATGCGGGGGAGGCGCTCGATGCGGTCGCCCAGGCCTGTGACGAGGGCGGGGCGGGGCGGGTCCCCCGGCGGGAGGGCATCGTCGATGAAGAAGGGGATGTCGGAGCCCAGGGTCCGGGCGATGGTGCGGAGGCGGCTCGCGGGGAGGTCGAGGGCGAAGAGGGCGTTGAGCCCCCGGAGGACCGCGGCGGCGTCGGCGGAGCCGCCCCCGACGCCCCCGCCTGCGGGGATGGACTTGGTGACGGTGATGCGGACGGGGAGCGTGGTGTCGAGGGTGGCTTCGAGGGCTGCGTGGGCGCGGTGGGTGAGGTCGTGGTCGATCGGCCAGTCGACGGGGTGGCCGGTGGCCCAGCGGACGGTGATGGTGGTGGGGTGGCCTTCTGGGAGTCGGGTGAGTTCGAGTTCGTCGGCGAGGTCGATGGGGGCCATCCAGCTCGCGATGGGGTGCATGCCTTCGGGGTCGGGCGGGGCGACCGCGAGGGCGAGGTTGATCTTGGCGTGGGCGCGGAGTCGGAGGGTCACGGCCCGGGTTCCGCGCCGACGAGGCCCGGGATGTAGAGGGCCTCGATGGAGACGACGCGCCAGCCCTCGGGGCGTTCGCGCCAGTCGATGGCCCACCAGCTGCCGATGCGTCCGAAGCGTTCGCCATCGACGCGGATGCTGAACTGGGCGCGGGCGGCGGTGGGGCCATCGAGGGTGGCCTGACGTTCGAGGACCGCGTGGTCGGTGATGCGGTAGGGGCCCCCGAGCTGGGCGTCGACGAGGGTGAGGATGCGGGCGCGGGGCATGTCGGTGCCCAGGCCCCGGATAGAGAGGCGGACCTCGGGGTCGAGGAGGCGTTCGAGGGCCCGGGTGTCGGCGGCGACGGTGGCGTCGATGAGGGCGTTGGTGCGGTCGAGGATGACCTCGCGCTCGGTGGTGACGAGGGCGCTGGTGCCCCAGGCGCCGGCGGCGAGGAGGAGGGCGCCGGCTGCGAGGAGGGCGCCGAGCTTGGGCTTGCCCCGGGTGGAGAGCCCGACGAAGAGGACGACGGCGGCGACGGCGAGGCCGATCCAGAGGGCGAGGGAGCCCTCGAAGAGCATGGATTCGACGAGCGAGGGGGCGGGCAGGGGGCGGATGTCGGGGCCCCCGGAGAGGAGGTCCTGAGCGAAGGACTGGGCCAAGGTCGGCGTGAGGGCCAGGCTGGAGCCCCCGGATTGGAGGGGTGTGGTGAGGGCGTGCATGGGGGGCATCTTTTGAGCCTCCGATCGGGGTGGGCCGATGCCACTGCATCGATCCCGGGTCAGGGTACGGCCCGGGTGGGGCGGCAGGTCGGTCGGCGCGGTGTGTTCGCCCGTCGGCGCAGCGGGTCGGGGCTTCTGGAGGGCTTGATGGACTTCTTTGATCTGACGCCCGGGCACGGTGGATTCGGCGGGGGGATCCTGGAGCGGAATCTGCGGGCGATCGAGCGGCTGTCGCCCCGGACCGCGGACGCGGTGCGGGGGGCATTGCCCCGGACGGATGTGACCTTTGTCGAGACGCCCGAGGGGGTGCTGAGCGCCTCGATCCTGGAGGAGGCAGAGGGGGATCTGGGTCCGGCGATCACGGAGGCGGACCCGCTGGGTCTGGGTCTGGATGGGGGTCTCGATGGGGGGCTGGGTTTCGACGGGGGGGTTGGGGCGGGTGGCTCGGGCGGTGGTGCTGGGAAGACGCGTTGGCTGGCGAGCAAGCGCCGGCCCCTGGCTGAGGCGGCGAACCTGGCGGGGACGGTGGACCTGACCGCGAACGGGGGCGTGTGCGTCCTGGGGTTCGGGCTTGGGTACCACTGTCGGGTGCTGGGTGAGAGGCTGGGCGACAAGGGCGTGGTGGTGTGCTACGAGCCGGACGTGGGGCTGCTGCGGGCGGTCCTCGAGAAGGTGGACCACGCGGGGTGGATCGAGTCGGGGCACTTCCTCCTGCTGACGGACCCGGATGACCGGCCCAGCCTGGCGACGGGTCTGAAGGGTGTGGAGGGGATCGTGACGCTGGGCGCGAAGATCCTGGAGCACCCGGCGAGCGTGAAGCGGCTCGGGGAGGGGGGCGCCCGGTTCGCGCAGCGGTTCGCGGAGGTGCTGCGGGCGACGCGGACGACGATCGTGACGACGCTGGTGCAGAGCGAGGTGACGCTGCGGAACATGCTGATGAACCTGGACCGGTACGCGACCGGTCGGGGCGTGAGCGAGCTGACGGGTGCGGCTGCGGGTCGTCCGGCGATCGTGGTGTCGGCGGGGCCCAGCCTGTCGCGGAACATCGCTGAACTGGCGAAGCCCGGGGTGCGCGAGAAGTTCGTGATCATCGCGACGCAGACGACGCTGAAGCCCCTCCTGCGGGCTGGTGTGAAGCCCCACTTCGTGACGGCGCTCGACTACCACGAGATCAGCCGTCGGTTCTACGAGGGGCTGACGGAACGGGACGTCCGGGGCGTGACGCTGGTCGCGGAGGCAAAGGCGAACCCGGTGATCCTCGACGGGTTCCCGGGTGCGGTGCGGTGCCCGAGCGATGAGCGGATGCAGATGCTGCTCGGTACGGGTCTGCCGGCGAGCCCCGGGATGCTGCCCTCGGGGGGTACGGTGGCGCACCTGGCGTACTACCTGGCGCGGCACCTCGGGTGCGATCCGGTGGTGCTGGTGGGGCAGGACCTTGGGTTCACCGACGGGCAGTACTACGCGGCTGGGGCGGCGATCCACGACGTGTGGGCGGGGGAGCTGGGGGCGTTCCGCACGCTCGAGATGTTCGAGTGGGAGCGGATCATGCGGGAGAAGAGCCTCCTGCACAGGCGGGAGGACGTCTTCGGGCGGCCCATCTACTCCGACGAGCAGATGACGACCTACCTGCAGCAGTTCGAGGTGGAGTTCGCGTCGGACGTGCGCGCGGGGCGGCGGGTGATCGACGCGACGGAGGGCGGGGTGGCGAAGCGGGGCGCGGTGCCCATGGCGCTGGCGGAGGTGGTCGATCTCTTCGGGATGGGGCCCGATGTGAGCCTGCCCGAGGCGGACGAGCCCCTGTACGACCCGGCGAGGCGGATCCCGGCGTTGATCGAGCACCTCGGGACGGTGCGTCGGGACGCGGCGCAGGTGGCGGAGCTGAGCCTGGAGGCGGGCGCGGCGCTGCGCGAGATGCAGACGCACCAGTACGACCAGTACCGCGTGAACAAGCTGATCACGCGGGTGTACGAGCTGCGGGACGAGGTGAGGAAGCTGGAGCCGGCGTACGGGCTGGTGCAGTTCCTGAACCAGACGGGGGCGCTGAACCGCTACCGCGAGGACCGGGCGATCGATCTCGCGGGCGAGCTGGACGAGATCGAGCGGCAGAAGCGGCAGATCGGGCGGGACATCCGCAATGTCGAGTGGCTGGCGCAGGCGGGTGAGGTGCTGGCGGGGCTGCTCGGGGATGCGATCGGGGTGCTCGAAGGGACGCGGGCGAAAACGACGCGGGACTCGATCCCCGAGGAGGAGCAGCGCGCGGACCCGACCGCGGAGGCGGAGGCGACGCTGGTGGCGGGCGAGGGGCCCCGGCGCGCGGGCGTCGTCCTGATGGGCGAACTGGACCGGGGCGGGCTGGGGCTGAAGCGCGACCTTGGGGCGAGGCTCCCGAACGGGCTGACGGTCCTGGAGACGACGCTGCGCCGCGTGCTGCGGGCGGAGCGGGCGGCGGAGGTCGTGGTGGCGACGCCCGACCCGGAGCGGGCCCGGGCGCTCGCGGGGGGTGCGGGGCGGGACGGGCGCGTTGCGTTCGTCGCGGTGGACGCGGGCGTCTTGCGGGCGCGGGTGGATGGCGTGGCGGGGGCGAGGCGGTGGCAGCCCGCGAGCTGGCGGGGCGGGATCGCTTCGGTCTCGGCGTACGACGAGAGCGTGGACCTCGGGCTGCTCGAGCGGGTGCTGGTGGAGCGGGGGCTGACGGACGCGGTGATCGTGGGGCTGGACTGGGCGCTGGTCGATCCCCGGATCATCGATCAGACGATCGAGCTGAGCCGCGGAAGGGCGGAGGGGAAGCGGCTGGCGGTGTGCCAGGCGGTGCCGGGGCTCGGGGCGCTCCTGATCGATCGGAAGAGTGTGGCGTCGCTGGCGGGGGCGACGGCGCGTGCGAGGTCGCTGGCGAGCCTTGGGGCGATCCTGGGGTATATCCCGATCGCGCCGGTGGCGGACCCGATCGCGAAGTCGTTCTGCGTGCCGGTGCCGATCGGGGTGCGGGATCTCGGGCGGCGGGTGATCGCGGACACGCCGGAGGGCCTGGGCCTGGTGTCGGGCGCGGTGGCGAGGCTCGGGGCTGGCTGGCTGGAGGCGGACGCGGGCGCGATCGCGGAGGCGATCGAGGGTGTGGTGGCGGGGGCGGTGGGGGTGGAGGATGCGGGGCCCCGGCATGTGACGCTGGAATTGAACACGGGCCGGCTGGCGTCGGGCCTGTGGGCGCACTGGCTGCGTGGGACGGCGCTGGGCGAGGAGAGCCCGGAGCGGGCGGCGATCGACCTGTCGCTGGCGCTGCGCGTGGTGGAGCAGGTGGCCGGGGAGCGGCCCGACGCGGTGCTGACGCTGCACGGGCTGGGCGATCCTCTGTTGCACCCTGCGGCGCTCGAGATCGTGCGGGCGGCGAAGGAGGCGGGGGTCGCGGGGGTGCATCTGCGGACGGACCTGTTGCGGGAGGACTTCGACGCGGGGGCGCTGGTATCTGCTGGGGCGGATGTGATCAGCGTGGATGTGCTGGCGGTGGAGGCGACGACCTACGCGGCGCTGACGGGGCACGACCTGTACCAGCGGACGCACGAGCGTGTGGTGGAACTGGTGGAGGCGCGGGGGATCGTGGGCGGGATGCCGAGCCCCTGGATCGTGCCCAGGATCACGCGGTGCGACGAGGTGTACGGGCAGATCGAGCCCTTCTACGACGGGTGGACGATGGTGACGGGGGCGGCGGCGATCGATCCCTTGCCCTCGGGGGCGGGGGGCGAGGTGGGCGAGGGGTATCTGAAGGCGAAGCGGCGGATCCGGGCGTTGCCCCTGCCCCTGGCGGCGCGGGCGCGGGCGGAGCGGGAGGAGATGTCGATCCGGTGCGACGGGGTGGTCGTGGGCCCGAGGGGCGAGCGCGTGGGCGATGTGCGGACGCAGGGCGTCGACGGTGTGTGGCGTCGGTTGGTGCGGAGCCGGGCGCGGGCGGCGGAGCCGGCGTTGGTGGGTGTCATCGGTGAGAAAGCGGGGGTTTCGGTATGACGAGGGAGGCACTGGCGATCATCCTGGCGCGCGGGGGGAGCAAGGGGCTTCCGCGGAAGAACCTGCTGCCTGTGGCGGGGCGCCCGTGCATCGCGTGGACGATCGGGGCGGCGCAGCGCGCGGAGACGGTCGGGACGGTCGTCGTGTCGAGCGACTGTGAGGCGATCCTGACGCTGGCGTCGGCGGAGGGGGCGCGGGTGCACCACCGGAGCCCGGGGCTGTCGAGCGATGGGGCGACGATCGACGATGCGGCGCGGGCGGCGGCGGGGCACTACGAGGGCGAGACGATCGTGATCCTCTACGGGAATGTCCCGGTGAGGCCTGATGATCTGATCGACCGCGCGGTGAGGATGCTGGAGGAGACGGGCGCGGACAGCGTGCAGAGCTACGCGCCGGTCGGGAAGCATCACCCCTGGTGGACGGCGCGGGTGGGTGAGGACGGGATGGTGATGCCCTGGGAGGGGGGCGTCCTGAATCACGGGGTGTTCCGCAGGCAGGACCTGCCCCCGGCGTATGTGCCCGATGGGGGCGTGATCGCGGTGACGCGGAGGGCCTTGTTCCTCGAGATCCCGGGGGTGCAGGACGGGCCACACGCGTTCTTCGGGCTCGAGCGCCGGGGCGTCCTGACGGGTGAGGGGGAGGTCGTGGATATCGACTCGCGGGTGGACCTCCTGGTCGCGGACGCGATCCTGCGCGACCGGCGCTGGGTGCAGGACGAGGCGACCGACCCGGTGACCGACGCGGCATGAGGATCGGTGATCGGGAGATCGGGGCGGGGCACAGGCCCTATGTGATCGCCGAGATCGGCGTGAACCATGATGGCGCGGTCGAGCGCGCGCTGATGCTGACGGACGCGGCGGCGGACGCGGGCGCGGACGCGGTGAAGCTGCAGCTTTTCGAGACCGACCGGCTGATGAGCAAGGCGGCGAAGCTGGCGGTGTATCAGAGGGCGGCGGGCGAGACGGACCCCCTGGCGATGCTGCGCCGGCTGGAGCTCTCGATCGATGACATGGCGTTGGTAGTGGAGCGGGCGCACGCGCGGGGGATTCATGCGATCGTGAGCGTGTTCAGCGTGGAGCTGGTGGGGGTGGCGGAGAGGCTTCCTTGGGACGCGTACAAGACCGCGAGCCCGGACATCATCAACCGGCCCCTGCTGGAGGCGCTGGCGGGGACGGGCCGGCCCCTGATCGTGAGCACGGGGGCGAGCACGCTCGATGAGGTGGTGCGGGGCGTGGGGTGGCTGGAGTCGGCACGCGATCGGTTGGCGGTCCTGCAGTGCGTGAGCAGCTATCCGGCGCCGGATGAGGCACTGGGCGGCATCGGGGCGATCGCGGGGGCGACGGGGCTGGTGACGGGATACAGCGATCACACGCCCGGGACGGGGACGGGGGCGCTGGCGGTCGGCACGGGCGCAGCGCTGCTGGAGAAGCACCTGACCTACGACACGCGGGCGCAGGGCCCGGATCACGCGGCGTCGCTCGATGGGGTGGGGATGAGGGCGTATGTCGCGGCGCTGCCGGACCGGGTGCCGGCGATGCGCGTGGGGGGGGAGAAGCGGGTGCTGGAGTGCGAGCGCGATGTGCGGGAGGTGAGCCGGCAGTCGGTGGTGACGACGCGGGCGCTCGAAGCGGGCGAGGTGATTCGGGCGGGTGATGTGACGATCAAGCGGCCAGGGACGGGGATCGAGCCCTTTCGGATGGGCGAGGTGGTGGGGGGGCGCGTGGTGCGGGGGGTGGGGGCGGATGTGCCTTTGGTGGGGGCGGATCTTGGCTTGTAGGTGGCCTGTACCAGCCCTGAGCGTGAGCGATGGGCGGCGAGGGTCGTGTCGTGGGCGAGGGGTCGGGATTGGCGACGCGGGGGTGGCTGGGGGGGTCGTGCGTTGGGGGCGGTCCGGAGGTCGGTGAGGCCCGGCGCTGACGCTTTGGGCTGGTGTGGGGTGGAGTCCCGGGGTAGTCTCGGGGGATGAGGCCGCCCTTGGCGTACTTTCTGACCTGGACGACTTATGGCTCGTGGGTGCGGGGGGATGAGCGGGGTTGGGTGGGGGAGGATGCTGCGGGCGGCGTGGGCGTGCGTGCGCCCGATGCTGTTCTTGCTCGGCGGGACCGGGGGTGGGTCGGGCGGGGTGTCGTTCTCGACGAGGCGATGCGGTCCAGCGTCGACGAGACCATGCGCGAGGTGAGCGAGCATCGGGGGTGGACACTCTCGGAGCTTGCGGTGCGGTCGAACCATGTGCATGCGGTGGTTTCGGCGTCGGTCGTGCCCGAGCGGGTGATGGCCGACTTCAAGGCGTGGTCGACGCGACGGCTTCGGGAGTGTGGGTTGGTGGGTGCTGACGCGAAAGTGTGGACGCGGCATGGTTCGACGCGGTGGCTCAACGATGAGCGATCGCTCGTCGCGGCGATCGCGTATGTGCGCGATCAGGACCGGCATCGGAGGACGCCGACGCGCGAGCTTGGGTAGGGCGGTTGTGTACCAGCCCGAAGCGTGAGGGCCGGGCTGCGGGGTTGTGTATGGGTGCGATGTCGGATTGGTGAAGCGGGTGCGGTGGGACGGTTGTGCGTCGGGTGCGGCGACTATGTCGGAGAGGCCCGGCGCTGACGCTTTGGGCTTGTCGGGGCTCGTCGACATTCGGGCGCTCTATGCTTGGCTTGATGATCGGAGACGGCTGGGGCAATCCCGAAGATGAGCGGCGGCTGGATACGCGTCCGACGCCGGATCGGCCCAGGCGGGTGGCGGTGGTGACGGGGTCGCGGGCGGACTTTGGGCTGTTGACGCCGGTGATGCGGGCGGTGGAGGCGCGGGCGGAGTTGGAGCTCCTGGTGATCGCGGCGGGGGCGCACCTGATCCAGCCGGCGCTGACGTTTCGCGATGTGAAGACGCAGTTCCGGGTGGCGGACTCGGTGCCCATGCAGGTGGCGGGTCGGGCGGGGCGGGCGGGGGATGTCGAGGCGACGGGGAAGGGGATCGGGCGGTTCGGGCGGAGTTTCGAGCGTCTAAAGCCCGACTGGGTGGTGGTGCTGGGGGACCGGATCGAGGCGTTCGCGGCGGCGGCGGCGGCGAGCATCGGTGGGTTCGCGGTGGCGCACCTGCACGGGGGGGACGTGGCGGAGGGCGTGGCGGACGAGGCGATGCGGCACGCGGTGACGAAGCTGGCGCACCTGCACCTTCCGGCGACGGAGGCGAGCGCGGCGCGGATCCGGCGGATGGGGGAGCCTGCGGCGCGGATCGTGGTGGTGGGGAGCCCGGCGATCGACGGGCTGGAGGCGGTCGAGCCCATCGGGGACGAGCGGTGGGAGGCCCTGGGGCGGCCCGAGGTGCTGGTGGCGTTCCACCCGATCGGGCGGGCGGACGAGGCGGAGGAGCACGGGGCGGCGACGGTGCTGGAGGCGGTCAGCGGCAAGCGCGTGCTGGCGCTGCACCCCAACCACGACCCGGGGCGGGACGGGATCATGCGGGCGCTCCTGGGGGCTCCGGGTTCGGTGAGGCTGTTTGAGCACCTGCCCCGGGTGGAGTTCCTGCGGACGGTGGCGCGGCTTGCCCGCGAGAACGGGGTGGTGGTGGGGAACTCGAGCGCGGGGCTGATCGAGGTGCCGGCGCTCGGGTGCCCGGTGGTCGATGTCGGCCCGCGCCAGGGGGGGCGCGAGCCGGCGCCCGGGGTGGTGCGGGTGGAGCAGGAGGACGCGGGGCGGGTGCGGGAGGCGATCGAGCGGGCGCGGGGCGCGCCGCCGGAACCCGGGGCGCACCCCTTCGGGGATGGGCGGGCGGGGGCGCGTGCGGCGGAGGCGCTCTGCGCGTTTGACCCCTACGAACCGGGTGTCTTGCGGAAGCGCTGGGCGGACTGAGGGCGGGTGGTTTCGGGGGTCGGTGTTCGCGTGCTGTGCGTCGGGCGGGTTGCGGTTCCTGTGAAGAGTGCGAGGCGGAACAAAGTCGGGCTTCCGGTGCGCCGATGGAAGGGGGGACCTTCAACGACGGGAGAAACCGGAATGAGCACGACGACCGAGCAGCGCGAGCAGGTGGTGGCGGGGGCCCTGCGGGAGATCAGCCACATCGCGACGCTGCCCGAGATCACGATGAAGATCATCGACCTGGTCGAGGATCCGAAGTCGACGGCCCAAGACCTTCACAAGGTCATCTCGAACGACCCGGCCCTGTGCAGCCGGATCCTCAAGGTGGTCAACAGCTCGTTCTACGGGTTGCCCGGGCAGATCGGGTCGATCAACCGGGCGATCGTGATGCTGGGGCTGAACGCGGTGAAGAACATCGCGATCGCGGCGAGCCTGGC
>DAIQNV010000072.1:14741-16104 GCA_036788215.1 Phycisphaerales bacterium | reverse complement strand
CGGTGTCTTTCGTTCGTGGCCGATCCGCAGGGCCGGATCGACCACGGCACCCGGCACTGGCCGGCGAGCGGCCAGTGGCACCCATGGGGGGCGGTGCGCGGGGGGTGGTGTGGCTCTATTCTCTGGGTATGGCGAAGAAGGCGGCGGGAACGAAGGCGGCGGGGGTCACTGATCGGGGGGACCTCGGGGCGGGGACGACGATGGCGCTCCTGCTCGGGAAGGACTTCGGGCTGCAGACGAAGTACAGCGAGGAACTGCGGGCGGCGATGAAGAAGGCGCACGGGGAGTTCGACACCGTTCGGTTTGACGGGGAGTCGATGGGGGAGTCGACGGCGGCGGAGGTCTTGGATGAGTGCCGCTCGTTCGGGCTGATGGCGGCGCACAAGCTGGTGGTGCTGGACAACGCGGAGCGGGTGATCCTGGGGGAGACGCTGCCCCTGTTCACGCGGTACGCGGAGGCGCCGGCGGAGGGGGCGACGCTCTTGATGCGTGGGAAGGGGCTGGGGCCTTCGAACTTTCTGAAGGCGGTCGTCGCGTGCCCGACGGCGGCGGTGCGGAAGTGTGAGCCCCCGACGGTGCCCCAGGCGGTGAGCCGTGTGAGGGAGTTTGCGAAGCTGAATGACGCGACGATCGCGCCGGATGCGGCGAACCTGCTGGTCCAGAGGCTGGGGACGGACCTGGCGCGTCTGGAGCGGGAGATCGAGAAGCTGGCGGTGGCGGCGGGGCGCGGGGGGGCGATCACGGTGGAGTTGATCCTGGAGTTGGCGGGGGAGGGGTATCAGCACGAGAACGCGTTCCCGGAGGTGAAGGACGCGATCGCGATGACGCGGCCTGAGCAGGCGATCCGGACGCTGCGGCACATCTTCGACAACAGTTCTTCGGACGCGGGTGTGATGGCGGTGATCGCGGCGGCGCAGACGGCGACGAACATCCACATGGTGGCGGCGGGGAACGCGGCGGGTATCCGGGGGTTCAACCTGAAGAAGCTGGCGGGGTGGGGAGGTGCGGCGGATGCGATCCTGGCGGCGGCGACGCGGCTGGACCCCTTGATGACGATCGACCTGCTCGATGATGCGGTCGATGCGGAGCGTCGGAGCAAGTCGGGGCTGGGGACGGGTGAGCGGGCGGCGGAGCGGATTGCGCTTCGGTTGAGTGGGGCGTTGCATCCCTCGCGGGGCGCGAGGGGCCGATGAAATAGCCAGATTCCAAATGGACAAAGGGCCAAGTGGGGAGAGATGGAGAGACGGAGAGACGGAGAGACGGAGTGGGGGAGGCGGCGAGCGGCGAGGGGAAAGCAGCGGGCGAGGGGTGGTGGTTCGGGGTCGGTCGTTCGTGGCCGATCCGCGGAGGCGGATCGACCACG
>DAIQNV010000072.1:0-14641 GCA_036788215.1 Phycisphaerales bacterium | reverse complement strand
GCACCCGGCGTGGGGCGGCACTGACCCGCGGAGCCGGGTCAGTGGCACCGGGTGGTGAGCGGGGGTTGGGGCCGATGGTTCGGTGTCGGTCGTTCGTGGCCGATCCGCGGAGGCGGATCGACCACGGCACCCGGCGTGGGGCGGCACTGACCCGCGGAGCCGGGTCAGTGGCACCGGGTGGAGGCGGATCGACCACGGCACCCGGCGATGGTGTGGGACCGGCCCGAAGCGCCGCTGCGCGGCGGTTCGGGGCACCGTTGGTGGGTCAGCCCGGGGCGGGTTTGGCGGGGGGGATGTGCCAGGTGGCGGATTCGTTGCGGCCCTGCTCGAGGTACCAGCGGCACATGCGGTCGATGCCCTCGGCGAGGGGGACCTTGGGGCGATAGCCGGTGGCGAGGACCTTGTCGGCTTCGTACTTGGTCTGGGCGACGAAGAGTTTCTTGATGCGGGCGGTGGAGATGGGGAGGTTCTTGCCGGTGAGCTTGATGACGACATCGAAGGGGATGCCGGCGGCGAGGCCCAGGGCGAGTGGGAGGTGGGAGCGGGGCGCGGGCTTGCCCAGGCTTTTGAAGACGCACTCGGCGATGCCTGCGGAGGAGAGGTCGGGCTTGTCGATCCAGTTGTAGGGGTCGTAGTCGGCGCGTCCGGGGTGGTCCCAGAGGTAGAGGGTGGCGTCGACGATGTTCTCGACGTAGCTGAGGGACTTGATGTTGGTGCCGGGGCCGAACTGGAGGTACTTGTTGGCGTGGATCTGGCGGATGAGGGAGTACATGTTGGCGAAGTTATTGGGGCCGAAGGTGACGGTGGGGCGGATGGTGAGGCAGCGGCGCTGGTGGCCCTCTTTGTTGTGACCTTTTTCGACCCACTGGATGAAGACCTTCTCGGCGGCCCACTTGGAGCCTCCGTAGGGGTTGAAGAAGTTCTTGGGTGAGTCCTCGGTGACGGGCTCGGGGGCTTCTCCGTAGATGGCGACGGTGGAGTAGAAGGAGAGGTCGGCGACACCGGTGTCGTCCATGGCGTCGGTGAGGACGCGGGCGCCGTTTTCGTTCACGTCGTAGTAGGTGTCGTGCTCGATGCCGAAGTCGTGGTGTGCGGCGGCGAGGTGGACGACCTTGTCGACGGGTGTGCCGAAGTGGGTGAGGGCGGCCTTGACGGCGGCGGGGTTGCGGACATCGCCCTTGACGAAGGGCGACTCGGCGACGGGGCCGGTGGGCGCGACGAGGTCGAGGTTGACGATGCGGTGGCCGGCGGCGATGAGCTCGCGGTGGAAGTAGCCCCCGATGAAGCCGGAGCCTCCGGTGATGAGGATGTCCACGGCTCGAATCTCCCGTGCGGTGTTGTGTTCTCTTCCGACCGGGGCGGCTGGGCCAGCCCGTACCGGGGGGGAGTGTACTCGGGTTTGTTGGGTCGGCGCGGGATCGGGCCTCTGAAGCGTGTGTTTCGGGGCGATGGGGCCTGCGCTTCAGTTTCCGTAGAGGATGGGGGCGAGGGCGATGCAGATGACAGCGACGAGGAGGGTCAGGGGCCCGCCGAATCGGGTGTAGTCGAGCCATTTGTAGCCGCCTGGGCCCATGACCATGAGGTTTGTCTGGTAACCGATGGGCGTGGAGAACTCGCAGGAGGCGGCGATGGCGACGATGACGGCCATGGGGAGGACGGGGATGCCCTGCTGCTGCGCGATGAGGAGGGCGATGGGGAACATGAGGACGGCGGCTGCGTTGTTGGTCATGACAGCGGTGAAGACCACGGTCGCGATGTAGACGGTGGCGAGCAGGGCGTATGTTCGGAGTGTGCCTTCGAATCCGGCGGCGGCGATGACGTTGACGAGGCTGGTGGCGATGGAGTCGGCGAGGCCGGTGTCGGTCATGGCCCGGCCTATGCCGAAGGCGGCGCCGATGGTGACGAGGACCTGCCAGTCGACGCCGGCGCGGGCCTGGGGGCCGGTGCAGCAGCGCCCGATGATCATGGCTCCGGCGGCGATGAGCGAGGCGGTGAGTGGGCTGAGGGCTCCGGTGCCCAGGGAGATGATGAGCCCGAGGAGGATGAGGAGGGCGACCCAGGCGCGGTCGTGGCGTGGGGCGGCGGAGGCGGCGCGTTCGGTGGCGAGGAGGAAGTCGCGGGAGTCGCGGTGGCGTTCTTCGAAGCCGGGCTCGGCTTCGAGGAGGAGGGTGTCGCCATCGCGGAGCTTGATGTCGCCGATCTTGCCCCGGAGGCGCTGGCCCCGGCGGTGGACCGCGACGACGACCGCTTCGTAGCGGGTGCGGATGCCGGACTCGCGGATGGTGAGGCCCACGAGGCGGGAGGAGCTGGAGACGACGGCCTCGATGAGCTGGGCCTGGGCGCGCCCGGCGGGGCGGGCGTCGGTGCCGGTGGGCTCGAGGCCCCGGATCTGGTTGAGGTCGACCATGGAGTCGAGGTCGCCGACGAATCCGAGGACGTCTCCGGGCTGGAGTTTCTCGTCGGGCCGGACGGCGACGATGGAGCGGTCTTCGCGGTCGATTCTGGAGAGGAAGAGGCCCGGGAGGTGTCGGAGGCCGGCCTGTTCGACGGTTTTGCCGACGATGGGGGAGCCTGGCTTGACCTTCATGGAGGCGGAGTATTCGCGGGCTTCGCCCGGGGTTTCGATCGTGTGGGCGGGGCGTCGGTCGGGGAGGAGTTTGCGACCGAGGAGGAGGATGTAGGCGATGCCGGCGATGGCGATGGGGATGCCTATGGGGGAGAGGGTGAACATCTCGAAGCGGACGGGGTTGCCGGCGCGGTCGCGGACGTCGTTGGTGGCGAGGAGCTGGGCGACGACGATGTTGGTGGAGGTGCCTATGAGTGTGCAGACGCCCCCGAGGATGGAGGCGTAGGAGAGGGGGATGAAGAGCTTGGAGGGGCTGAAGCCACCGCGTTTGGCGACGCCATCGAGGACGGGCATGAACATGGCGACGATGGGCGTGTTGTTGACGAAGGCGGAGACGGCGGCGACGGGCGCGGTGAGGCGGAGCTGGGTGGCGATGAGGGTCTTGGGTCGCCCGAGGAGGCGGGCGGTGATCATGTTGGTCGCGCCGGTCTGCTTCATGCCTGTGGAGACGACGTAGAGCAGGGCGATGGTGATGACGCCCGGGCTGGCGAAGCCGGCGACGGCGTCGGCGGGATCGATGAGGCCGAAGCAGACGAAGCCTGTGAGGACGCCCATGAGGACGATGTCGGCGCCGAAGCGGCCGGTCGCGAGGCAGGCGATCATGGCGACGATGAGGGCGCCCGCGGCCCAGGGGGCGAGGTCCGGGGGGAGCCAGCCCAGGGTGACCGCCAGCGTGGGGGCTGTGGTGGGGACCAGGGTCTGGAGGGCCTCGGCGAGCATGGGCGGGTAGGGTATCGGCGGATGGCGGCGGTCCCGCCAGTGCGGGGGGGCGTTGCCCCGGCGAAGCGGGCGGTCTGATGGAGGACTCGGGCGATGGATACTGGGCGCAGCGGTCGGCGGTTCGCAGGGGTGGTCGTGGGCGGCTTGCTGGGGGCGATGGTGGCGTGCCTTGGGGGGCTCGCGGGGTGTTCATCGGAGAAGGACGCCGGTTCGGGGGGTATGGCCTCGGAGGCGGCGGGGCGGGGCGAGCGGGGGGCGAACCCGGGCGAGCTGACGATGATGGCGTGGAACATCCGGTTCGGGACGGCGAACGATGGGCCCAACAGTTGGCCTTTGCGGGCGGACCGGGTGGTGGACGTGATGATCGGGCCGGGTGGGACGCCCGAGGCGCCGGCGTGGGACCTGGTGAGCGTGCAGGAGGCGCTGCGGTTCCAGATCGACCAGGTGCTGGCGGCGGCGCCGGGGTACGCGTACGCGGGGTACGGGCGTGATGACGGGGTGAACGCGGGCGAGCACTGCGGGGTGCTGTACCGCCCGGACCGGCTGGAGCTGACGGAGACGGGGCGGTTCTGGCTGAGCGACACGCCCGATGTCGTGGCGAGCACGAGCTGGGGGAACACGATCACGCGGATGGTGAGCTACCAGCGGTTCGTCGATCGGCTGGACGAGGAGCGCGACGGGTTCTGGGTGTTCAGCGTGCACCTGGATCACCAGTCGGAGGCTTCGCGGCGCGAGTCGGCGGAGCTGATCGCGTTCCGGATCGAGACGATCGCGGGGACGGAGCCGGTGATCGTGCTGGGCGACTTCAACGCGCCCCCGGAGAGCGCGGAGCGTCGGTACCTCGTCGGGGAGATCCGGGACGCGACGGGTGATGGCATCGCGCCGCCCTCGCCCCGGCTGGTCGATGCGGTGCTGGTGGCGGGGGAGGGGCCCCTTGGGACCTTCAACGGGTTTCGTGGCGGTCTGACCACGGGGCGGTTCATCGACACGGTGCTGGTGCCCCCGTCGACGCGGATCATCGAGGCTTGGGTGGATCGTGAGATGGGTGTGAGCGAGGATGGCCGGCCCCCGAGCGATCATCATCCGGTGATCGTGCGTTTGGGGTTGAAGTAGACGGACCGGGGACGGGTTCTTTTGAGGTCGGGTGTTCGTGGTCTGCCTCGCCGGCGCGGGGTCGACCGGGGCACCCGGCCTTTCTGGTTTTTCAGCCCGCTCGCTCACGCTCGGGGATCCATGGGTGGTGTGGCGCGTGTGGCCCGTGGGAAGGGTGGGGGCATATCGCGGGTGGTGCTTTCATGAAGGCCCGTTGGGTGGCAGCTTTGGCACCGCTACGGGGTGGGGTGAGCACCGAAGTTTCATGTTAAATAGGGTTGCGGCGGGGGGTTCGGTGGTAGCGTAGAGGCTGGATCTGGAGTGTCCGTGTGTTCGCGGTCGATGCGAACCCTGGACGCGTGTGCGCCGGGAGGCCTGATGTCGCTGCGGATCGGGATCGTTGTGCTTCTGACGGCGCTTGTCGTGGGCGGGTTCGGGCTTGCCCTTGGGCGGCCGGACGGGGCTGTTCCTGCGGCGATCGGAGCGGCGGCGGACTGGTGCACGGGGGTGGCGCCGGTCGGGGTGGTTGCCGGGGGCGGCTTCCTCGGGTCGGGGGTGATGGGATTCTGGACGAATAACGGGAGTTACATGCCCCGGATCCACTGCATGGTGGATCAGGAGGGCGCTTCGGACTGGCCCTGGATCATCGCGCTGATCATCGGGAATCTTGCGGTGATGGGGTGGTACCTGCGGATCTTCCTCTTCTGGAGGAAGAGTTACCTGGCGGAGGCGCCGCGGGACCGCAATGTGCAGATGAACCGGCTGGCGGTGATCTTTCTGTTCTGCGGGCTGACGGGGTATGCGTTCAGTGCGGTGATGTTCGTCTGGCCGGCGTACCGGCTGCTGGCGGTGTTCCTGGTGGCGCTGGCGGCGGTGAGCTGGCTGTTCTGCCTGGACCTGAACAAGTTCGCGGTGAGCCTGCAGGCGAACCGGCTGGAGCGCGAACTGGCGGAGAGCCTGGCGGCGCGGAACTCGTGTCTCGAGGCGGAGGTGGCGGAGCGGACGCAGCAAGTGGAGATCGCGCGTCGGGAGGCGGAGAACGCGAGCGCCGCGAAGACGGCGTTCCTGGCGAACATGAGCCACGAGCTGCGGACGCCCCTGACGGCGATGCTGGGGTTCGCGGATGTCCTCGACGATGAGTCGATCGATCCTGCGGAGCGCCGGGGGCACGCGGAGACGATCCGGCGGAACGGGCGGCACCTCCTTGAGCTTGTGAACGGCGTGCTCGATCTGTCGAAGGTCGAGGCGGGACGGCTCGAGGTGGAGCGGCTGGAGATGAGCCCGGCGTCGATCGCGGCAGAGGTGGTTTCGCTGCTGCAGGTGCGGGCGAAGAGCATGAACACGCGGCTGTCGGTGTCGGTGGAGTCGCCCCTGCCCGAGACGGTGCTGGGCGACCCGACGCGGCTGCGGCAGATCCTGTTGAACCTGGTGGGGAACGCGGTGAAGTTCACGCGGGATGGTCGGGTGCGGGTGGTGCTGAGCGCCGACGAAGGGCCCGGCGGGTGCGCGCTGACGGTTGCGGTGCAGGATACGGGGATCGGGATCCCGGAGGACCGGCTGGACGCGATCTTCGAGCCCTTCGCGCAGGGGGACGCTTCGATGTCGCGAAGGCACGGGGGGACGGGGCTGGGGCTGACGGTGTCGCGCCGGCTCGCGGAACTGATGGGCGGGTCGCTCCGGGTGTACTCGGTGGAGGGGGAGGGGAGCACGTTCACGCTGGAGGTGCCCTGCGGCGTGGGCGCGGGCGTGGAGTGGCGGGTGCCGGTGTTCAAGGAACCTGTGGAGGAGAGCCAGGGTGTGATCCCGGCGGCGTCGCTGCGGGGGCGTCGGATCCTCCTGGCGGAGGACGGGGAGGACAACCAGCGCCTGTTCGCGATGCTGCTGGAGCGGGCGGGGGCGTCGGTCGTGCGGGCGGAGACGGGGGTCGAGGCGGTCGAGGCGCTCGGGCACGCGGGGCCCTTTGACCTGGTGCTGATGGATATGCAGATGCCCGAGATGGACGGGTACCAGGCGACGAGGCGGGCGCGCGAGATGGGGCACTTGGGGCCGATTTTGGCGCTCACGGCGCACGCGATGGACGGGGACCGGGACAAGTGCCTGGCGGCGGGGTGCGATGATCACCTGACGAAGCCGATCCGGCCCCGGGCGTTCATCGAGGCGTGCGCATCGTGGTGCGACGGGGGCGTGCCCGGCGTGCCCAGCGATGCGGCCTGAGGGTGTCCCGGGTCAGGCGGGCTTGATGCCCAGGGCCTTGATGGCGGCGATGATCTCGCCATGGAGGCGGGGCGGGGCGCAGATGACGCCCTTGTTCTTCTCGAGGCCCCGTCCCTGGCTGAAGTCGAGGCTGTTCCCGAAGATGTCGGTGACGGCGGCGCCGGACTCGCTGGCGATGAGGGCGCCGGCGGCGTGGTCCCAGATGCGCTCGATGTAGCCCGGCTTGGTGGGCATGCGGAGGTAGGCGTCGGCCTGGCCCCGGGCGACGACGGCGTACTTGCACTGGCTGTCGAGGCGGACGGGCTCGCCGATGAGTTCGTTCTTCTCGGTGGCGAGCCAGTCGAGGATGCGGGCCTCGTCGGAGACGTTGGAGTGCGCCTTCTCGACGGAGCCGGTGATGCAGATCTCCTCGCCGGTGTCGTGGTCGAGGCGGGTGATGCGGATGGCCTCGGCGGAGGCGTCGTTGGCGGTGGACTCGTAGACGCCCTCGTTCCTGATGCAGAAGTAGAGCGAGCCCTCGGGGTCGGCCTCGTCGAGGGGGCCGGACATGTCGCGCGGGAGGTTGGGGCAACCCAGGACGCCCAGCGTGGGCGTGCCCGACTCGATGTAACCGAGGGCGACCGCGTACTGCTGGTTGCGGAGGAAGCCCTTGGTGCCATCGATGGGGTCGAGGGTCCAGAAGGCGTGGTGGTGGGTGTCGCCGGCGCCGAGGTCGATGGCGCTCAGGACGTCCTCGGCGGTCGCGTCGTCCCAGATCTCGCGGACCGCGGCGAGGACGGCCTCGAGGTGGGGCTCGTGGCCTTCCTCGCGGAGGAAGGCGGTGCCCTCTTCGGCGACGAGGGTGACGGAGCCCAGGCGCTCCTTGAGCGTGCGGGCGACGATGGCCTGGCTGGCGAAGTCGGCGATGGTGACGGGGCTCTTGTCGTCCTTGGTGATCGCCCGGACCTCGTCGAGGGCGGACTGGACCTGCCGGCAGACGCCCGAGGCGAGGACGACGGCTTCGCGGGCGGCTTCGAGCATCTTGGCGTAGTCGGGCATGGGGCGGGTCTCCTGGCGGGTGGGAAGGGACGGTAGGGGGGCGGGGGGCGGGGTGGATTGCTGACGCACGCAGCGACGAGCGATGAAACGACAACGGCCCCGCTCGTGATCCGAGCGGGGCCGTGGTTATGTTCGTCGCGGTGGGGGGGCGTTACTTCTTCAGCTCGACGCCCTTGGAGACGAGGTAGGCGACGCACTTCTTCACCGACTCCTCGACGCTGAGGATGCCGGTGTCGAGCAGGAGCTCGGGGCTTTCGGGGGCCTCGTAGGGGTCGTCGATGCCGGTGAAGCCCTTGAGCTCGCCGGCGCGGGCCTTCTTGTAGAGCCCGTGGGGGTCGCGACCTTCGCAGACCTCGAGGCTGGTGGAGACGTGGACCTCGCAGAAGTCGAGGCCGGCTTCCTGGTGGAGGGCGCGGCACTGGTCGCGGTCGGCCTTGTAGGGGCTGATGAAGCTGGAGAGGGTGACGACGCCGGCGTCGCTGAAGAGCTTGCAGACCTCTCCGATGCGGCGGATGTTCTCGGCGCGGTCCTCGGCGCTGAAGCCCAGGTTCTTGTTCAGGCCCCGGCGGATGTTGTCGCCATCGAGGCGGTAGCAGGGGACGCCGGCGTTGATGAGCGTGTGCTCGAGGGCGAGGGCCACGGTGGTCTTGCCCGAGCCCGAGAGCCCGGTGAACCACAGGGTGATGCCGTGGGCGCCGATGGTCTCCCAGCGCTGTTCGCGCGTGACCTTGGACTCGTCGTAGTGCAGGTTGGTCGCCTTCTGCTCCGCCATCGTGGACATCCTCTCCTGGGGGCTGTTTGTGCTGGTACAGCAGGGGCCCTGGGTCCTCCCTCGGGTCCCGGGGCTCGTGCGGGCGACTGTAGACCGGCTCCCCGGCGGGGTCGTTGCCGGCGGGCCATCGGGGAGGGCGGAACATCGGTCCGGCGGGCGGTTGACTGCTTCCCGGACTCGATCGGGCGTCGCGCTACGCTCCAGCCCCCCCCCATGGCCGACCCGCGCCCCGCGCATCCCGGTGACCACGCCCACTCCCCTGGCCACGCTGAGCATGAGGCCCGCGTCCGGGCGGGTCTTCTGTACGCCCTGGCTGCCTACGGGTGGTGGGGGTTGGCAGCGTTTTACTTCCGGGCGGTGGGGCATGTGAGCCCGTTCGAGGTCTTGGCGCACCGGGTGGTGTGGTCGGTGGTGCTGTTGTTTGCGGTTCTGGCGTGGACCCGGCGGATGGGGGAGGTGCGGGCGCTGGCGGGGCGGCCCTGGATGCTGGGGGTGCTGTTTGTCTCGGCGGCGCTGGTGAGCGTGAACTGGCTGGTGTTCATCGTCGCGGTGGATACCGGGCGGCTGATGCAGGCGAGCCTGGGGTATTTCATCAATCCCCTGTGCAGCATCGTGCTGGGGATGGTGTTCCTCGGGGAACGCCTGCGCCGGCTGCAGTGGGTGGCGGTGGGGTTCGCGGTGGCGGGGGTGGTGGTGCAGACGGTGGTGGTGGGGGAGCTCCCGTGGATCAGCCTGACGCTGGCGGTCTCGTTCGCGCTGTACGGGCTGGTGCGCAAGCGGGCGCCGGTGGGTCCGATCCTGGGGCTGGCGGTGGAGACGGCGATGGTGGCGCCCTTCGCGCTGGTGTTCCTCGGGCTCGTCGGGTCGGGCGTGGTGGAGTTGGGGGAGGGGGCGGGGCTGGCGTTCCTGCGCGAGGGGCCCGGGACGGCGGGGCTGCTCGTGCTGGCGGGGGTGGTGACGAGCCTGCCCCTGATCTGGTTCGCGGCGGCGACGAAGCGCCTGCGTCTGACGACGATCGGGTTCATGCAGTACATCTCGCCCAGCATGCAGCTCCTGGTGGCGGTGCTGGCGTTCGGGGAGGCGTTCAGCGGTTCGCAGGCGGTGGTGTTCGCGTCGATCTGGGTGGGGGTGGCGCTCTTTGCGTGGGATTCGATGCGGGTGCACCGGGCGCAGGGCGAGGCGGTCCGGGCGGTCCGGCGTGCGGAGGCGAGCTGAAATCGTCGGTTTCGGGCCCGGGAACCGGCCTTGCCCGGCTCCCGCTGCTTTCCCAGCTTCACGCCCGGTTCTTGCCCCGTTTGCCAACGCTTTGTAATCCGCAGCGCGCGTGCAACCGCGAGGCGATTGCCCACGGACCGGGTTGGCGTAAGCCTCTGATCTGAGGCACCTTGTGTGCAGCCGAGTCCTCCGTGGGTTCGGCGGCACGCCCCTCGGGATCTGCCCGGCGGGTGATGACAGACGAGCAGAGAGGATCTGAGAATGAACATGCTCAACCGCATGGGCGCTGTGGCTCTGGCTATGGCTGCCTGCCCCGCGATGGCTGACAGCGGCGTCTTCTACACCGATTTCTCGACCGCCGACGCCCGGGTCTCCGGGGCGGGCGAACTGCGGGACGTCGAGGGCTTCGCGGGCCTGGGTGTGAACGACATGCTCTTTGATGGGCTGATGCTGGTGAACGATTCGGTGCAGAGCGAGCGGACGACGGTGACGCTGACCGGGCTGGGCGAGCACTCGGCGATCCGTGTCGAGTTCCTGCTGGCGCTGATCGATTCGTGGGACGGGCTGGAGGAGGAGAACTGGGGCCCGGACAGCTTCAACATCGCGATCGATGGCGTGACGATGTTCAGCGAGGTGTTCTCGAACCGCGGGGGTGATGCGGGGCGGGGGACCTACGAGGGTCCGGCGGTGAACATGCTGGCGGCTCCCTCGTCGCTCGGATTCCACCCCTGGCACCTGGACTCGGCGATCGCCTTCGCGGGTGACGGGGCGCTCGAGTTTGCCCACACGGGGTCGACCTTGACGATCGAGTTCTGGGCTTCCGGGCCCGCCTGGCAGGGCGGGGACGATGAGTCCTTCGGCATCGACAACCTGTCCGTGACGCTCGTCCCGGGCCCCGGCGCTGCGGGCGTGCTGCTCATTGCGACGGGCTTCGCGACCCGGCGCCGTCGCTGAGCCGCGAGACGGTGCTGAGCGGTCCCTTTCTGCGGGGGTGCGCTCCCGGATCTGACTCCCGCGACGGTTTCGCAGGCCGCCCGCTCGAGGAGAGGTGAGTCAGACGCGACAGCCCGGCTTTCCGCCGGGCTGTTGCTGTTTTGGTGCGCCCTTTGGCCCTTTGGCCCTGTGCTCCTTTGGTCATGTGCTCGTTCTCGGCCCTTGCGCCCGCGCCACCGGTGTCGCTTACCCGGATCACGGGGTTTGCCGGTTCTGCGTGCTCAGTGGGGGCCCGTTCCCCGTCGATGGCGACCCCCAGACCCGCCCGTCGCGCGGGGACCGCTGCGCGCCGGAGGTGGGCAGTGTGTCGGAGGGAGTGTTCCGTGGGCCTGAGCAGCACCAGCACCGTCGCCGTCTCGATCGCCGCCCTCGGGGCCCTTGCGGGGGGGGCGCTCGGCCTGTGGGGGGCGGTCGCGCCGCACCGCCTGCCGGATGAGCCGGTCGAGATCGCTCCGCCGGAGCCCGACCTCGCGCCGGTGACGGAGGCGGAACGGGGCTACCTGGCCCGGGCCGACCGGTACCGGACGAATCTTTCGAGGCTCGTCGTCGCGGTGCACGCGGCTCAGATGGACGAACGCGAGGCGATGCTGATCCCGATCCGCGCCAGCGCCGCGGAGGCGATCGCGGCGTTTGAGCGGTCGAGTGCGCGGGCGGCGGCGGCGGCGCGGACCGCGGCGGCGAGCCCGGTGGCGACCGCGAACGCGCGGACGGCGCTGGCGGAGCTCGAGACGGCGATCGCTGCCTGGCCCCGCTGGCTGAACGCGGAGATCGACTACGACCCGGCGCCGACGATCGCGGCTTCGCTGGCTGCGGTGGTGAACGCGGAGCCGATCCCGTTCGACCCGCCCGAGGTGGAGACGCCCGCGCCGGTGCCGGTGCCCGAGGCGGTCGAGATCGCGGGGATGCGGTTTGACCGGGACGGGCTGGAGAGCCTGGCGACGGCGCCGCCTTTGGGGGTGTTCGTCGGGTTCGGCGCGATCGGACTGGGTGGGATCGGGTTCGTCGCGACGGGCATCTCGGGGGGCGTGCGCCTCCGCCGGCTCGGGAAGATCATCCAGGCCCTGGAAGCGGCGGCGCATGGCGATACCTCCGTCCCGCCCCTCGATGCGTCGGGCAACGGGGGCTACGACCGGCTGACCAGGGCGGTGGGCTCGGTGCAGCACCGGATGACGGAGATCGTGGACAGCGTGCGCGACGCGGCGGCGCGGATGGACCGCGCCGCGAAGGAGGCGCAGGCGCGGGCGCAGCAGGGGATCGCTGATGAGCCCGAGCCGGAGGCCCTGCCCCCGGTGCAGGAGCTCGCCCGCGACCTGCTCGACGAGCACCGGGCGGCGCTCGATGCCCTCTCCAACGCGGTGCACCGCTTCGACGCGACGGTCGCGCACGCGACGCACCTGGCGCACGGGGCGCTCGACCGGATCCACGAGGTGGAGCCCTCGGAGATCGCGCGGTCGATCTCGGTCGAGGGCGTCGACGCGTACGAGGGGGAGGTGGTCGATCGGCCCCCGCAGCAGGCGGCCCCCACCCCCAGCCCCACCCCCGGCCCCACCCCCGGCCCGACCTTCGTCCCGGGCTCGGGGCTGTCGCGTCTTGCGGACACGGTGCGCGAGACCGCGGCGAGTGTCGGCTCGCTCGGCGCCGAGGCGGACCAGGTGGGGGACTTCCTGGAGGAGATCAACGAGATCACCGAGCAGACGAACATGCTCGCGCTGAACGCGGCGATCGAGGCGGCGCGGGCGGGCGAGCACGGGCGGGGCTTCGGCGTCGTGGCGGAGGAGGTCCGCAAGCTGGCGGACCGGACGCAGGCGGCGACCGATCGCGTGGCGAAGTCCATCGCGGGCATCCGGCAGCGGACGAGTGCCGCGGTGCACCAGATGGAGCAGACGAGCGGGATGCTGGCGATGACGGACTTCGGGTCGTTTGTTCCGTCGGCGGCGCCGCAGGCGAGCCCGGCGAGCCCGCAGCCGGCGTTCGAGGGTGGCCGGAGGCTCGGGACCGCGGTGGCGTTGCGGTCGCCGGTGCTCGGGCGGGTGGCGGAGGACACGCGCCTGGCCCGCCAGACGCTCGACGAGATCGCGGCGGCGCTCGCGGAGTGTTCGAGCGGGGTTCTGCCCGGCGAGGTGCTGCACCGCGTGGAGCACGCGGCGGCGAACCTGGCGGAGCAGCTTGCGCAGCGGGTGAGCGACTACCGGCCGGACCCGCGGGTGCGGTCGAGGCTGGTGGCTCCGGAGGCGACGGTGACCGCGGAGACGCTGCGGGGGTTGTTGACGCGTCTCGGCGCGTGATCGGGACCAACCGATTCCGGGCCCTGCGACGTTCGTAGGAACGCGGATCGGATCTGGGTCGCGCTCAGCGCCGGGCGGACGGAGGCGGTTCTAGCGTCGTTCCGATTCGGGCCACCCGAGGCCGGAAAGGGGCGACCATGGACGATCAAGGCGTGCAGAGAGTCATGACCCGGACCGCGCAGTCGGTCAGTTTCCTGGCGATCCTGCTTCTGCTGCTCGTGGTGCTCGACAATGTGTGGGTCGCTGTGCAGGCCTTCGGCACCGTTGGGGCCGACTTCAGCACCGAGCGCGTCGTCACGCCCGCTGTCGTGGTGGCCTCGCTCGGCGCTTCCACGCTGGGCGTTGCGGTCCCGCTTGTGTGGGCTATCCACGGGCACTACGCGCTCAAGCGGGGGAAGTAGTGAGGCTGTGGAGAGGGTGCTTTCGGGACGGCGATGCGCGTGAAGGGGTGCGTTTGTGGTGTGAGGTTGGTCGGTGAGGCCCGTCGCTGACGCTCGGGGCTGGTGTCTGCGGCCCTTTACAGCCCGAAGGCCTTGGCCATCGCCTTGCCCATATCGGCGGGGGTCTCGGCGATCACGGCGCCCGCGGCGCGAAGGGCCTTGATCTTGCCGTCCGCGGTGCCGGTCTCGTGGCCCGCGCCGCCCGAGATGATGGCCCCGGCGTGGCCCATGCGCTTGCCGGGGGGGGCGGTGCGCCCCGCGATGAAGGCGGCGACGGGCTTCTTGACGTGCTCCTTGATGTACGCGGCGGCGGCCTCCTCGTCGGTGCCCCCGATCTCGCCGATCATCAGGATGCCGTCGGTGTCGGGGTCGGCCTCGAAGAGGCGGATGACATCGATGTGGCTCATGCCCCGGACGGGGTCGCCCCCGATGCCCACGCAGCTCGATTGGGCGATGCCCAGGTTGGAGGTCTGCCAGACCGCTTCGTAGGTGAGGGTGCCCGAGCGGCTGACGATGCCCACGGTCTTGCCGGTGGTGCAGCCCTTCTCGGAGCGGTGCATGTGGATGTAGCCCGGCATGATGCCGATCTTGCAGCCTCCGTTGGTGTAGACGTCGCTCGGGCCCGTGCCCCCGCCGGTCTTGGGTCCGGGGGTGATCACGCCCGGGCAGTTGGGCCCGACCAGCGTGATGAGGCCCGGGCTGTTGCTGGCGTGGGCGCCGGAGGCGGCGAGGTTGATCTCGTCGAGCCGGCCCCGGACCTTGATCATGTCGTTGACCGGCACGCCCTCGGTGATGCAGCAGATGAGGCGGAGCTCGGCGTCCGCGGCTTCGAGGATCGCGTCGGCGGAGAAGGCGGGTGGGACGAAGATCATGGTGGCGTCGGCGCCGGTCGCGTCGACCGCCTGCTTGACGGTGTCGAAGATGGGGAGCCCGTTCTCGTCCTTGGTCCCGCCCTTGCCCGGGGTGACGCCCCCGACCATTTTGGTGCCATAGTGCAGGCAGCCCTTGGTGTGCACCGCGCCGAAGGAGCCTGTGATGCCCTGGCAGATGACCTTGGTGTCCTTGTCGACGAGAATGGGCATGCGTGGATCTCCGGGGGCGTGTTGGGGAGGACAGCGTAGCGGGCGGGGGTGCCGCTCGGATAGTGGGAGGTGCGCCCCGCCCTGTCAAAGCGGCGCGATCACGCCTGTTCTGTTGGTGACGGAGCGGGATCGGGCGGGAAGGGGCAACGGCGCGAAGCGTGGCG